>DASUSL010000075.1:0-48727 GCA_036375135.1 Thermoanaerobaculia bacterium | reverse complement strand
ATAGAACGGCATGAAGCCGAACGGCTTCGTGCGCGCCGCCTCGATCACTTCCCAGACGTTGATCCCCATCCGCTCGAAGACGACTTTCAGCTCGTTGACGAGCGCGATGTTCACGGAGCGGAAGATGTTCTCCAGCAGCTTCGCCGACTCGGCCACTTCCGCGGTCGAGACGGGAACGATCTGGTCGATGGCCGACTGGTACAGCGCGACGGCCGCCTTCAGCGACGGCGCGTCAATGCCGCCGACGACTTTGGGGATGTTCTTGGTGTGGAAACGCTCGTTGCCCGGATCCTCGCGCTCCGGCGAGAAGGCGAGGAAGTAGTCGGTGCCGCAGGTCAGCCCGCGCTTCTCGAAGCGCGTGAGCAGTTCCTCGCGCGTGGTGCCGGGATAGGTGGTCGACTCGAGCACGACGAGCTGTCCGCTCCTCAGCCGCGCGGCGATGGCCTCGGCGGTCATGCGCACGTACTTGAGGTCGGGCTCGCGATGCACGCCGAGAGGCGTGGGGACGCAGATCAGGATGGCGTCGCATTCGGCCAGGCGGTCGAAGTCGGCCGTGGCCTCGGCGCGCCCACTGGTGAACGTCGCCGCGACGCGCTCGGGACCGATGTGCCGGATGTACGACTCGCCGCGCGCGAGCGCCTCGGTCTTGGCGGGGTCGACGTCGAAGCCGATGACGCGGAAGCCGCTCTCGGCGAAAAGGAGCACCAGGGGAAGACCGACGTAGCCGAGACCGATCACGCCGACCACGGCGCTGCGGGACTCGATGGCGTCGATCAATGACTGAACGGGTTCGGGTTGGGGCATCGGGCGCGCAAGATATCAAAAGGAGTGCTGAGTGCTGAGTGCTGGGTGCTGAGTCCCACCGCCCCCCTCAGCACTCAGCACTCAGCACTCAGCACTGATTTCACCCCATTTCGACATTGCGAAACCGCGCCGCCGGCGCGCCGTGGGCGACGCGCATGGTCTGCATCGGGTCGCCCTTGCCGCAGTTGGGGAGACCCCAGATCTGCCACGAGTCGCGGTCGGCGATGGCGTCGCAGGAGCGCCAGAAGTCGGGCGTGGTGCCGGTGTAGAGCGGGTTGCGGAGCATGCGTCCCAGCTTCCCGTCCTCGATCTCCCACGCCACCTCGCAGCCGAACTGGAAGTTGAGGCGCAGGTCGTCGATCGACCACGACTTGTTGGTCTCGACGAAGATGCCGCGCTTCGTGTCCGCGATGATGTCACTCAGCGGCGTCTCGCCCGGCTCGAGGTTGATGTTGGTCATGCGGATGATCGGGATGCGCGCCGCGGTCTCGGCGCGCACGGTGCCGTTGGAGGCGCGGCCGATGTGCGGCGCGGTGTCGCGGCCGGTGAGGTAGTCGACGAACATCCCGTCCTTCACGAGATGAAACCGCTGCGCGGGAACGCCGTCGTCGTCGAAGGCGAAGGAGCCGATGGAGCCGGGGATGGTGGCGTCGGCGACGATGTTCACCAGCGGCGAGCCGTAGCGGAAGTTGTTCAGCATCGACGGCTGCATGAACGAGCCGCCGGCCAGCGAGATCTCGAGCCCCATGGCGCGATCGAGCTCGGTCGGATGGCCGCACGACTCGTGCACCTGGAGCGCGAGCTGCGCGCTGCCGACGATGAGGTCGAAGCGTCCGGCGGGCGCCTTCGGCGCGGCCAGCAGCGCCAGCGCCTCGTCGCGGATCTGCAATGCCTTGGTCGGCATGTCCAGCCGCTCGATGAACTCCCACCCCTCGGCCTGAAAATCACCGCCGAACGGATTGGGATAGGTGCGCCGCTGGAACTCCCCCGCGTCGATGGCTACCGCCTCGATGCCGCCGCCCATCTGCGTGGTGGTCTGCTCGATGAAGCTGCCGATGCTGGAGGCGAAGACTTTCTCCTGCCGGTAGCAGGAGATCTCGCCCGACACCTGATGGATGCGCGCATCGCCGCGCATCGGCTCCGTGGCGTTCATGAGGTGCTCGAGCTTCCTGTCGATGGCCACCGACCAGGGATCGATCCGATACTCCGACTCCCAGATCGCCACATGCGGTCCGACGTCACTCAGCGTCACCTGCTGCGTCGAGGCGATGTTGCTCGCCGCCGCGACTTCCAGCGCCCGCTTCGCCGCCTTGCGGATGCTCGCCTCGCTGATGTCGCTGGTGGCCGCGAACCCCCACCCATTCCCCACCAGCACCCGCACCCCGACGGCGCGATCGACGGTGGAGGACAGATGATCCACCTCGCCGTTGCGCACCTTCACATGCTGCTGGTGCGTGGCGGTGTACCGCACGTCCGCATACCGCAACGACGGATTGGCGAGAGAGGCGAGGACATCATCGAGCTGCGCACGGCCCGGTTTCATGCAGGGCGGGGATTATAGAGGAGCGTCTCTGCGTAGAATGACGATATGGGCATCGAAGAAATCCTCGGGAGCAAACGCGAGGAGATCCTGCGACTGGCGGCGAAACACGGCGCGCGGAACGTGCGCGTCTTCGGCGAAGTCGCGCGAGGGGAGGCCGGTCCCGGCTCGGAGGTCGACTTTCTGATCGACGTGGGCACGGAGACTTCGCCCTGGTTTCCGGGTGGTCTCGTGTCCGACCTGGAGGATCTGCTCGGCCGCGACGTGCACGTCGCGTTCGCCAGCGCGCTGCCGTCCTACGCGAAGCACATCCTGCAGGAAGCCGTCGAGCTTTGAGGCACGAGGACTCCGAATACCTCGCGTACGCAGCGCGCTCGATCGAGTACGTGTTCGAATGGACCGCAGCGGGACGCGAGCACTTTCTGACCGACAGGCGCACGCAGGCCGCCGTGCTGTACCGGCTGCAGACGCTGACGCAGGCGCTCCGCGATCTCACGCCGGAACGCCGCAAACGCTACCCGGAAGTGCCGTTCCGCGAGATGAGCGGCTTTCGCAACGTCCTGGTGCACGACTTCATCGGGCTGGACATGGGCGTCGTCTGGAACGTGGTCGAGAAGCATCTGCCACCGCTGCGTCCGCAGGTGGCCAGGATGATCGCGGAGCTCGACGCGTAGCGTCTGGACTGCGCGAGCGCAGCTCGCGACGGCCCCATTCTTGAACTGCCGCGCCACGGATGCGGCGGCTACTGTTCCTTCTCCTGCTCTCCACCAGCGCGTTTGCGCAGTGGCGGAGCGTTGCGCCGGGTGTGGATCACCGGCAGATCGGAGACGTGCATGTCGCGCGGGTGGATCTGCGGCATGCGAATACCAAGGTGATCGCGAGTGGAAAACCCGACCGGGGGGCCACCGTCAGTGCGTTTGCGAGGAAGCACAAGGCGCTCATCGCCATCAACGGCGATTACTTCGACGAGCAGCGCTGGCCGATCGGGAAATCGGGCGGGGCGTGCGGGGTGTGGTGGGAGGGGAAGCGCGTCGGGCGGAAGCAGGGGCTGGTGAGTGTGGGGGCGGGGCGGGTGGAGATCCAGCGCAACACGCAATCGGCGCGCGGGTGGGCGCGGGGGGCGGTTTCCGGGTGGCCGTTGCTCGTCGAAGGGTGCAGGGCAGAGGGACGGATTCCGGGGAGCGATCACTTCACCAAGGTGAAAGTGCCGCGCACCGCGGTCGCGACCTCGAAAGACGGGAAGACGATGTATCTCGTCGTGGCCGAGGCCATGACGCTGCCGGAGCTGGCGCAGTTCCTGGTCAAAGAGCTCGGCGCGTGCCGGGCCATGAACCTCGACGGCGGCATGTCGAGCACGATGTGGGTGGGAAACGGGATCGTCGCGGGCAGCGACATCGCCGTCGGCAATCATCTGGCCGTGGTGGGCGCGGCCGACTACAGTGGATGCGCGGAGAGGAAGAACCAATGAGAGTGCTGGTCACCGGAGGAGCGGGTTTCATCGCCTCGCACATCGTCGATGCGTACGTCGAGCGGGGTCACGAGGTCACGGTCGTCGATGACCTCAGCAGCGGGCGGCGCGAGAACGTCAACCCGAAGGCGGAGCTGATCGCCGCCGACCTGCGCGACCGCGGCACGATCGACGGGCTGCGCGGAAAGAACTTCGACCTCGTCAACCATCACGCCGCGCAGATCGACGTCCGCGTCTCCGTCGCCGATCCGGCCGCCGACGCGGAGCTGAACATCGTGGCCACGCTGCGCCTCTTCCAGGCCATGGTCGACGACGGCGTGAAGAAGATCATCTTCGCCTCCAGCGGCGGCGCCGCGTACGGCGAGCCGGTCTACGCGCCGCAGGACGAGCTGCATCCGCTCGCGCCGCTCTCGCCCTACGGCTGCGCCAAGCTCTCCATCGATCAATACCTCGGCTTCTTCCGCGCCGTGCACCACGTGAAGGCGGTGTCGCTGCGCTACGGCAACGTCTACGGACCGCGGCAGCGCAAGGACGGCGAGGCGGGCGTCGTGGCCATCTTCGCCGGCGCGCTGCTCGACGGGCAGACGCCGCGCATCAACGGCACGGGCGAGCAGACGCGCGACTACGTCTTCGTCGAGGACGTCGTGCGCGCGAACATGGCCGCCTCGGAGCTCGACGTCGACGGGATCTTCAACGTCGGCACGGGCGTCGAAACGTCGGTCGTGCAGCTCTACGACGCGCTGACCGAGGCGCTGGAGATCCGGGTCGGCGCCGAGCATGGGCCGGCCAAGGCGGGGGAGCAGATGCGCAGTGTCCTCGACGGCACGCGCCTGCGGAACCTGGCCAGCCTGCCCGAGCCGGTGCAATTGCGCGAGGGGCTGCAGCGCACCGTGGCCTGGCTGCGCTCGCTGAGCTGAGGATGTCCGGACTGCGGCAGCTCTGCTGCCGCAGTGCAGAGTTAGCACGCCCCTTGCTCTAACCGTCGTCAAACAGCTCCAACAAGGACCCATTCAACTCAGGACGGCGTATCCCAGGGCAAAGGTGTATCTATGCAACGACCCAGGCAGGTAATTGGCATTCGAACCGCCGCCGCGCGCGTGAAGACGCTCAGCGCGGCGGACATGACGCTTCGCGGCACATACTGGTACGACCTGCGCGCGCGCAATCCGCTCGCGGCGGTGGGGAAGCGGCTCCTCGACCTCGCCATCGCGGTGCCGCTGACGCTGCTCGCGTCGCCGCTGTTTCTCTTCCGCCGCATCGAGCGCGTGCCGCGCGCCGGCTTTCGCGGCCGCGAGTTCAACGCGTACGTCTTCCGCGGCCGCGCATTCAGGTCGCTGCCGCAGCTCCTCAACGTGCTGGACGGCTCGATGAGCCTCGTCGGCCCGCGTCCGATGGAGCCCTCGGAAGTCGAGCGTCACGACGCGCGCCGCTTCAGCGTGAAGCCGGGAATCACGGGCTTGTGGCAGATCCGCGAGGGGCGCGAGGCCGTCCTCGACCGCGAGTACGTCAACGAGTGGAGCCTGCGGCGGGATCTGTCGATTCTGCTGACGGCAGTGCTCCGCCTCGGGGCCCCCAGGCGGTGATGTTGCGCCGCCGCGCGATCTGCAGGATGCCGAAGAAGGCCGTGGCGTTGACGAAGCAGAAGTAGTACGGCACGAAGAACGGCTTCGCGCGTCCGACCGGCCGGTTGCGCAGCGCCCAGCCGACGAGCGCCAGCGCGTACACGAGCAGTTGTCCCGCGAAGGCGAGCGCGTAGAACCAGCCGTGCAGCACCAGCAGCGCGCTGGCGAAGAAGAGCGGGATCAGGAAGAACGGGATCATGTGCCGCACGAGCTTGTGCGACAGCAGCTCCAGCGAATAGAAGCCGTGCGTGAAGAGGTGCGAGCGCAGCGCGAGCAGCGCGCGCACCGAGTGATTGGTGACGCGGATGCGGCGGCCGAACTCCTGCTCCGCCTGCACGCCGGCGCGCTCGAACGCCGTCGACTGCGGGTCGAACACCAGCCGATGGCCGCCGAGTGGGATCGCCGTCGAGATCCAGATGTCGTCCGCCGCGTGCAGGTCGGTGATCGGCGAATAGAGCTCCTTGCGGATCGCGTACAGCAGGCCGTCGGCCGCGAAGACGCTGCCGATCCGGCTCTCGAGCGTCTTCTGCCACTTGTCCCAGCGCGCGTACAGCCCTTCGCCTTCGCCGGTGGCGTCGCCGCCGCGCGCGACGTTCGTGTTGCGCGAGCCGCACACACCGCCGACCTCCGGGTCGGCGAACTGCGACATCATCCGCCGCAGCGTGTGCGTGTCGAGGAGAAAGTCGGCGTCGGTGAAGACGAGGATCTCGCCGCGCGCGACCGCGGCGCCCTCGTTCAGCGCCTGCATCTTCCCCGGCTGCGGCAGCGCCAGCAGCCGCACCCGCGGGTCCTTGAAGCCGCGCACGATCTCCTCGGTGCGATCGGTCGAGCCGTTCGACACGACCAGCACCTCGACGCGGTCCGCCGGATAGTCGAGCGACAGCGAGTTCTCGACCTTCTCCGCGATCACCTTCTCTTCGTTGAACGCCGCGATGACGAACGTCACCAGCGGCGTGACGTCGCCCATCCGCACCGGCCGCGGACGCAGCTTGCTCAGCACCCACAGCAGCGACGGATAGCCGAAGTAGATGTAGACGCAGACGGCGAGACAGAGCCAGAACACGATCTGCGCGGCGAGGATCATGACTCCCGCTCCAGGCGCGCCAGCAGTTGCGCGACGCAGGTCGAGAGCGTGAACTCGGCGCGTACTTTCTCCTGGCCGCGTCGTCCCATCTGCTGCGCGCGCGGCTTGTCCTCGAGCAGCGTGCGCATGGCCGCGGCCAGCGCCTGCGCGTCGCCGGGAGGAACCAGCAGGCCGGTCACGCCGTCCTCGACGAGCTCCGGGATGCCGGAGATCGACGTGCTGACGACGGCCTTGCTGCTGGCCATCGCCTCCATCAATACGACCGGGATGCCCTCCATCTGTCCGTCTTTGGCGATGATGCTCGGCAGGACGAAGAGCGTGGCCTCACCCATCATCTCGGCGACGACGTGCTCCGGCTTCGCGCCGAGGAGATGGATGACACGCTCCACGCCGCGGTCGTGAATCATCTTCTCCAGCTCGTCGCGCATCGGGCCGTGGCCGAGGACGTCGCAGCGGAAGTGCAGCCCCTGATCGCGGAGGATCCGGCAGGCCTCGATGAGCACGGGCAGCCCTTTGTACGGGCGGTGCGCGGCAACGCAGAGCACTTTCGGGATGCCGGTGGTCACGTTGGCGAAGCGGCGCGCGGAGGCTTCGTACGTCTCCGGCTCGATGCCGACGTGCACGACCATGATCTTGCCGCGCGACTGCGGGTAGAGCTGTTCGAGGAAGCGCTTGTTGTAGTCGGAGATGGAGCGCACGAAACGCGTCTCGCGCAGCTTCCAGCCGAGGAGACTGCGGTCGAGCTGGATGTCGTGCGCGTGCACCGTGAAGCTGAAGGTGATGTCGGAGAGCTGCGCGATGATCAGCGCCATCGTCGACGGATGCGTTGCAAAGTGCGCGTGCACGTGGCGGATGCCTTCGCGCGACAGCTTCTCCGCGAGATAGACCGACTTCGGGAAGACCGCGATGGTGCGGGCGAACGTGCCGGGGCGGAGGATCGTCCCGAAGAAGAGCCGCACGAAGAGCGAGAGGTAGCGCAGCGGCCGGCGCAGCAGCGCGCGCAGGTTGGCCAGCACGATCGGGAGCGAGAGGTACTTCGTGTAGAGCGCGCGCTCGGTCCAGGGAAGCGCCGCGTCGTGGATCACGGGCGGGTGCTCCTGCAGCATCGGCACGAGGCGGACGCGCTGTCCCTGCCGCTCCAGCTCATCCACCTCGCGGAGGATGAAGGTCTCGGTGACGGTGGGGAAGCGGGAGAGGAGCACGGCCACGGGGCGTGGATCGGGCGTCTGTGCGGGCGCAGAGGGAGATGCGAGCTCAGCGTTCGTCATGGTGGTGAAAGCTACCGCTGAGCCGTTTTAGCAATCCTCCGGCCACCGGCATACAAGCTGCACAAGGGCGACTGCGGTAGCACCAAATAACGCCGGAGCCCTCCATGTCCCGAACACTCTTCATCGCATCACTCGCAGTCGCGATGCTGCTCAGCTCTACACAGGCCGAGGCCGCTCGGCGGCGCACGGTTCATCACACGGAGCCGGCCTTCAACAAGGCCTACACGGAAGGCGGCTATGCCGACGCGACCAGCGTGCGGCAGGGCTCGTCGATCAACCTGCGCATCTCCACGAGCGCCAGCCCGTTCCAGCTCCGCGTCTACAACCTGGCGCGGCCGACCGAGGTGCTGCTCTCACGGCAGCTCACGTCGACCGTGCGGGACTGCTCCGGCCGCGGTACCTCGGGCTGCAACTGGCCGGTCACGACCACGATCGACATCCCGCAGAGTTGGACGCCCGGCTATTACGGCGCGTTCTTTCCGACCGCGCTCGGCGACCGCTGGCTGCTCTTCGTGGTGAAAGAGGATCAGCCGGCGACCTGGTCGCGCACGGTGGTGATCTCGCCGACGAACACGTATCAGGCCTACAACGACTACGGCGGGCGCAGCTTCGCGCCGTCCGACGATCCGAATCGCATCAATCAGCTCTCGTTCGACCGCCCGTACGACGCGGAGTCGGGCCTCGGCCGCTACGTTGCGTGGGAGCGGCTCCTGGTCGACTTCATGACGTCGGAGAACCGCCGCTTCGAGGTCATCACCGACACCGACATGGAGGATCCGACGATCCTCTCGCCCTACGACGTGGTGGTGATCGCGGGCCACGCGGAGTACTGGACCGCGAGCGCGCGCCGCAACCTCGAGCAGTTCAGCAACAGCGGCGGACACGTGGCCGTCCTCGGCGGCAACACGATGTGGTGGCAGGTGCGCCTCGAGGACAACAAGCGCACGATCGTCGCCTTCAAGGGCGCGCCGTACGATCCGCAGCTCGGCAACGACGACGACCTGGTGACGACGAACTGGTTCACGCATCCGGTCAACGATCCGGAGAACCGCGTCCTCGGCGCGTCGTTCCGCAACGGCGGCTTCGTCAACAAGCTGAACGACGACCCGAACAACTACGACATGAAGCCGCTCGAGCAGCGCACGCCGTGGAGCGTCGCCGACGCGGGCCACTGGGTCTTCGCCGGCACGAACCTCGTCAACGGCGCGTCGTTCGGACGCGAGGCCGCCGGCCTCGAAGTGGACGGCGTGGTCTTCAACTGCGGCACGAACGGCAGCGTCGTCGGGCCCGACGGCTCGGACGAGGCGCCGCTCAACTATCACATCCTGGCCGTCACTCCGGCGTCGGCGGGATGGGGGACGATGGGCTTCTTCGTGAACCCGTCCGGCGGCGGCACGTTCAACGCGGCGACGCAGGGATGGCTTTGGGGACTGGCGAACGACCCGGTGATCCGCAGGATCACGGCGAACGTGCTGGACCGCTTCTCGTTCGGCAATCCGTTCGTCTATGACCCGGTGCAGAGCAACGTCGTGGCGATGGATACGTTCAACTGTCCGGCGACGGGCATCGCGCAGCCGGGGTGGCGCGGCAACGTCGGCCGCGGCACGACCACCGCGGGGTGCGCGTACGAAGGGCCGGGAGGCCTCGAGCTCTCCGGCACCGGCGCGATCGCGCTGGCGCGCAGTCTCGCGCCGGCGGAGCAGTCGCGCGATCACGTGGACGTGCGCTTCCACGTGAAGGCGGACGAGTTGCGGCAGCGCATCAACGCGCCGATGGCGATCCTGACGCTGCGCTCGCGCACGGAGACGAATACGATCTCGGCGGCGAGCGTGGAGCTCGACCGCAACGGCAACACCAGCCGCATCCGCGTCGGACGCCGCGGCCCGGACGGCTTCCACGCCAGCCCGTTCATCACGCTGCCGGATGGCTGGCACCTGATCGAAGTGTCGTGGCGCTCGCCCGGCACGGTCACGCTGCAGGTGGACGACGGGACGCCGGTCTCGATCGACAACCCGCACGCGGGACAGACGGTGAACGAGCTCGTGCTGTCGCTGCCGGAAGTGACGCAGGGGGAGAGCGGGCGGGTGTGCGTCGATGCGCTCGCGGCGGAAGTGAATTAGCGATAGGGAGTGCGGCTGCCGCTTTGGTACGGCTACGCGAGCCCCGTACGAAAGCGGCAGCTCGCCGCTGCCGCACTCCTGGACTAGCTGAGGATTTTGCGGGCGACTGTGCGCCATGAGAAGGGGCCCTGCGCGTCTTCCGCGAAGCGCGCGCCGAGCTTTTCCGCGAATGGACGATCCGTCAGCAGGCGCGTGATCGCATCGCGCAACGCCGAAACATCCTCGGGCTTCACGAGCAGCCCCGACACCTCGTGCTCGATCACATCCTGCATCGCCCCGACCGCGCTGGCGATGGTCGGCACGCCGAACACCTGCGCCACGTGCAGCGCGCCGCTCTGGTAGATGTCGCGATACGGGAAGACGATCACGGAGGCGAGCTCCATCCACGCGGCCACTTCGCCGGAGTCGATGTACTCGGGGACCCACGTCACGTGCTTCGCATCGGTCTGATGCGCGCGCAGGTCGAAGTCGGGAGAGGGGAAACCGGCGATCACCAACCGCGCGCCGGTCGACGCGGGGAACGCCTGCAGCAGGACGTCGATCCCTTTGTATTTCGACAGCGTCCCGAAGAAGAGCACCACCTGCTCATCCGCGGGGATGCCGTAGCGCGCGCGCAGATCCGCGGCGGTGAAGCCGGGTTTGGCGAGGTCGCGGAAGATCTCCTCGTTCGCGTGCACGATCACGTCGACGCGCTCCGCCGGCACGCCGAACGATTGCAGGAACTCGTTGCGGTTGCGCTCGAAGTGCACGAAAACGCGGTCGAACAATCGGTAAATGCGGCGGTAGAACGTCTCGCGCCAGCGCGAGCGGTCGAAGAGGCCGGCCGCGGCGCCGCCCGTCGAGTACGGATGCACGTTGTGGCAGACGTCGATGAAGCGGCGCGCCTTGCGCCGCAGGAGCATCAGCGGGAAGAGGTCGAACGGGAAGCGGATGTCGCCGAGGATCACGACGTCGGGATCGATCTGCCCGACGCGGCGGACGAGCTGCAGCCACTGCCGGTAGTAGCGGAGCGCGCGTCCCACGCGGCGCAGCTTGCGGAACGCGACGGCCCACGGCGCGGACGATTGCCGTCCCGAGGGCTTCGGATCCCAGAGGTCGATCGACGTCTCGACGCGGAACGGATGCGGCAGCTCCGCGAGCTCGTAATTGCGCTCGGTCAGCAGCGTGACGTCCGCCCCCTCGCGCGCCATGGCGCGGCACATCTGAAAGGCGTAATGAATCATCCCGCCCTTGCCGGCGGGCTCGACGTAAACGATTTTCATCAAGTTCATCCTGAGCGAAGCGAGGGATCAAGCTGCGTCTTCAAGCAGCGCACTCCCGATAGACGGCGGTGAGGCGATCGATCCACGCGGCGGTGGAGAAGCGCGAGGCGTGCGACGCGGCGGCGGCGCGCATGAGGCGCATCGTGTCGTCGCTGCCGAGGAGCGCGTTGATGGCCGAGGCCAGCGCGCGGGCGTCGCCGGGCGGGACGAGCTCCCCGGTCACGCCGGGGGTGACGATCTCCGGAATCCCGCCGACCTGCGAGGCGACGATCGGCAGTCCGGCGGCCATCGCCTCGAGCAGCACGGTCGGGAACGCATCGTCGAGGCTCGGGTGCACGAAGAGATCGCAGCCGGCCAGCAGCGCGTCGACGTCCTTGCGATAGCCGGCCCAGCGCACGCGATCGGCGACGCCGCGCGACTCGGCGAGCCGCGTCCATTCGTCGCGCAGAGGTCCGTCGCCGATGATGACGAAGACCGCGTCGCGGACCTGCGGCACCGCTTCGAGCAGCACTTCGATCCCTTTCTTCGGACGCAGCACCGCCACGGTGGCGATGATCGGCACGCCGCGCGGGATGTTCAGCTCGCGCTCCAGGCGCGCGCGCGATTCGTCGCGCGGACGGCGGAAGCGATCGAGCTCGATGCCGTTGTGCACCACGCGCATCTTCGCGGACTTCAGTCCGCGCGCGAGGTAGTCGTCGCGCAGCGCGCCGGACACCATGACCACGATGCGCGACCAGCGATTGAGGATGGCGCGCATGAGGCGGTCGCGCAGGTCGGTAGCGACGCGATGCAGCGCGGAGTCCTTCAGAGTGCGCGTGGCCCTCGGCGAGACATGCAGCGACGCGATGGCCGGCACGCCGGTCAATCGCGACGCGATCGCGCTCCAGATCGACGAGTAGGTGAGGTGCGCGTGAATGAGCTCGATGCGATGCTCGCGGATCGCGGCCAGCAGTCGCCGGAACGCGGCGACGTCGCGCAGGTTGCGCGCGCGCAGGTCGATCACCGGCACGCCCAGCGCCTGCAGGCGCTGCGCGTTCACGCCGTCCGCGCCGCTGAGGCAGGCCACGAAGAACGCCTGCTTCCCTTGCACCGCCTCGGCATAGGTGACCACCAATGCCTCCGCCCCGCCGGCGCCGAGGGAGTCGACCAGCCAGAGAAGGCGCGCGGGTGCGGTCATCCCAGGCTCCGCAGGATGATCGCGCGGAGCTTTCTCCGTTCGGCCGGCGCGACGCCGCGGCGCGTGAGCCAGTGCAGCGCGCGCGTCAGCGTGAAGAGCTCCAGCGCCTGCGGATCGATGTCGCCGCCATAACTGTCGAGGAACGCGCGGCGGTGGGCGCCCGCGCCGCTCAGCTCGAGATGCAGCAGCAGCTCGGCCACGTCCTCCAGCGGCAGACCTTCGCGATAGCTCCCGAAGTCGACCACCACCACGTGGCGGCTGCCGATGAAGATGTTCTCGGGGATGAAGTTGCCGTGCGTGCCGCTGACCTCTTGCGGCAGCTCGGCCACCGGTCCTTCCAGCGCGCGCAGGCGCTCGGCAATGCGGAAGCAATGGCGGACCAGGCGGCGATCCGCGGCCATGGCCAGCTCGAGGTCCTTCAGGGCGAGCAGCACGACGCCGGTGACGAGGTAGCGGCGGTCTTCGCGGCTGCCGCTCGTCTTCTCCTGCAGGAAGCGCAGCCACATCGCGGTGCGGCGCAGCGCCTGTCCGACGCGGCCGCCGCCCTCGTTGAGGATGCCGGCCAGCGACTTGCCGTCCGCGCGCTCCACCACCAGCGCGGCGTTCGGCTCGTCGAACATGAGCAGCCGCGGCAGCGTCCAGCGTGCGTCGGCCGGAATCGACTGCTGCAAGGTGCTCAGCACTTCGAACTCGTTCCGCGCGCGCGCCTGTGCTTCCTCGAGCGTCGGCCCGCAATGCTGCCGCACGATGACGTCCTGCTTGGCCACGCCGTCGCTGATGGTCACTTCCGCGACGTACGAGTCGGGACGATCGTGCACGCGGCGGACGCCGACGCCGATGGCATTCAGCCGCTTCCAGTTCAGAGCGCGGATGCGCTCCTCGGTGGTCTGCGTCGGCTGATTGACCTCGCTCGTGCCGTCGAGGAAGGAGAGCAGTTTCTGCGTCGTGCGGCGCACGTCGAAGCGCGTCTGCACGGTCTTGCGTCCGGCCTCGCCGAGGCGCTCGCGCAGCGCGGGGTCTTCGAGCAGGCGGCGTATCGCCGCTTCCATGCGCTGCGGATACGCGGCGTCGACGAGCAGGCCGCTCACCTCGTGGCGCACGAGCTCGGGGATGCCGGAGATGGCCGAGGCGACGACCGGCTTGCCGGCGGCCATCGCTTCCATGAGCGACAGCGGGATGCCGTCCATCTGGCCGTCGACGGCGATGATGTTGGGGAAGACGAAGAGGTCGGCCTCGCCCATGAGACGCGCCACTTCGTGCTGCGGCAACGAGCCGAGGAGACGCACGCGGTGGTCGAGGCCATGGCGCGCGATCCACTGCTCGGTGACCTGGCGCAGGCGTCCGTCGCCGACGATGTTGACCTCGAGATCGAGGCCGGCGTTGATCAGGCGCGCGCAGGCGTCGATGAGCACCGGGAAGCCGCGGGTCGGCGTGAGCGCAGCCACCGACAACAGCTGCAGTGCCGGTTTCCTGCGCGCCGCGCGCGAGGCCGCGACGTAGACGTCGGGGTTCACGCCGGTGTGGATCACTTCGAGCTTCCCCTGCGTCAGGAGCGGGTAGAGGCCGGCGAGGAAGGCTTTGTTGAACGTCGACGTGCAGCGGACGAACTTCGCGCCGGCGATCTTCTCGCGGAGCAGCAGCCGGTGCACGAACACGTCGGGACCGTGCACGGTGAAGCTGTACGTGATGTCGGAGACGGAGGAGATGATCCAGGCGGCGGTGGCGGCGTGCGTCGCAAAGTGCGCGTGCGCGTGGCGCACGCCCATGCTCGTCAGCACGTGCGCGAGGTGGACCGATTTCGGGAAGAGCGTCACGCTGCGCAGAAGCGTCCCGGGACGCCACAGCGTGTTCAGGAGGATCGTCAGCAGGATCTTCAGGTAGCGCAGGGGCGCGCGGAAGAAGGCGCGCAGGTTCGAGCGGAAGATGGAGAAGTCGAGGAGCGGCGTGAAGAGCGCGCGCTTCATCCACGGCTTCGCCTCTTCGTGAGTGACGCGCGGGAAGACGCGGACCATGGGCACGACGACGACGGGCTGTCCGTTGCGTTCGAGCTCGTTGATCTCGCGAAGGATGAACGTCTCGTCGATGCGCGGGAAGTGCGTCATGAGCACGGCGATGGCCGTGCGGACTCGCGGCCCGGAGGCGGATGCTGCCGGGGCGGCTGTCGTCGTTTCTACCTGCACGTCGAGGGTCTCGGCCATGTCCGCGGTCCCGAATGGGGCACGGGCTTCAGCCCGTGTAGCAGGGCTTCAGCCCATGTGGCACGGGCTTCAGCCCGCGAGGCCGGCGGGCTGAAGCCCGCCCCACATAGCAGGCTGAAGCCTGCCCCACGTGGCGGGCTGAAGCCCGCCCCACATCAGACAGCTCCTCGTCCGGTGAAGACGACGTCGATGGTCTTGAGCAGGATTTCCCAGTCGAGCTTGAGACTCCATCGATCGACGTACTGCCGGTCGAGTTGCATGCGTTTGGCTTCGGAGCAGTCGCTGCGGCCGCTGACCTGCCACAGCCCGGTGCAGCCGGGGGGCATGGAGAAGCGGCTCAGCCGCGTGCGCAGCGGCAGCTTCTCGAGGTCGGACTTGAGCAGCGGGCGCGGGCCGACCAGGCTCATCGTTCCCTCCAGCACGTTGAAGAGCTGCGGGAGCTCGTCGAGGCTGCACTTGCGGAGGAAGCGGCCGATCGGCGTGATGCGCGGATCGTTCTTCGGCTTGACGAAGTTCTCGCCGCCGCCGACCTGCATCTTGTCGGCACCGACGACCATCGTCCGGAACTTGTAGATCTCGAACTCGTTGCAGCGGAAGCCCACGCGGCGCTGATAGAACATGATCGGGCCGGGGCTGGTCAGCTTGATGAGGGCCATGATCAGCAGCAGCAGCGGCGAGATCATGGTGATGATGGCGATGGCGACCACGATGTCGAAGGCGCGCTTGACGCGGCTGGCCACGGGAAAGCGCGTGGTGAGGTCGTAGTAGTAGCTGCCGGAGCCGTCGTCGCCGCGGAACACGATGCTTTTCGCGCGACGCCGCAACAGCGCAGCCCGCTTTTCAGCACGAGTCAACGTCTGCGTCGAGGGGAGCTCGTAATCGAAGTGATAGTCCATGGGGCACCGAGGGCGTCGCGGTCGAGGCCGCGGAATTGCCAGCTACACATTGCAGCTTCAGCAAAACGTCTGCCATGGAAACTTGCAGCGAGCCCGTCAGAAGCCGTACGTGACGCCGATGTAGGCGGTGCTGCGGTCGAAGTCGCGCCCGGGGAGCGAGGAGTCGACGTCCTCGGTCATGTACGACGCGTTCCACGTCAGCCGCTCGTTCTGCTTGAGCGTGCCGCGGAGCGTCCACTGCGCGCGCTCGTCCTCGCGGGCGATGTTGTCGTACTCGCGCGTGCGGTCGCGGTAGCGGAGGCGCACGTCGATGGCGTCGCTCACCTTCGAACGGACTTCGAGGAACCAGTAGCGGTCGGAAGCGTCGTCGGCGGCGTTCTGCGACTCGCGCTCGCCCGCGACGTAGCCGAGGCGCGGCTGGAAGAGGTCGCCGAAGCCGCGGTAGCGGACGTCGAAGCCGAGGGAGCGGTAGTCGTTCTCGAGGTTGGCGTCGACGTCGAAACGGGTCCAGTCGAAGTAGACGTCGGTGCCGACGCGCCACTCGGGGGTGATGGCGTAGGAGTAGTGGCCAGCCAGGGCGGTGATGTCGGCGCTGGCGCGGGTCTCGTCGATGTCGAAGGCGTAGCCGTTCCAGGTCTGCTCGAGGTAGACGTCGTACCAGTGCACGCTGCCGTACTTCGAGACGCCGACCTGCCCGGTGTACGAGGTCTCGCTGGCGCCGCCGGAGTAGCGCAGCGCGGAGACGCGTCCGTAGAGGTCGGGACCGCCGGTCTTCGGCGCCCACGCCGCGCGGTACGCCGCGCCGAGCGCGTTCACCTGGCGCTCCGGTGCGCCGGAGCCGGCCTGGAAGAAGTTTCCGAAGCGGTAGTACTGCAGCTCGACGGCCGAGCGGATGGGCCGCGCCTCGGGAGTGGGAGTGGGTGGGACCCGCTCCGGAGCCTCTTCCTGCTGCGCGAACAGCGGAAGCGCCGCGACGATCACGATCAGACTGCGCAGAACGACGTTCAAAGCCATACCCCTCTTTCTCGCTCGTGGCGGGAGCAAGAGAGGGACCAGCTTGGCAGGACCGGCCCGCGAGAGCATGCGGATGTGGGGCGTGGCTTCAGCCCGCCCCCGGTCCGCCACGATCACGGTTCATGGCAAGACCGTGACGGGCTGAAGCCCGTCCCACATTCGGCCGACGTCTCGCCCCGCCCCCGGGTCCGCCGCGATCACGGTTCAACGCAAGACCGGGACAGGCTGAAGCCTGTCCTACGTTCGGCGTGCGGCTCGCGAGAGGCTTGGCGGCGGCTCAGTGTCGCGCCGCGCGGCTCCGGCCCCCGAGCGTCTTCACGCTCACGGAGTTGCTCACGGGCGAGAGGTTCCCCTTCGCGTCGACGGCCACCAGGGTGTACGTGTAGACGGTGGCCGGGGCGAGGTTCTCGTCGGTGAAGTCGAACCACGGGGTGGTGGCGATCTCGACGCCGTCGCGGTAGAGCTTGAACGCGGTGGCGTTCTCGACGACATTCCACTGCAGCGACACCGTCGTCGACGTCCGGCGCGGCGAGGTGATCACCGGGGCGGCCGGGGTGGTCTCCACTTCCGACGAGCGCCAGGCCAGACGCAGGGCAACGCTCGGCGCGGAGCGGTTGCCCGCCGCGTCGTGCGCGATGACCTGGTAGAGATAGACGGTGTTGGCGACGACGGAGCGGTCCGTCCAGGTTGTGCCGTTGATGATGGCCACGACCGCGCCGTTGCGGACGATCGAGTAGCCGCTGATGCCGACGTTGTCGGTGGCGGCTTCCCAGGTCAGGCTCACGGACGTGTTGTCGCCGCCGGTGGCGCGGAGGTTCTCCGGACGCGACGGCGCCTCGCTGTCGGACGGCACGGCGCCGCTGAGCTGGTGCGCGCCGATGTCGAACGGCGTGACGCGCGCGGTGCCGAAGTGGTCGCGCTGCACGAGCGCCGAGACGTTGATGGCTTTGGCCTGCGCGCCGGAGTTCGCGCGGATCTTGTAGTCGGCGGCGGTGCGGCCGCCCGGATTGGCGAACAGC
This sequence comes from Thermoanaerobaculia bacterium, assembly GCA_036375135.1. GTDB lineage: Bacteria > Acidobacteriota > Thermoanaerobaculia > Gp7-AA8 > Gp7-AA8 > QHVT01. Next base: position 31,255 of record DASUSL010000075.1, on the reverse strand, counting down.
GGGTTGGCGATCACGTCGCCCGTGCCCGCGGCCGCGCCGGCGTTGCCGCCGTACCAGAGGTTGTTCGCGTAGGTCACGCCCGCGCCGGCGCCGGTGGAGGCCGGGGCCGGGGAGGCCGTGGCGTGGAAGATGTTGTTCTGCACGACGCTGTTCGCGTGCGCGCTGGCGTCGACGTGGATGATCGCGTCGACGGTGCCGTAGAAGGTGTTGTTCACGACCTTCGTGTTCTTCAGGCCACCGCCGGTCTCGTAGTTGCCGTAGTAGAAGCCCCAGCGCGTGCCGATGACGATGTTGTTGGTGAAGGTGTTGTCGCTCGACGGCAGCGGCACGTCCTTGGCCTCGTTGGCCACGCCGATGCCGGCGGCCGGCTTCCCGTTGCGGAAGTAGCGCGCGTTCGAGGAGTGGATCAGGTTCGCGTTCGCGGTCACGAAGCGCGCGTTGTCGACGTACAGATTCATGCTGTAGTTGTCGCTGATCTCGTTCCCCTCGATGAGGTGCGAGTTGCTGCGCAGCGAGATCAGCCCCTCACCGTCGTTGTTGTAGATGCGGTTGCCGGTGATGGAGGCGCCGTCGGTGCGCGAGACCACCACCGCGCCCGGCCAGCCGCCCGCGGTGCGCGTGTGGTACTGGTTCTCGAGCGCCGTGTCGTGCACGGTGTTGCCGTAGAGGGTGATGTCGTAGCAGGCCGGCGTCGTGCTGCCGCCGACGTAGATGCCGTTCAGGAACGTGTGGTGGATGTGGTTGTCGAGCAGGCGCACGCCCGTCGCATGCCACAGCACGATGCCGCTCTTCGGCGAGTTGCGCACTTCGAAGCCGGCGATGTCGACGTACTCCGCGGTGTTGAGCGTGAGCAGGTCCGTGCCGGCGGGGAGGTTGCTGCCGTCGAGGATCACCTGCTCGCCCTGGGCCGGATGGAAGGCGATGCGCGCGTTCGCGGTGCCTTTGCTGGAGATCGAGGTCGCCTCGGTGTACACGCCGCCGCGGACGACGACTTCATCGCCCGGCTTGACCACGCGGGAGGCCTGCTTGATGGTGCGGAAGGGGGCGGTCACGGAGCCGCTGGCGGTGTCGCTGCCGGTGGTCGCGACAAAGTACGTCGCCGCGTCCGCCGTCGAAGCAAAAAGCACGTACGAAACTGCAACTGCGCCAAGCAACCGCATCGAAGCCTCCGGCACGATCACGAAGTGGCCGGAGGTTTCGATCAGGAAACCACATTCGGCAGCCCGGCTGTCTGGTTGAGATCCAGACCCGCAGCTTTGCGTCGCCCCGTCGCCGGGGGTTTGCCCTTATCGCGTGATCGCGAATTTGTTATGCCGCATAACACTACACGGCTTTTGCTATTTCCGCTCTAAGTATTTGACTGATAATGATTAAGCGAACTCTACCGCAACCATTTTCGGTCGAATTTTTTCTTTTTTAGTGACGTGCCGCACGTCCTCGGCCCGCCGCCTGTGTTTTGACCGCCACCGTGTTGCTCTCCGGGGAGACGTTGCCCTTGGCGTCGAGCGCGACCACGGTGTACGTGTACAGCGTGGCGGGAGTCAGATTCTCGTCGGTGAAGTCGTACCAGTGCGTGGTCGCGATCTCGACGCCGTCGCGGTAGATCCTGAACGACGTGGCGTGATCGACGACGTTCCACTGCAGCGCGATCGTCGTCGAGGTGCGCCGCGGCGACGTGAGCACCGGCGCCGCGGGCACGAGCTCCGCGTGCGACGAGCGCCAGGCGAGGCTGAGCGTGGTGGTCGGCGCGGAGCGGTTGCCCGCCGCGTCGTGCGAGATGACGTGATAGTTGTACATCGTGTTCGGGCCGACCGAGCGGTCCGTCCAGGTGGTGGTGTAAATCGTGGCCACCGACATGCCGTTGCGGAAGATCGAGTAGCCGCTCACGCCGACGTTGTCCGTCGCCGCGTCCCAGGCCAGCGTGACCGAGGTGTCGTTGCCGCCGGTGGCGCGCAGGTTCGCGGGGACGGTGGGCGCCACGAGGTCGAGGGCCACGGCGCTGAACTGGTGCGCGCCGATGTCGAACGGCGCGATGCGCAGCATGCCGAAGTAGTCGCGCTGCACGAGATCGGCGACGCTCACTCCCTTGGCGATGGCCGCCGAGCCGATGCGGATCTTGTAGTCGGCCGCGGTGAGGCCGCCCGGATTGGTGAGCATCGGGTTGCCGGTGACGTCGTACGTCCCCGCCGCCGCGCCGGCGCTGCCGCCGTACCAGAGATTGTTCGAGTAGGTCACGCCCGCGCCCGCGCCGCTCGAGTCGGGAGTGGGGGAGGCGGTGGCGTAGAAGATGTTGTTGCGCACGATGCTGTTCGTGTGCTGCGAGCTGGCGTCGATCTGGATGATGTGCTCGACCGAGCCGTAGAACGTGTTGTTCACGATCTTCGTGTTGCGCAGTCCGCCGCCGCTCTCGTAGTTGCCGTAGTAGAAGCCCCAGCGCGTGCCGGCCACGATGTTGTTCGTGAAGACGTTGTCGCTGGACCAGTTCATGACGTCCTTGGTCTCGTTGGCGACGCCGATGCCGGCGGCCGGCTTCCCGACGCGGAAGTAGCGCGGGTTGGAGGAGTGGATCAGGTTCGCGTTGGCCGTGATGAAGCGCGCGTTGTCGAGGTAGAGATTCATCGAGTAGTTGTCGTGGATCTCGTTCGCCTCGATGAGCTGCGAGTTGCTGCGCAGCGCGATCAGCCCCTCGCCGTCGTTGTTGTAGATGCGGTTGGCGGTGATCGTCGCGCCCTCGGTGCGCGAGACCACCACCGCGGCCGGCCAGCCGCCCGTGGTGCGCGTGTGGTACTGGTTCTCCAGCGCGTTGTCGTGCACCACGTTGCCGGAGATGGTGATGTCGTACGCGGCCGGCGTGACGTCGCCGCCGACGTAGATGCCGTTGCGGTACGCGTGATGGATGTCGTTGTCGAGGACGCGCGTGTTGCGCGCGTGCCACAGCACCACCGCGCTGCGCGTCGCGTTGCGCACTTCGAACCCGGCGAAGTCGACGTAGTCCGTCGTGTGCAGCGTGAAGAGGTCCGTGCCGGCCGGCAGCCTGCTGCCGTCGAGGATGACCTTCTCGCCCTGCGCGGCGCGGATGACGATGGGAGAGCCCGGCGCTCCTTTGCAGGTGATGACCGACTCGTCGTAGTAGACGCCGGCGCGGACGACCACTTCGTCGCCCGGCTTCGCCACGCGGGTGGCCTGCTTGATGGTGAGGAAAGGCGACGTCACCGCGCCGGTGCCGGTGGTGTCGTTCCCCGTCGTGGCCACGAAATACGACGCGGCGTCCGCGGTCGCGGCGAAGAGGAGTACGGCACTCAGTGTGATCGTGGTCAGGTAGCGCATCGTTCGGCAGCCCGGCTGCCTGGAGGCTTCTCCAGACCCGCAGCTTTGCGTCGCCCCGTCGCCGGGGTTTTGCCTTTCTCGCGTTTTTTCGCTATGCCGCATAACAATACACGACCGCGCGTATTTCTGCGCTAAATTATTGAGCCGAAAAGGTTAAGCGGTCTCTGCCGGTGCGTGGCGACCGTCTTGCACGACGCGAACGGAACGGTTCCGAACCCCTACCGTTTCAGCACTTTGGGATTTCCTGACGAACGATGAAGCCGGATGAATTCGGCCGCACGACGGCCCGTGCCGCGACGTGGGCATTTCTTTCCGGCAGCGGCACCAAGATCGTCACCCTGATCGGCTTGACCCTGCTGGCGCGGTTGCTGGCGCCGGCCGAGTTCGGTCTCCTCGCCTTCGCCCTCACCTACATCGTCTACGTCGACACGATCGCCGACCTCGGCAGCGGCACCGCGCTCATCTACTGGCCGGACCGCCGCAACGAGGCCGCCCAGGTGACGTTCATCATCAACGTCGCCGCCGGCCTCTTCTGGTGCGGCACGACGTTCCTCCTGGCGCCGTTCATCGCCGACCTCTTCAACGCGCCGCAGGGGACGAACATCGTCCGCGCGCTCTCGGCGATCTTCTTCGTGAAGTACCTCGGCAACACGCACTACGCGCTGATGCGCAAGGACCTGCGTTTCAAGTCGGTGGCGGTGCCCGAGGTGTCGAACGCGGCGGCGAAGATGATCGTGGCGCTCGTGCTGGCGTGGAAGGGCTTCGGCGCCTGGAGCCTGGTGTGGGGACATCTGGCCGGGCAGCTGGCGTGGACCGCGATGATGTGGGCGATGATCCCGTGGCGCCCGACGTGGACGTTCCCGCGCGATCTCTTCCAGCCGATGCTGAAGTACGGACGCGGGATCATCTTCGTGAACGTGCTGTCGGCGGTGCAGCACGAGACCGACCTTCTGATGATCAGCCGCTGGCAGGGACTGACGGCCCTCGGTCTCTATCAGCTCGCGGGGAAGATCCCCGAGGCGACGGTGGCGATGATCTATCGCGTGGCCAGCGACGTGCTGCTGCCGGCGTTCTCGCGCGTCTCCGCGGCGGGGGAGAGCACGAAGGCGGTCTATCTCGCGGCGGCGCGCTATGTCGGCGCGGCCACGCTGCCGATCGCGTGCGGACTGGCGCTGCTCTCGCGGCCGTTCGTGCTGCTCTTCTTCGGACCGAAGTGGGTCGAGGCGGCGCCGATCGTCAGTGCGCTGGCGGTGCTGGCGGGGATCCGCGCGCTCTCCGCGCAGCCGGGCGACGTGCTCAAGGCGACGGGGCGCGTCGGTCTGCTGGCGAAGCTCGGATTCCTGCGCGTGGTGCTGATCGTGGTCGCGGTGGTGATCGCCGCGCGCTACAGCGCGCTGGCCGTGGCGGTGTCGCTGGTGATCGTCGACGGCATCGCCACGCTGCTGGCGTTCACGGTGACGTCGCGGGCGATCGGCGCGTCGCTGGGTGAAGTCGGACGCGCGTTCGCGCCGAGCATCGCCGCGTCGGCGATCATGAGCGCGGCATTGCTGGCCTGGATGTACTGGGGGCCGGACGTGCGCTCCGCGATCGGCGTGTTCATTCCGGTGATCATCGGCGGACTGACGTATCTGGCGGCGTTGCGCATCACCGACCCGCCGATCCTGATGGAGGCGCGGCGGATGTTCGCGCGCTCGTCGTGACGGTCCGCGCGCCGATCGCCGTCGTCAGCTCCGCGCATCGCACCGAGGTCGCGGCGATGGTGGACGAGCTGGAGCGCGGCGGACAGGCGGTGACGCTGGTCTGTCTCGACCGCTCGCGCCACGAGCACGGATCGACACTCAGCGACGTGCTGCACGTGCCGCTGCTCTCGCCGACGATCGTCTCGTCGGTCGTGCATCGGCCGTGGGCGTTGCGCCCGATGCTGCACCGGTACGCGGCGGTGGCGGTGCATCTCGCGCGCGTGCTGCCGGGACGCGGAATCGCGGAAGTGCGCGGCCTCGATCGCATGGCGAAGAGGATCGCGGCGATGGTGAAAGTCACGCCGCCCGATCTCTCCTCACTCCCCTTCGAGAGCCTCGGCGCGGAGCGCGTCGGCGTGCGCTGGATCGCTTCGCGGATCAACTCCACCGCGGCCGAGGCGACGCTGGACGGCGAGCGCCGCGTGATCGTGAAGCGGCAGGAGGCCGCGTCCGCGGGACACGAGTATCAGATGCTGCGCGCCATCGCGGCGGTGGTGCACGGCGTGCCGCGCGTGCTGCTCTTCGACGGCGAGTCGATCGTGATGGAGCGCGCATCCGGCTCGACGCTCGAGGAACTGGCCCGCGAGCGGGCGCCGCATCTCGAGGCGGGCATCCGCGCCGCGGGAGTGTGGCTCGCGGCGATGCAGGTGGCGACGCCGCGTCCCGGCGACCGCGGCGCGCTGGTGGCGGAGGTGGTGGAGGAAGCGCTCGCGGACGCGGCGAAGCTGGCGCGCGTCGAGCGCGTCTTCGCCCGCAATCAGGCGCGCATCGCCGGCGCGCTGCAACTGCTGCAGAAGAGCGTGACGCCGTTCACGATCTGCGGACATCACGGCGACTACTTTCCCGGCAACGTCTTCTTCGACGGCGCGCGCGTGACGGTCATCGACTTCGAGGGTTTCCGCGACGGCCATCCGCTCGAGGACGCCGCGTACTTTGCGCTGCGCACGGAGATGCTGCGCCGCCGTTTCCGCCTCTCACCGTCGCTCGTGCAGCGCTTCTTCGAAGGCTATGGTCAGGAGGTGGACGATGGCGCGCTGCGCCTCTTCACCATGAGCAAGGGGATGCGCACCCTCGCGAACGGCCTCGGATACGACCAGCCCCTCCCGCAACGCATCTGGGCGCGCCGCACCATCACCAAGGCGGTGCTCGACGCCGCGTCGGGCTGACCGAAAAGCAGTCTGACGAGAAACGCGCCCAATGTGGGACGGGCTTCAGCCCGTCCCGGGTCTCGCGAAAAGTGCGGGGTTGAAGGTACGTCAGGCGCGCCTCTCGCGAGAAATGCGCCCAATGTAGGACGGGCTTCAGCCTGTCCCGCGTCTCGCGAAAAGGGCGGGGGTAAAGGTACGTCAGTCGCGCCTCTCGCGAGAAATGCGCCCAATGTGGGACGGACTTCAGCCCGTCGCGGGTCTCGCGAAAAGGGCAGGCTGAAGCCCGCCCTACGTCGGGCGTGCCTCTCGCGAGACGTCCTCGGTCAGGCCGATCGCCGCGGCGGCCAGTCCCAGGAACATCCACAGATACCGTGGGTAGCCCGCGTGCAGGAACAGGCTGGCGAGCAGGTAGCCGATGATGGCGAAGGCGATGGCGGTGACCAGCGCCGCGTGTCCATGCTCGCCCCGCGCGAGCAGCGTGCGGCGCGCGCGGAACAGCCCCGCCAGCGCGATGAACATCGCGCCGCCGAACGTCGCCAGGCCGATCAGGCCCGTCTCGATTCCCATCTCCAGGTAGAGGTTGTGCGGGTACTGCCGCACGCCCATGGCCGTGAAGTCGAGGCTCGTCAGCCCGACCAGGTTCGCGTACGACGGATAGTGCGCGCCGAAGTTCCCCGCGCCGACGCCCGCCACCGGGTGGTCGGCGAAGATCTGCCACCCGACGGCGAGGAGCTGCTTCCGCTTCTCCGTCGACGCGTCCATCATCTGGTCCGACTCGAAGAGCGACTCAATGGTCAGGAAGCGCTGGCCGACGTTCGTCGGGATCAGCGCGATCAGTCCGATGACGCCGATCCCGACGGTCACCGGATTGACCGGCAATCGCCGCACGAGCACGAGCAGCAACACGACCGCGCCGAGAGTGAGCATCCCACCGCGCGAATAGGTGAAGAGAATGCCGAGCGCGATCAGGCCGGCGGCGGCGATCCAGAACGCCTGCTCGCGGCGGCTGCGGCGGCCGATGCCGAGGAACGCCGCGGCGGGAAAGGCGAGGACCAGGATGCGCGCGTAGTAATTCGGATCGCCTACCGGTCCCGCGGGACGCAGCTCGCTGACGTCGCCGAAGATGTGTCCCTCGTCGACGCCGGCCAGTCCGCCGAAGCGGAGGTCGCGGTCGCCCGTGGCCACCTGCACCATCTGCAGCATGCAGAGGAGCGCCGCGCCGCAGGCGACGACGACGAGTGTGCCGCGCAGTGCACGCCACGACGCGGCCAGGCTTCCTGCGACGAGCATCAGCAGCAGGCTCTTGATCAGCTCCGTCAGCGCGCCGTCGGCCTCGCTCACGCTGCGCGCCCAGTTGCTGCTGGCGAAGACGACCAGGCAGTACGCGATCAATGCGAGCGTCAGCGGACGCAGAAGCGTCGCGAGCGGGCGGAACGCCTCGCGGTAGTGCACGACCAGCCCGGCCAGCACGAGGATGAGTGGCTGCAGGATCGACGGCAGCGAGTAGTTCTCGACAAAGAGGTTCGAGAGATTGAGATACACCACGAGCGCCAGCAGCGGCAGCCCGAAGTGCATGAGCGCCGGGATGGCGCGCGCACGTGTGAATGTCGAGAGCTCGACCACTCCTTCGACGTCGGCCGGATCGGGCTCGGGCGCGCGGCTGCGGTCGAGCAGCAGCGACGCCGCCACGCCGATGAACGCGAACATCCCCATCTGCAGCAGCGGCACGAGCGTTTCGAAGATCAGCAGCAGCGCGGTGAGCGAGAACGCCGTGGTGGCCAGTCCCACTCTCCAGCCGCTGCGCGCCGTGGCCAGTGCCACCGCGGCGATGAACGGGACGAGCGTCATCCCCGAGCCGGCGGGGAGGAGCAGGGCGATGCCGACCGCGATGATGACCAGGTCGAAGCCGACCGCGTACTGGAGCACGCTCCGCCGGTCGACGACGGTCTCGGTCATGCGCGGTGTGCGGCGCGCCACGCCGGCGCGAAGGCGGCGAGCAGCCCGAGGAAGAGACCGATGGCGAAGCCGGCGGCGATGGCGCGGCCGGTGCGCGGCGAGAACGGCGCGTCGGGCGTGGCCGCCGGCGAGATCATGCTGACGCCGTAGTACTTGTACATGGCGCGCGTCTGCGCGTTGAGGACGTCGGGGAAGCGGTTGGCGATGGCCGCCGTCTGCGCGGCGTTCTCCCCTTCCACGTCGACGCGGAAGAGGTTCGTGTTCGGCAGCACCGCCGGCTCGACGCGGTAGCCGCTGGCCACCGCGACGCGCGCGCGCGTGGCCGGCGTCGTGGCCAGCGCGGCCACGGTGCCGACGACGGTGCGCCGCTCGAGCACTTCCACGCTGCGCAGCAGCTCGTTCGGCTCGAGCGTCTCCGTGAGCGGGCCGACCGAGGCGAGGACGCTGGCGCGATAGCGGCGCGGCTGCATCGCCGCGAGGCTCCAGGCGATGGCCGTCACGGCGACGGTGGTCAGCAGCACGCGTTTCCAGTCGCGCAGCATCAGGCGCGCGACCGGCGTCGCGGCTCGTGCGATCGACGGCGGACGTCCGGGCAGGAGGGGAGGTGCACCCGGCGGCGGCGGTGGCGGCGGGGCAGGTGGCTGGGGCGGCAGCGGTCCGGTGGCGGCGTTCTTCCTCTGCTGCGGTGCTTTCATACCGTGATCCATTCGAGATCGGCGACCAGCGGGAAGCGCTTCTCCATCCCGAAGCGGTTCCACTCGCTCTCGAAGCATGCCTCCACCGGCACTTCCGGCAGCAGCTCGTCGCCGAGTCCGTCGCGCACGAAAAAGGCGTTCCAGCCGCCGCGGTTCGTGCCGACCAGGCGGTAGCCCTTCTGCTTCCCGAGCTTCACCATCGCGCGCAGCGACGCGCCGACGTAGTTGCGGTGCTCGCGATTCGCGGGATGCGCGGAGAAATCGAAGTCGGGCTTGTACGGGATGACCCAGGAGCGGTCCGGCCCGAGGATGTCCTGATACTCGATGAGCACGACCGCGGGAGTGATGGTGGTGATGGCCGACCAGATCCAGTAGTCGTTGCCGTCGATGTCGATGCAGAGCAGGTCGACGTCGCCGGAGATGCCGTGGCCGGCGATCAGCTCGTTGATGTTGTCGCGCGTGACCATGGCCGCGGTGCACGTCGGCGGCGAGTAGCGCGTGCCGGTCTGGCTCGCGTAGAACTCGCGCATGGCCGGCATGGCCTCGGCGTTCCCATCGACGAGCAGTCCGCCGAATCCGTGGTTCACGAGCAGGTTCGCCGTGTTGCTGCCGCGCACGCCCGCGGCGCCGATGTCGACGAGCTTGCGCGTGCGCATCCCGATGACGGAGAAGATGTAGAGAAGGATGCCGTCTTCGTCCGTCTCCGAGTAGAGGTTGAAGCCGACGTCGGAGAAGGGGATCCGCCGGCGCTCGGCGGCGGCGGCGCGGTACTGCATGGAGAGGACGATCTGGTTCTGCTTGTTGATCGCCTCCTGAAGAGCGAGCGCGTCGGCCTGGACGGCCCGTCCCGCGCGTTTGACGAACTGCTTGATCTTTTGATTGTTCATGTCCGGACGTCTCCCGCGTGCTGCAGAGAGCGCGCCATGGCGTGCTGGAGTGGAGGACAGCCAATCCTGCCTGTCTTCCGGACAAGGCAGGATTGCCTGTGTTCCACCGGCACCGTTCGTGCTTTTTGTGACGGAGAATGCAGAGTTTGGCCGCGACAGTCGACGGCGCGCGGCTGTTCCCGCTGACGCCCACACAACAGGGTCTCCTCTTCCACCGCTTTCTCGACGACCACGCGGGGACGGACGTGCAGCAGCTCGTGTACCGCTGGCACGAGCCGCCCGACCTCCGCGCGCTCGAGCGCGCCTGGCAACGCCTCGGCGAGCAGCATCCGGTGCTGCGCACGGGACTGCGCTGGGAAGGACTCCCCGAGCCGCGGCAGGAAGTGCACGACGCCGTCGCGGTGCCTGTCGAACGTCCCGCGGGATCCCTCGAGGAGTATCTCGAAGCGGACCGCCGCCGCGGCTTCGACCTCACGCAGCCGCCGCTCTTCCGCGTGGCGCTGTTCGGCAACGCGATGGTCTGGTCGTTCCACCACGTGCTGCTCGACACGCCGTCGGTGCGCATGCTGCTCGAGGAACTGCTCGCGCTCTACGACGCCCTGCGCGACGGCCGCGACGCGCTGCTGCGCGCGCGGGCGCCGTTCCGCACATTTGCGGAGTGGCTGCACGCGCGCGACCTTGGCGCGGCGGAAGCGTTCTGGCGCGAGCGGCTGCGCGGCTTCACGGCGCCGACGCCGTTGCCTTCTTTGCCGGTGGAGAGCCGCGAGACGCACGCGGAATTCACGATGGACATGTGGGGCGGGCTTCAGCCCGCCGCCCTCGACGGGCTGAAGCCCGTCTCCACATTGCCCGTCTCCACATTGCCCGTCTCTACATTGCTCATCGCCGCGTGGGGCGCGCTCCTCGCGCGCACGAGCGGCGAGAGCGACGTCGTCTTCGGCGTGGCCGAGTCGCGGCGCGCGAACACGGTCGCCGGCGCGGAATCGATGCTCGGTCTCTTCGTCAACACGATTCCCGTGCGCGTGCGGCTCTCCGACAGCGACACCGCCGGCGCGTTGCTCGAGCGCGTGCAACGCGAGCAGGAAGAGGCGCGGCCGCACGAGCAGGCGCCGCTGGCGAGCATCCAGCGCTGGAGCGACGTCCGCGGCGGTCTCTTCGACAGCCTGCTGGTCATCGAAGAGAAGAGCATCGACGCCGAGCTGCACGAGCGCACCTCGTATCCGCTCACGCTCACCGCCTGGCTCGACACGAAGACGCTGCGCTTCGCGTGGGATCCGCGCCGCTTCGACGAGGCGACCATCCGCCGCATGGCCGGCCATCTGCGCATGCTCCTCACCGCGATGCCGCAGTCGCCCGACACGCCGGTGCTGCGGCTGCCGATGCTCACGGAAGAGGAGCGCCGCCAGCTCCTCTACGACTGGAACGACACCCGCGCCGATTACCCGCGCGACACGTTCGTGCATCAGCTCTTCGAGCAGCGCGTGGCCATGCATCCGGACCGCATCGCGCTGCGCTTCAACGACGAGACGCTGACGTACGCGGAGCTGAATCGCCGCGCCGATCGCATCGCCCATCGACTGCGCGCCCTCGGCGTCGGCCCCGACTCCTTCGTCGGCATCTTCCTCGAGCGGTCGACGGAGATGATCGCCGCGCTCCTGGGCATCCTGAAAGCGGGCGGCGCGTACGTGCCGCTCGACCCGAGCTATCCGAAGGACCGCCTCGAGCTGATGCTCGAAGACTCGCGCGCGGCGGTGCTGCTCACGCAGCCGTCGCTCGACGGCGTGCTCGAAACGCACGGCGCCCGCACGCTGGTCCTCGAAGAAAGTGGAGGACAGGCAATCCTGCCTGTCCCCGGCGACGACGAGGACAGGCAGGATTGCCTGTCTTCCACCGACAGTCTCGCTTACGTCATCTACACGTCCGGCTCGACCGGCAAGCCGAAAGGGGTGCAGCTCCCGCATCGCGCGGTGGTGAACTTCCTCGAGACCATGCGCCGCGAGCCGGGGCTGACCGAGGACGACGTCGTCATCGGTCTGACCACGCTCTCGTTCGACATCGCCGGACTGGAGATCTATCTGCCGCTCACCACCGGCGCGCAGCTCGTGCTGGTCGGACGCGAAGTGGCGGCCGACGCGCGACGGCTGTCCGAGGTCATCACGCGCAGCAACGCGACCGTGGTGCAGGCCACGCCGGCCACGTGGCGCATGCTGCTCGATGCGGGGTGGCAGGGCTCGCCGCGACTGAAGCTGCTGTGTGGCGGCGAGGCGCTGGCGCGCGATCTGGCCGATCGCCTGCTCGAGCGCTGCGGCTCGCTGTGGAACATGTACGGCCCGACCGAGACGACGATCTGGTCGACCGTGCGCCGCGTGACTCCCGGCCGCACCGCCACGGTGCCCATCGGCAAGCCGATCGCGAACACGCAGGTCTACGTCCTCGATCCCGCGCTGGAGCCCGTCCCGATCGGCGTGCCGGGCGAGCTGCACATCGGCGGCGACGGCGTGGCGCGCGGCTACCTCAATCGTCCCGAGCTCACCGCGGAGCGCTTCATCCGCGATCCGTTCGTCGGCGATCCGAACGCGCGCATGTACAAGACCGGCGACGCGGTGCGCTGGCTGCCGAACGGCGAGCTCGAATACCTGAACCGCCTCGACAACCAGGTCAAGCTGCGCGGCTACCGCATCGAGCTCGGCGAGATCGAGAACGCGCTGCGCAAGCACGACGGCGTCGCCGACGCGGTGGTGATCGTCCGCGGCGACGGCCCCGGCGGCAGCAAGGTGCTGGTCGCGTACTGGATCGCGGAAGGCGAACCCGTCGCGCCCGCGGAATTGAAAGCGTTCCTCAAAGAGTCGCTGCCGGAGTACATGGTGCCGGCGTTCTTCGTCCGCCTCGACGAGTTGCCGCTGACGCCGAACGGCAAGGTCGATCGCAAGGTGCTCCCGCCGCCGGAGCGCACCGCGAACGAGTCGGAGGAGACGAGCGTCGCGCCGCGCGACGAGATCGAGCAGCGCCTGGCGCGCATCTGGTGCGACGTGCTGCGCCTTCCCTCGGTCGGCGTGCACGACAACTTCTTCGAGCTCGGCGGCGAGTCGCTCCTCGCCGTGCAGATGTTCGTGCGCATCGAGGCGGAGTTCGGACGCGAGCTGCCGCTGGCCACGCTGCTGCAGGCCGGCACGATCGAGTCGCTCGCCGAGCGCCTCCGCAACGACGGCTGGGAAGCGCCGTGGTCGTCGCTGATCCCGATCCAGCCGAACGGCACGAAGCGCCCGCTGTTCTGGGTGCACGGCGTCGGCGGCAACGTGTTGAACTATCGCCCGCTGGCCATGCGCCTCGGTCCGGATCAGCCGTTTTACGGACTGCAGGCGCGCGGGATGGACGGCAAGCAGCAACCGCTGGCGACGATCGAGGAGATGGCCGCGGCCTACCTCGCCGAGATCCGCAAGGTGCAGCCGCGCGGCCCGTATCACCTCGGCGGCGCGTCGTTCGGCGGCGTGGTGGCGTACGAGATCGCGCAGCAGCTCCGCGCCGCGGGCGACGAGGCCGCGTTCGTGGCGCTGCTCGACACCAACGCGGTCGACGTCGCCGGCGCGAAGGTGCAGACGCGCCAGAGTCTCTGGACGCGCATCAGGCTGCACCTCGGCATCCTCCTGCGCGGCCCGGATCGCTGGGACTATCTCAAGAAAAAAGAACGCCGCCTGCGCCGCAAGACCGTCTACCGTATCTGGCAGACCGTGTTCGCGCTCTTCCAGAAGTTCAACCGCCCGCTGCCGCAGTCGCTGCAGGACGTGGCGCAGAACAACTATCGCGCGCTGCGCATCTACAAGGCCAAACCGTACGACGGACGCGTGGGACTGTTCTGCGCGAAGCTGGAGCCGGAAGAGTTCACCGAGGCCAAGCAGCGCGGCTGGAAGACGCTCGTGCCGTCGCTCGAGATTTACGACGTCGACGGCGATCACCTGACCATGGTCGAGGAGCCGCACGTGCCCGACCTGGCCGGGAAGCTGTCCGCGGCGTTTCTGCGCGAATGAACAACGATCGCATGCTCCGCGAGCAGATCGTCGCGCGCGGCGTCCGCGATCCGCGCGTGCTGGAGGCGATGCGCGTCACGCCGCGCGAGCTGTTCGTGCCGCCGCACCTGCAGGCCTCGGCGTACGACGACTCGCCGCTGCCGCTCGAGAAAGGGCAGACCATCTCCCAGCCGTTCATCGTCGCCTTCATGACCGAGCAGCTTCGCCTGCGCGGAGACGAGAAGGTGCTCGAGATCGGCACCGGCTCCGGCTACCAGACCGCGATCCTGGCGCGGCTGGCGCGCATCGTCTACAGCGCCGAGGTGCAGCCGGAGCTGGCGGCGAGCGTGCGCGACGTCATCGCGGCCCTCGGCCTGACGAACGTCGTCCTCGGCACCGGCAACGGCGTGGAGCTCTTCCGCCACGAGGCACCGTTCGACGCGATTCTCTCCGCCGCCGCACCGGAGTACCTCCCGCCGACGCTGCTCGAGCAGCTCGCCGAAGGAGGCCGCTGCATCATCCCCGTCGGCCCCGCCGACCTGCAGCATCTCTGGCTGATCGAGCGAAAGAACGGGGAGCTGGTGCGCAAGCGGCTCGAAGCAGTGCGCTTCGTGCCGTTGCGCGAGCGGGCGTAATTTTCAAGTTTATCCCGAGCGCAGCGAGGGATCTCGGGTGCACCTGCGCTGCCGGAGCCACGCGCCGCGAAAGTGCACCCGAGATCCCTCGCAAAAAGCGCTCGGGATCAACTGAAACTCGCTACTGGAAGTAGCCGGTCACGTCGATGATGAAGTTCAGCGTGGCGCCGCTGTTGAGCACCGTCGTCTGGCCGCCGTTGCTGAGCGTGATGATGGAGCTGCTGGCGCGCGTCTTCGCGGCGCGGTAGTTCAGCGACGTCGTGCCGGGCCACTGTATGCCGGTCGGGTAGAGCGAGAGGAAGCCGGTGGTGGTGGGGGCGACGGCGGTCACGTTCACGGCGACGGCGGTCGCTCCGGCGGGGACGCCGCAGGCGCCCGTGATCTGCACGACGCGCGTCTGCCCCGAGGCGAGGGCGGGACCGCGATAGCGCGTGTCGAGCACGCGGCAGGGGGTGATGACGTAGAACGAGCTGCCCGGCTCGCGCACTGTGACGGTGGCCGTCGCGCTGTCGATCGTGCCGCAGGAGCCGGTGACCCGCACGAAGTAGGTCGTCGTGCTGGTGGGCGAAACGGTGATCGAGCTGCCGGTGCCGATCGCGGTCGAGCCGGCGAACCACTGATAGGTGAGGCCCGTGCCGGACGCGCCGACACTCAGCGTCGTGCTCGCGCCGCGGACGATGTTCGCCGACTGCGGCTGCGTCTGAATCGACGGCGGCGTGCAGACGGCCACGGTGGCGACCGCGCTGTCGATCGTGCCACACGAGCCGGTGATGCGCACAAAGTAGCTCGTGGTCGTCGACGGCGAGACGGTGATCGAGGGCCCAGTGCCGACCGACGTCGAGCCGGTGAACCATTCGTACGACAGCGACGTGCCGGAGGCGCCGACGCTCAGCGTCGCGCTCTGGCCGCTGGTGATGCTCTGCGACTGCGGCTGCGTCTGAATCGAAGGCGGCGTGCAGACCGTGACCGTCGCGGTCGCGCTGTCGACGGTGCCGCAGGAGTTGGTGACGCGCACAAAGTACGTGGTGGTCGTCGTCGGGGAAACGGTGATCGAGCTGCCGGTGCCGACCGACGTCGAGCCGGTGAACCACTCGTACGACAGCGACGTGCCGGAGGCGCCGACACTCAGCGTCGCGCTCTGGCCGCTGGTGATGCTCTGCGACTGCGGCTGCGTCTGAATCGACGGCGGCGTGCATCCCGCCGGCGTCGTGGCGCTGGCGCTGTTCGACGCCGCGGAGTCGCCGTTCGGGTTCACCGCGAAGACGCGGTAGACGTACGTCGTGTTCCCCACGACGGTCGTGTCGCTGTACGTCGTCGCATTGGCGGGCGTCGTCGTGATCGCGGCGAACGACGTGCAGCCCGCGCCGGTGCAGCGCTCGATGCGGAAGCCGGTCTCGCTGCTCGCGTTGTCGGTCCACGACAGGTCGATGCGCGTCGCCGAGATGGCGGTCGCGGAGAGCGCGGTCGGTGCGGCCGGAGGCGACTGCGGCGTCACCACGACCGTGGCCGTGTCGACGATCGACTGGCCGTTGACCGTGCCGCGGATCGTGGCCGTGCCGCTGCTCGCGCCCGGCGTGAACGTCGCGGTGTACGTGCCGTCGCCGAGGTCGGTGACGGGAGAGAGCGTGCCGAGGTTCGTGGTGAGGGTGACGGTGTCGCCGCCGTTCACGAGCGGGTGGCTGTTCGCGTCGAAGAGCTGCACGGTGACGGTCGACGAGCCGCCGGAGACGATCGCCGACGGCGCGGCATTGATCGACGAGATGTGCCGCGAGGCCGGCGCGAACGCGTCGCGGAACTGCAGATGATCCATGCAGACCGAGCCGCTGGTCTGGCTCCCCGCGAACTCGATCATCAGCGCGTTCATCTTCTGTCCCGACTGCGGATTGAACGTGCTGGCCTTCTTCCCCGAGACGTTCAGCTCGAGCATGCCGGGCGACTCCCACGCGAACTGCACGGAGTGCCATCCCGGCGTGAGCACGATCCAGTCGGTGCGCGTGACCTGCGCGCCGTTCACATACGACGCCATGCGCACGGCCTTCCCCTCGGGGCGCTTCATCCACTCCAGCACGCCGGAGTACGGCCGGTTGGCGCCCTGGTAGTCGATGAAGCCGATCAGCGGCGTGCCGAAGGTCGGCGAAGCGGTGAGCAGGTCGGCGTTGAGCCAGACGTTCGCGGCCGCTTTCGTCAGTCCGGTGCGCCCGAGGTCGACGTGGCGGACGACCAGCGTCCAGCGCGGGCCCGTGAGCTCGAGGCCGAACGGACCCTCGTACGCGCAGCGCTGCGTGAGCTCGAGTCCGAAGCGATGGAAGCGCCATCCCGGCAGAAAGTCCTCCGCGGCGCGCGGCGTATTGAAACGATCCTCGGCACGATTCGGCGTGATGCGCGGCTGATACGCGAACGGCTCCCCGGTGGCCAGGCGGTCGAGGACGTTGCTGGTGATGCGTTGAATGACGGTGTCGTCGAGCAGGCCGTACGACCAGTCGCGCGCCGCGCCGTTGAAGACCGCGCCGCCCTGCGGATTCACGTACATGCCGATCGTGGCGTAGCCGTCGCTCGACGGCAGCGTAGCCAGCACCTCGTACGACAGCGGCGTGCCGTCGGAGCCTTCCACCTCCAGGCTGCCGTTGGGGAGCGTATTGAAGAGCGCGCCGTCGACTTCGATTGCGCCGGCGGAGCGTCCGAACGGGGCGCCGTTCGTGAGGCCCGTGCCCGCGAGAGCCCAATGGCTGGCCTTGCGCGTCGTGTACGGCGTGCGCTGCTCCATCGGCAGGCGATCGGAGCTGTTCAGTTTGTTGACGTACGCGGCGTTGAGGAACGACGCGCCGAGGATGCGGTTCTCGGGGTTGAGGACCGGCCAGTCGAACCAGTTGGTGGTGACGAGGTCGTTGTTGACGCCCGTCATCGGGTCGAGCGCGGCGTCTTTGTAGACGGTCATCGTGCGCGCCTGCAGGTCGACGCGCACCTGCCACCACATCGTGTTCGCGCCGAAGATGGCGATGTGTCCGCCGGCGCGGCTGTAGTTTTCGAGGTGCTGCCGCGCTTTCAGCGACCAGTACTCGGAGTGGCCGACGATGACCAGCGTCTTGTACGCGGAGAGGTCGATCTGGGCCTCCATGTCGTCGTCGGTGATCACTTCGAACCTGCGGTTCTCGCGCTTCATCCAGGCCACGAACCGCTCTTCCCAGATGTTGTAGCGAGCCTGTCCGGAGTCTTCGTAGTACGGGCGGTTGAAGGAGACGATGTGCGCGCGGTGGCCGTCGTCGGAGATGGTGTCGTAGACGCTCTTGCCGCCGAAGCGGTTGTAGGCGACGTCGGAGTTCGACGGCTGGATGACGGCGATCGGCGCGTAGCTGCCGGTCACCGCGGGGCGCACGACGAAGAGGATGTGCTTCGCTCCCTGGCTGGTGGGGAAGCGGGCCACGTAGTAGCCGGGGACGTACGTGATGGGGACGGTGAAGACGTGCGTGACGGGCCAGGCGCAGCCGTTCTCCCACCTCCCCGTGCAGTCGCGCCGCTGCGACATCAGTCCGCCGATGGTCTGGATGACCGTGCCCGGCGTGGCCGTGTTGATGATCTCGACGCTGAACGGGCTGACGGTGGTGGCGATGTGGAAGGCAATGCTGCTGCCTGCGACGACACTGTGGCGGTCGGCGTAGCCACCCTCGTCATAGGAGCGCTGGCCGAAGGCCGCGGTCGGTACGAGGATCGCGAGAAGGAACAGCAACGCTGCGCGAACGCGAACTGGAGTCATGGGGTTGGGAAAAAGCGCGAGACTGCTGCGTAATGCGAAGCTGTGTATTCGCAGGTTGCAAGCGGTTTACCAACCCTTGCGGCGTTACGCAGGCCAGGGACCCGGCTGCGCGTACGACTCGAGCCGCCCGCACTGCGGACAGCGATACGTCGACACGGGGATCTTGTCTTCGCGCCTGACCCTCAGCCCCCACCACCTGCTCCAGCGCGCGATCCCCGCGATCCAGGCGATCGGATAGGTGACGCCGTAGCCGTGATCGAGCATGTAGCCGCGCTCCATCGGGACGCGGCAGCGTTCGCATTGCGGGGCGTGGTCGGTCATGCGTAATGGTACGCACGACCGACACGCACTCATTGCCTCAAGAGCACCAGGCGCCGTTGGAGAGTTGATACGAGCTGAGCTGGCGGCAGCGGTTCTCGCTCGGGCTCTTCGTCGTCCCGCACTCCTTGCACATCCAGTACGTGCCGTTGTGCGTGTAGACGTCGTAGCAGGGGAGCGAGCGCGTCGGCGAGAAGCAGCCGGCGAAGGCCCAGTCGGACATCGGCTGCGGCGCCGGGGTCTCGGTGCGCGGGGCTGCGGCGGTGAGGAGGAGCAGCACGGAGAGGAGCAGGAAGGCGTGACGGATTTTCATCCGGCAATAATATGTCAGGTGTGCTCGAAGACGATGCGCAGACCGATGGCGATGAGCCCGACGCCGCCCGCGACTTCAATGACGCGGCCGAAGCGCTCTCCCAGAAATCGTCCGAAGGCCGCACCGGCGGCCGAGAGGACGAGAGTCACGAGGCCGATGGAAGCGAGCGCGATCGGCGCCGCCACGCGTAGCGCCGGCAGTGAGACGCCGACCGCGAGCGCGTCGAGGCTCGTGGCGATGGAGAGGACGAGCAGCGTCAGAAATCCCGCCGCCGCGGGCGCACGCTCTTCCTCTTTGCTGAAGGCCTCGTGAATCATCTTCAGCCCGACGAAGGAGAGGAGCGCCAGCGCGATCCAGTGATTCCACGCGCTCCACAGTCCGCCCACCGCCGCGCCGCCCGCCCAGCCGATCCCCGCCATCCCCGCCTGCGCCACGCCGAAGCAGCAGGCCATGGCCAGCCCGCGCGCGAGCGTCATCCCCCGCACCGCCGCGGCGATGGCCACGGCCGTGGCGTCGGCGGCCACGCCGAAGGAGAGGATGAGCAGGGCCAGCATCGGCGCGCGAATGCTATAGGAGTGCGGCGGCGACGAGCCGCCGCTTTCGTATCGGGCAGGCGCGTCGCGGGCCGCTTAGGAGTGCGGCGGCGGCGAGCCGCCGCTTTCGTATGGGGCAGGCGCGTCGCGGGCCGCTAGGAAAGCGGTGGCTTGGTCGCCACCGCACTCCTAAACATTCGCATCAATCCGACTACCGCGACGACTGCCACCGCGGCGCCGATGGCGCCGCGGTGGGTGTTGGCGATCAGTTGCGGGCTCACGCTCTTCGCACGGTCGCTGAAGACGCCGTGCGCGCCGGCATCGCCCGGCACCGGCGCGAACAGGTTGTCGGGGCGTCCCGGCACCTCGGGCTCGGGGCCCTGTTGTTCGTCGAAGCCGATGCGGCCGAGGTAGCGGTCGAGGAGGCCGGGGGCGAAGGCGTTGGCGATGATGGCCTGCGTGGTGCCCCAGCCGACGTTCAGCTCGCGGCGCGGATGCTCCGACGCCCAGACGATCGCCTGCGCCGCCACTTCCGGCTCGAAGATCGTGCCGAACGGTTGCGACTTGCGCGGCATGTAGCTGCGGATCCAGCGGAACTGCGGCGTGTTCACCGCGGGGAGGTTCACCATGCACACCTGCACCTTGCTCTTGTCGTGCAGCAGCTCGGAGCGCAGCGAGTCGTGGAAGCCCTGCACCGCGTGCTTGGCCGCGCAGTACGGCGCCTGCAGCGGAATGCCGCGATAGGCGAGCGTCGAGCCGACCTGCACGATCACGCCGGAATCGCGCGGCAGCATCCTCCGCAACGCCGCCTGCGTGCCGTGCACCACCCCCAGATACGTGACCTCCGTGACGCGGCGGAACTCCTCCGCCGTCACTTCGCGGATCGGACCGAGCACCGAGGCCATGGCGTTGTTGACCCAGACGTCGATGCGGCCGAAGGCCTGCTCGATGGTGAGTGCGGCTCGCTCCACCGCGTCGGCGTCGGCGACGTCGGCAATCGCGACGACGGCCTGTCCGCCGCGCGCCTCCACTTCCTGCCTGGCCTGCTCGAGTGCTTCGGCGTTGCGCGCGATGAGTCCGATGCGCGCGCCGCGTGCGGCGAAGGCGCGAGCGGTGGCGCGGCCCACTCCCGCGGAGGCTCCGGTGATGACGACCACTCGTTCGTTCATGCTGATGCTCCTTACAGAAGGCTGGCCAACGCGTCGCGCAGGCGCTGCGCGGGCTGCGTCGTGAGCGACCACGGCGTGGCCTGTTTCACGACGTGCAGCGTTCCGTGCTGTTCGAGGATGCGGAAGTTGCGGCCGCGGAAACGGATCGTCACGCGTGCCTTCCCGACGCGCAGGTCGCGCAGCGTGATCTCCGGCAGCCAGTCGGGCAGGTGCGGGTCGACGACCAGCATCTTCAGCGGCGCGTACGGATAGAGGCCGAGCATCGCCTGCAGCAGCGCGAAGACGGACGACGACGACCACGCCTGCAGCGGATTCGAGCTCGGATAGATGCCGGGGAAGGGATGTTCGTCGTCGCGCGGCTGCCCGCCGAAGAGCTCGGGGAGGCGATGATGCTCGAACAGCGCCGCGGCCTCGAACTGCGCGCGGGCGAGCTGTTGCGCGCGCTCGTAGAGGCCGTAGCGCCAGAAGCCGAGGGCGAACGTCCCGTGCTCGACCGGCCAGATCGAGCCGAGGTGATAGCTGTAGGGGTTGTAGCGCGGGTGGTCGCAGGAGAGCGTGCGGATGCCCCAGCCGCTGAAGAGGTCGGGCTGGAAGAGACGGTCCGCGACGCGCTCGACGAGCGAGGAGTCGGCGATCGCGGAGGCGATGCAGTGGCCGGCGTTCGAGGCGATGGAGCGCACGGCGCGTTTGCGGGAGTCGAGGGCGAGGGCGAAGAAGCCTTCGTCTTCCATCCAGAACGCGTCGTTGAAACGCTTCTTCAGCTCCGACGCCTCGCGGTAGAGCTTGCGGGAGAGATCGCGCTCGCCGAGGAACCAGAGCGTCTCGGAGAGGTGCAGTTTGGCGACGTAGACGAAGGCCTGCTCCTCGCACGTGGCGATCGGCGGCTCGACCGGCGCGCCGTCCTCGTAGACGATCGCGTCGGGCGAGTCCTTCCACGCCTGATGCACGGGGCCGAACGGCGAGCGGCTGCGGTATTCGTAGAAGCCGTCGCCGTCGGGATCGCCGTAGCGCTCGAGCCACTGCAGGCCGCGCAGCGCGGGCTCGATCAGCGGGCGCACCAGGTTCCTGTCGCCCGTCCAGTGCCACAGCTCCGCGACGATGAACGCGTAGAGGCCGGAGGTGGTGATCGAGCCGTAGCTGCGGCCGCGCGGGTTGATGTCGAGGGTGGCCAGCGGGCCGGTGTGCGCCTCGTGCAGCATCTTGCCGGGCTGCTCGTCGCGGCGGTCGTCGACCTTCGTCCCCTGCAGTGCGGCGAGCGCGTGCAGCGTGCCGGTCATGATCTCGGGTCCGAGGAGTCCGGCCTGCCAGCCGGTGGTGAGCGTGTCGCGGCCGAAGAGGGCGACGTAGAGCGGGAGGCCGGCGGAGACGGTCCAGGCGCGCGGCGCGTGATCGAGGTCGAAGAGGCGGAGCGAGGCGAGGTCGGCGCGGGCCTGCTCGAGTGTGGTGATGACGCCGGCGGTCAGCGTCTTCGAGGTTGGGGCTTCGAAGCTCGTGGTCTCGTCGAGGTAGAGGCGGATTTTTTGTTCGTGCGAGTCGTCGCGCGTGAGGCGCTCGCCGTCGATGAGCGGGGTGATGACGATTCGCGTGCGCCAGCGCTCCTGCGGCCCGAGTCTGACGTCGAATCGGATGCGGCCCTCTTCGTAGCGCGCATCGCGGTCGAAGGCGATCTCGACGCCGCGATGGAGCGCGCCGGAGACGTAGTCGAAGGTGAGCGTGTTCGCGCTCCACCTCGTGTTGGTTACGCCGTGTTGCTTGCGCGCGCGCGTCTCGGCCTGGTCGGCAAAGTCGGCGTCGACTTCGATGGAGAAGACGAACGACGACGGCTCCATCGTGAAGTTCGTCAACTCGAGCTCTTCGCGGAGGTCGTCGTCGATGAGGCGCGTGACGCGCAGCTCCAGCGTGTTGCGCGCTTCGTCGGGAACCTGGCCGCTGCCGTCGTCGGGAGGGGGCGGGGTGACTCCAGGTGCGGGCGAGACGAAGTAGGCGAGCCACTGGTTCTGCGTGACGGCGGAGGAGGCGTTGGTCGACGGTTGTGCGTCGTCGATGAAGTAGCGCCAGCGCGAGAGGAGGCGCGTCTCATGGACGAAGAAGCCGCGGTCGGGGTGATCGTCGATGAGGCCGTCGGGCGCGGTGGCGAGCACGCCGCGGCCGCGGGCAATGTGCACCGTCTGCGGACGGGGACGGATGCGCACGAGCGTCGACACCAGACCGGGCCGTGCAAGGGCAGTTCCGTGGGAGCGCCGAACGAAGGGGACCGCCGGCGTCCACGCCGGCTGTCTGTGGCGGCGTCCCGCCGCCACGGTGCGGGCGAGACGCCCGCACAGACAGCCGGCGGGACGCCGGCTGTCCCCTTGAATTCAGTCCGTCGCGATGCGGTAGCGCTCGAAGCGGCCCTGCTCGTCGAGATCGATGAGCAGCCACTCCGAATCGATGGCGAAGAGCGAGCCGCGCTCGGGGCCGGTCACGTAGGTCATGTCGCAGTTCCACCAGGCGTCGGACGGCGGGCCGAGCCGTGCCACGATCTCCGCGCGCGTGCGGCCGGGGAGCACGTCGCGCACGACGGCGCCGAGCATCTTCTGCCGCTCCGTGATGTCGCCCTCTGCCCAGTACTGCGAGTCCCTCCACGCGGCGGCGTCGAACGAGCGCACGAACGAGCCGGTGGGAAGACCACGCGCGTAGAGCACGCTCAGGCCGGTGATGACCGCGAAGAGCATCAGCCCGCCGAGGGAGATCACCAGCAGCCCTTTGCGCCGGACGAAAATCCACACCACGCCGCAGCCGAGCAGCACGGCCAGTACCACGAACACGGCGAACAGGTAGTAGATCGTCAGGATCGTCTCGCCGGCGGCGGGGACGAAGTGCGGCACGAGCATCGCCCCGAAGAACAGCGCCAGCACGATGAGCACGACGCGCGTCATCTCAGCCGAAGTAATGGCAGCGGCTGGTGCACGTCTCCTCGATCGTCACGCGCACGAGGAGCGGGAGCTGCGGCGCGAGCTGCCGCCAGATCCAGACCGCCAGGATTTCCGAGGTCGGGTTCTCGAGTCCTTCGATCTCGTTGAGGAGGTAGTGGTCGAGGCGTTTGACCAGTGGCTCGACGGCGCCGCGAAGGTCGGCGAAATCCATCACCCAGCCGAGATGCGGGTCGAGCGGGCCGCGCACCGCGATCTCCCCGCGGAACGAGTGGCCGTGCGTGCGGCGGCACTTGTGCCCCTCCGGCACGTTGGGGAGGAAGTGCGCCGCTTCGAAGCGGAAGTCCTTGACCAGTTCGACGAGATCGGCCATTTCCGAGGGGAGAAGATATGCTACTGGCCACTCTTTTGCTCTTCGGAAGTGACGTCATGAGCAATTACACGGACGCCGATCGCTCGATCGGCACGATCATCAAAGACCTGACCGCGGACATCTCGATGCTGCTGCGCAGCGAGATCGCGCTGCTCAAGCTCGAGCTGAAGGAGTCGGCGGCGAAGCTCGGCGGCGGCGCGGCCATGATGGGCGCGGCGCTCTTCCTGGCGCTGGTCGGGCTGGCCTTCCTCTTCGTCACCATCACCCTGGGCATGGTCGCGCTGGGGCTGCCGCCGTGGCTGTCGTCGCTGATCGTGACGGTGGTGCTGTTCGCCGCCGCGGGCATCCTCGTCATGATGGGGAAAAAGAAACTGCAGGGCGTGAACTTCGTCCCCAGCGAGTCGATCGAGCACATCAAGACCGACATCGACACGCTGAAGGCCGACGTGGCCCGGGCACGGAGCAGATAAATGGCAGACGAGCAGAAAGAACACATCCAGCGCGCCATCGTGCGCGCACGCGACGGAGTGGGCGACCGCATCGACGAGCTGGACCGCCGGCTCCGGGACGACTTCAATCCGAAGACGCTCGCCCGCACCTACGCCCCGCACCTGATCGCGGGCGGCGCGGTCCTCGGCATCGTCGTCGGCTTCGGCTTCCCGAAGGTGTTCCGCAAGCTGATCACCTGGGGCGTGCCGATCGGCATCATCGCCATGACGGTGAAGAACGCGCGCGAGGCGAATCAGCTCTCTACGTAGCTTTCGAAGTTTATCCCGCGCGTAGACGCGGGATCTCCGGTGCACCTGCGCAGCCTGAGGCGCATGCGTCGTGAGTGCACCCGAGATCCCGCGTCTACGCGCGGGATTAACTGGACGGACCTAACGAATCCTCACATACCGCGCCCCCGGCAGCGCCCGGATCCACCCTCCCAGCTCCAATTGCAGCAGCGACTCGGCGACGGCGCCCGTCGTCCGCCCGAGCTTCTGCGCCAGCGCGTCGACGTGGGCTCCCTCCTCGCGCGTCAGCGCGGCCAGCACCTCCCGCAGCGGTTCGTCCGGCTCTTCCTCTTTCGCTTGCGCGAGACGCAAATCGCCGGGGAGCTCCTCCAGCACGTCGTTCGCGTCGTGCACCAGCTTCGCGCCGTACTGCGCGAGGCGGTGCGGTCCCTCCGAGCCGGCCGAGAAGATCGAGCCGGGGACGGCGAAGACCTCGCGGTTCTGCTCGGCGGCCATGCGCGCGGTGATGAGCGAGCCGCTGCGGCGCGTGGCCTCGACGATCACCGTGCCGTGCGAGATGCCGGAGATGAGCCGGTTGCGGATGGGAAAGTTCTCCGGCCGGGGCGGCGTACCGGGCGGGAGCTCGCTCAGGATCAGCCCTTTCTGCTCGATGAGGCGATACAGGCGCAGGTTCGAGCGCGGATAGACGACGTCGATGCCGGTGCCGAGGACGGCGATGGTCGTGCCGCCGCAGTCGAGGGCGGCGTAGTGTGCGGCCGAGTCGATGCCGCGAGCCATCCCCGAGACGATGACCACGCCCGCCGAGACGAGCTGCCGCGCGAGATGCTGCGCCGCGTTGATGCCGTACGGCGACGCGCGCCGCGAGCCGACCAGCGCCACCGACATGCGCGCCAGCAGGGCGCGGTCGCCGCGGAAGTGCAGCGCCAGCGGCGGGTCGGGGATCTCTTTCAGCAGCGGCGGATAGTCGTCATCCAGCAGAGTGATGACGCGATCGCGCAGCGCATCCACCGGTTTTGTTAACGGACTCCTGACTTGCTCCGCCTGCTCCGGCGTTATGCTCAGAAGGCCTTGCAGCAGAGTGGCGGTCGCGTTGCAAGCCTGCGCGACAGGATCGAAGTACTCCAGCAGCAGGCGAGTCCGGTTTGGCGTGAGAAACGGAAGCAGCGACAGCGCGATCAGCCGATCGCGCGAGGGGACGTCGTTCATCAGCGTGCGTGTGGTGCGAGGAAGCGCGCGAGGGATGGGCGGCCGCGTCGCCGGACGGTGGGAACGGCGGGATTATAATCGGCCCGCTTTGCAGAGCCAAGTGAAGGAGAAGCGATGAGGCGCGCGTTTACGTCGTCGTTGTTCGCGGTCGTGTTTCTGCTGCTGGGCATCGGTTGCGGCTCCGGAGGCGATCTCGCCAAACCCGAGACGCAGCGCGAGTTCGGCGTGCGCATGGCGCGCATGAACCTGTGGCGCGAGGCCATGTTCCGCTTCCGCCGCGAGGTGCAGATCGCGCCGCAGAACGCGATGGCGCACAACAACCTGGCCGTCGCCCTCGAGGCCACGGGCGACTTCGACGGCGCGGCCAAGGAGTACCGCGAGGCGCTCCGCCTCGACCGCCAGAACCAGTACATCCAGAAGAACTACAGCCGCTTCGTCGAGTTCACGCAGAAGGCGAAGAAGCGCGAGGCCTCGGCCGTGACCACGACCACCACGGCCGAGCGGCCCGCGCCGGACACGCCGCCGACCATCGTCACCAGCACCACCGAGACGACCGGTCCGGGGATCCGGCCGCCGCAGGCCGGCGTCCCGCCCGCGCCCACCACCACCAATCCCCCGGGAGGTTCGCTGTGAAATCGAGCATCGCCGCCGCCGCACTCCTTCTCTCTCTTCCTCTCTCCGCCGACGTGATGGAGGTCAAGCTCAAGCTTCCGGTGAAGCCGAAGCTGCAGATCACCGGCGAGGAGCGCGTGGCCGTGGCGCCGTTCATCATCGCCACGAAGGGAGAGCGCCGGAACGACCGCGCGGCGAAGGTGGACGTGCAGACGGAGTTCAACCGCTACCTCAGGAAGCAGCTCGCGAAGTCGACGAAGCTGCGCCTCGTCGACGTGCCGCAGACGCGCCTCCCCGGCACCGACATCCGCTCCCTCACCGACGCCCGCGACTACTGGAAGGACCTCGGCGCGCGGACGAACGCCGACTTCATCGTCACCGGCATCGTCGACTTCGACATCAACGACAAGTCGGGCTACCGCACCGAGGAGTACACGTCGCCCGCGGACGGCCGCACGTTCTACCGCCAGGTGCTGGTGGAGTCGACCGGCTTCGTGTTCGACATCGACCTGGCCGTGTTCGACGCCGACACGGGGGAGATGGTGCTGGAAGAGAACTTCCGCGACTTCAAGGAGTTCGACCAGCGCAACTACGACGAGATCCTCGGCCTCTTCGAGAACCTGCGCGCATTGGAGACGCAGCTCGTCGGCATCTTCGTGGCCCAGGAGACCTCGGCCACGCGCTACGTGTTCGAGTAGCAGTGGAAGACAGGCAATCCTGCCTGTCCTCGTCGAGCCGGGAGCGTGGACAGGCACGATTGCCTGTCCTCCACAGCGTTGTCACCGATTCGCGTGACCGGCCTGCCATTTTTCGGGGATGATGCGAAGTGCAGCTCCGTTGGCGGTTTTCGAATCGCCAACGCCGCCTACTCGTCAACCGACAATCGGAGGCCTTACGTGAAGAGACTGGTCGTTCTCGTCGCGCTGCTGTTGTTCGCCGTCCCCGCCCATCCGTTCGGGCAGAACAAGATCGTCTACGACACCTTCAAGTGGAGCGTCTATCACTCGACGCACTTCGACGTCTATTTCTACGAGGAGGAGCGCCCGCAACTGCAGCGCGTCGTCGACGCGGCGGAGAGCGCGTATCTCGATCTCTCGCAGAAATTCAACTACCAGATCTCGAAGAAGATCCCGCTGATCTTCTACCACACGCATTCCGCCTTCGAGCAGACCAACGTCATCCTCAACTTCATCCCCGAGGGGGTGGGCGCGTTCGCCGAGCCGGCCAAGAACCGCATGGTCCTGCCGATCGACATGCCCGACGATCAGCTCCTGGAGCTGGTCACGCACGAGCTGACGCACATCTTCGAGTACGAGATCCTCTTCCAGGGGAAGTTCGGCAAGAACATCACCGCCAACCCGCCGCAGTGGATGATGGAAGGGCTGGCCTCCTTCATGGCCCAGGACGAAGACTCGCGCGACCGCATGGTGCTGCGCGACGCGGTGGTCAATGACAACATCCCCGCGGTCAGCAGCGGCGCGGCCGGCTACTTCGCCTACCGCTTCGGCCACTCCGTCTTCCGCTACATGCAGGAGACGTACGGGTGGGAAGGGCTGCGCGACTTCATCTACGAATACCGCAACACGCTCGGCAACAGCATCGACCGCGCGCTGCGCCGCGCGTTCAACGTCTCGCCCGACGAATTCGACTCCCGCTTCCGCACCTGGCTGCGCAAGCAGTACCTCCCGGCGCTCGTGGCGAAAGGGGAGCCGCAGGAGTACGGCGAGCCGTTCCGCATCCGCGAGCAGGGCGGGTCGGGCAGCAACGAGATCTCGGCCGTGCCTTCGCCGTCGGGCGACCTGCTGGCCGCCTTCACGACGTACAAGGAAGACATCGACCTCGTCCTCTTCAACATCCCCGAGCGCCGCCTGCTGAAGAACCTCACCTCCGGCTACACGAGCGAGTACGAGTACGCGATCGTGCAGTCGTTCACCACCGCGCCGGTGATGGGGCGCGACGCGGCCTGGGCGCCGAACGGCGACCAGATCGCGCTCTTCGTGAAGAAGGAGCGCGGCCGCAGCCTGCTCCTCCTCAATCCCATCAGCGGCAAGATCGACCGCATGATCGACATGCCGCTCGAGCAGCAGCTCAGTCCCGCCTACTCGCCGGACGGCCGCCGCGTGGCCTTCTCCGCGATCCAGGGCAACCAGTCCGACATCTTCATCTACGACCTCGAGAACGGGAACATCACCAACGTCACCAGCGACACGTTCTACGACTCGTCGCCGGTCTTCGCGCCGGACGGGCAGTCGCTGATCTACTCCTCGGTCGGCGAGGAGTACGCCAAGCTCTATCGCGTCAACCTCGCCGACACGAAGGAGCGCTACCAGCTCACGTCGGGCGACTGGAACGACATCGACGCCTGGTTCAGCCCCGACGGCAAGCGCCTCTTCTTCGCCTCGGACAAGCAGACCGGCCGCAACGTCGAGACGGCCGCGAAGATCCTCGAGGACGCCGAGAACGCCGCGCGCACCGACGGAAACACGCCGAAGGCCGACATCACGAACTTCGCCGCCTTCAACATCTACTCGCTCGACCTCACCACCGGCGACATGCTGCAGTACACGGACGTCATCGGCGGCTGCTTCGCGCCGGTGGTGTTCACGGGTGCGAACAACAAGGAGCGGATGGTCTTCTCGTCGTACTACAAGGGGCAGTGGCGCCTCTACTCGACGACCACCGACAAGCCGCTGCACGCGGCGGAGAAGACGACGCTCCCCTCCGCGCCGATCCTGGCCGAGGATCGCTCGGTGTTCCGTTCGACCTCGGAGTTCTTCATCGACGAGGACAAGATCGAGCGCACCGGCGGCTTCAAGCTCTTCGTCGACGACATCGACGTGGCCGCGGGCGTGACCTCCGACCAGCTCCTGCTGTCGCGCTCCACGCTGTACATGAGCGACATGCTCGGCAACCGCCGCTTCATCGCCTCGCTCGACTCGGTCGATACGTTCTCCAACTTCGACTTCCTCTATCTCGACCTGCATCGCCGCTGGAACTGGGGGGCGCGCCTCTTCGACAACCGCGCGTTCTACACGCTGCCGCAACAGTTCGAGTCGCGCGGACTGGAGCGGCGGCAGGCGTACCGCGAGACGGGCGCCCTGGGCATCGTCAGCTATCCGTTCTCGCGCTACCACCGTCTCGACACCGGCGCGGGCTACATGTCGCGCTCGTACACGTTCCTCGACTTCGGCGGCGGCGACACGAACGGCAACGGCATCATCGACTTCGAGGATGCGAACGTGTTCGAGATCGGCCACAACTTCCCGATCGTGAGCACGACCTTCAGCGGCGACAGCGCGGTGTGGAAGTTCTTCGGTCCCGTCTCCGGACGCCGCTACCAGCTCAGCGCGTCGTATGCGCCGGACATGGACGAGGGAGGGACGCTCAGCAGCGATCTGACCCTCGACTGGCGCGAGTACAAGCAGATCAGCTCGCGCACGCTCTTCGCCGCGCGCCTGTACGGCGCGTGGTCGGAGGGGAACTTCCCGAGCATCCACTACTTCGGCGGACTGAACACGCTGCGCGGCTACGACTTCCGCTCCTTCATCGGGCAGTACGCCGGCTTCGCCAACCTGGAGTTCCGCTTCCCGCTCGTGGACGTGCTGGCCACGCCGGTCATGGTCATCCAGCAGATGCGCGGCGTGCTGTTCCTCGACGTCGGCGCGGCGCACTTCAAGGGACAGAAGTTCCAGCTCCGCGACGACGACGGCTTCTTCGAAGACGGCGCGGCCTCCGTCGGCTGGGGCTTCTCGTTCAACATCTTCGGCCTGCCGCTGAACTGGGACTTTGCGAAACGGTTCAACGGCAAGGAGCTGGAGAAAGGGTTCCGGACCAGCTTCTGGGTGGGGCAGACGTTCTAGGAGTGCGGCGGCGCCCAGCCGCCGCTTTCGTATCCGGCGCGCGCGCCGCGTGTCGCTACGAAAGCGGTGGCTCCGCCGCCACCGCACTCCTAAGCGGCGCGCGGCCGCAGCCGCCTGTCCGCGATCGTCTCCCGCAGAAACTTCAGCAGCGCCTTCTCCTCGCGCGACAGTCCCATCCGCACCACCGGCGAGCCGCGGCGCGTCTTGCGCAGCATCTCGAACGGCTTCCCTTCCATGTACTCGTCGAGCAGGCGCGGGCAGATGTAGGAGGAGCGGCAGACCGCGGGGGTGTTGCCGAGTTGCTCGGCGGTGGCCGCGACCGCCTTGCGCACGCGGCGCTTGCGGTCGGTCTTGCTGGTTCCCTGTCCCTCCATGGCCAGCGCGATCGAGCAGAGCAGCGTCCCGGCCCAGGTGCGAAAGTCCTTGGCCGTGAAATCCTTGCCGATGATCGACTGGATGTAGTCGTTCACGTGGCGGTCCTTGACGTCGATCAGGCGGCCGTTCTGGGCGAACTTGAACAGCTCCGCGCCGGGCGTCTTCTTCAGCGTCTCCACGACCACGGCCACGTCCTTGTCGCGCACGGCGCGTTTCTGCTTCTTCTTCCACTTGCCGACGTAGTCGAAGAGCACGTCGCCGCCGTCGACCTTCACGTGCGAGCCGCGGATGGTGGAGAGGCCGTAGGTCGCCTCCGCCTCGGCGCTCTTGTCGTTGCCGATGCGGAAGAAGCCCTGGTCGATGAGGCGCACCATGGACGCGAGGACGCGCGCGCGCTCGAGTGACTCGCCGTGCAGGTCGGCGCGCACGCGGCGGCGCAGCGCCGGCAGTGCCTCGCCGAACTCGACGACGCGCTTGAACTTCTCTTCCTCGCGCTGGGCGCGGAAGCGCGTGTGGTAGAGGTACTGCGTGCGCCCCTTCTTGTCGACGCCGACGGCCTGCAGCGGCGCACCGTCGCCACGCGCGATGCGCACCTCCTTCCACGCGGGAGGAATGCGCAATTTGGCGATCCGGGCGAGCACCTTCTCGTCTGTGACTGCAGATCCGTCGGGGAGACGGAAGGCGAAGCCCGTCTCCTTCGTGCCT
>DASUSL010000074.1:0-4638 GCA_036375135.1 Thermoanaerobaculia bacterium | reverse complement strand
GTCGGACGCTGATCGGGCACGTTCGGCCCCTCGGTCGCCAGCGGCGTGCACGGCGGCTCCGCCGCGGGAGTGGACGCGGTGGCCGGCGCCTCGGGCGCGGACGTCGTAGGTTGTTGCGTACAGGCGACGACGAGCAGCAGGAGCAGCGCGAAAGACTTCATGCGCTGGCGTCGTGCAAAACTCAGACTACCGCGCTCTCGAGGTCCTCTTTCTCCCGCGACAGCGACTCCCACTTCGCGTACAGCAGGTCGATCATCGCCTTCAGATCGTTCTGCTGCTGGGAGATTTTCTTGACGCGGTCGCCGTCGCGGAACACTTCCTGCGAGCAGAGCAGCAGCTCGTTACGCTCGCGCTCTCCTTCGGCGCTGGCAATGCGCGCTTCGAGCGCGGCGATCTCCTCGTCGATCTTCCTGATGCGCTTGGCGCGCTGCTTCTGTTCGGTGCGATCGACGGGCTGCTGTCTGACCGGGGGCTCTTCGCGCTTCGGCTGGGGGTCCTTCGCTTTGCTCAGGATGACAGGCTGGGCGACCGGCGCGGCCGCGCCTTCCGCGAACTTCGCCACCAGCTCGCTGTAGTTGCCGGCGTACACCTCGGCCGTGCCATCCTCGACGAGGATGATGTTCTCCGCGACGCGGTCGATGAAGTAGCGGTCGTGCGAGACGACCATCAGCGCGCCGGTGAAGTTCTCCAGCACTTCCTCCAGCGCCTCGCGCGTGTAGACGTCGAGGTGGTTCGTCGGCTCGTCGAGGAGCATCACGTTGCCGCCGACGTACATGATTTTCGCGAGCGCGAGGCGGCCCTTCTCGCCGCCGGAGAGGTCACGCGTCTTCTTGAACACGTCGTCGCCGAAGAACGAGAACTGCGCGAGATACGAGCGCACCTCTTCCTCGGTCTGGCGCGTGTCGATGTCCCACACCTCGTCGATCACTTTGCCGTTCGGATTGAGGTCGCCGAGGGTCTGATCGTAGTAGCCGAGCTGCACGGCGTGGCCGAGGGTGACGCTGCCGCCGAGCGGCGGAATGCGTCCGGCGATGGTCTTCAGCAGCGTCGATTTTCCGGAGCCGTTCGGACCCATGATCGCGTAGCGCTCGCCGCGGCGGACCTGCAGGGTGAAGTTCTCCACCACCCGCTTGTTCGCATAGCCGACGGAGAGCTCGTCGAGCGTCATCGCCACCGCGCTGGAGCGGCCGCCCGCGTCCAGGCTGAACTTCGCCAGCGTCTCGTCGGTCTCGGGGCGCTCCACCTCGTCGAGCTTGTCCAGCATCTTCCGCCGCGACTTGGCCTGCTTCGTCTTCTGCCCGGCGATGTTGCGGCGGATGAAGTCCTGCGTCTCGGCGATGTACTCCTGTTGCCGCTCGTAGTCCCTGGCCATCTTCTCCATCCGCTCGGCGCGGAGCTGGAGGAACTTCTCGTAGTTGCCCGGATACTCGATGAGCTTTCCGTGCGCGAGCTCGACGATCTTGCCGACGGTGCGGTTCAGGAACGTGCGGTCGTGCGAGATGAGGAGGTAGCTCCCCTTGAACTCCTGCAGGAACTCTTCGAGGAACTCGATGCCCTTGAGGTCGAGATGGTTCGTCGGCTCGTCGAGGAGGAGCAGGTCGACCTTCGTCAGCAGTACGCGCGCGAGCATGGCCCGGTTCTGCTGGCCGCCGCTGAACTCGTGGATGGGGCGCGTCCAGTCGGTCTTGTCGCTGAAGCCGACGCCGGTCAGGACGCGCTCGACGAGCGCGTGCAGCGTGTAGCCGTCGGCGTGCTCGTAGTCGTGCTGGAGCTCGGCGTATTTCTCGAGGAGGCGCTCGTGGTCCGGACGGCTGACGTCGGCCAGGTCGTGCTCGATCCTGCGCATCTTCCGGTCGATGGCCAGGACGTTCTCGAACGCGGTCTCGACGAAGTCGAAGAGCGACATCCCCGGCTCGGCGTGCAGGTGCTGGCCGACGTGACCGATGGTCAGTCCCGAGGCGCGCATGATCTGTCCCTTGTCCACTTCCTCCTGTTTGAGAAGGAGGCGGAAGAGCGTGGTCTTGCCGGCGCCGTTGCGCCCGACGAGCCCGACGTGCTCGCCGGGGTTGTGCTGCCACGTGACGCCCTTCAGGACGTCATGCGGCCCGTAGCTTTTCTCGACGTTATCGAAGCGGTAGAGCATGGTGTCGAACCGTGAACGCGGGGCATGTCCTCTGCACTTCCCTCGGCCATGCCAGACGAACGAGCGGAATCCATATCACAGGGAATCGGCGCCCCGCCGGAGAGCAAGGTGGGACGCGAGGCGGAAGAGCGGGCGAAGGAGAAGCTGATCCATACGCCGCCCGAGGCGCAGGCGGACAGCGCCATGGGCGGAACGTCGGACGTCGACGCGCCGGTGGACGACGCGGAGCTCAGTCGAGCTTTACACCAGACTTCGGACGACCAGTGACGGTCATCGTCCCGTCCGACTCCATCGAGACGGGGAAGGCCGCCAGCGCATTGGCGACGGTGCGATAGAGGTCGCGCACCCACGGAGGCGCCTCGTCGTGCAGCACGGGACCGGCGACGCGGAGGTCGTTCGGTGCGATGACCACGCGCACGTTGCCGTGTCCCGTCTGCGCGACCATGGTGAAGAGCTCTTCGATGGCGGGATCGCCGAGGGCCACGCAGCCGATCGAGACGTTCTTGCCGTGGATGAAGATGTCGCCGCCGAGGCGCGTGCGGCCGTCGCGTTTGCCCATGCGCCGGTCGAACGCGTTCGGGTAGCTCACCTTCATCGACAGGTGATAGCTGCTGTTCGGATTCAGGTGCGCGATGCGATACACCCCCTCGGGCACCTGGCGGTCCCCCTCGCGCAGCTTCGGTCCGGCGTGGCCGCTCGCGGCGAGGATCGGATAGTTGCGCAGGAAGCGCCAGCGATCGGTGCCGCGCACCCAGATCGCCACGCGCCGTTCTTTCTTCAGAACGAGGATGGCGATTTCCTTCGGCGGATACGCGACGCCGGCGCGTCGAAAGTGCGGCGCGAGACGCGCGTGCGCCGCGGGTCCGTACGTGGCCACGACGTCCGCGACGGTGCGCGGAGCGCGCGGCGCGCGCACGATGCGCAGCAGCATCGGCGCGGCGAGCCATGCCCCGCCGGCCACGATCAGCAGCACCGCCGCTATGACAGCGTATCTATGACGCCGATTCACACTGCTACCCTTGCCGCATGAGATTAGCAGTGAACATCGATCACATCGCCACGATCCGCGAGGCGCGCAAGACCGACGAGCCGGACCCGGTGGCCGCGGCGGTGCTGTGCGAGCTGGCTGGGGCGCAGGGCATCACGGTGCATCTGCGCGGCGACCGGCGTCACATCCAGGACCGCGACGTGGAGCTGCTGCGGCGCACGGTGACGACGCACCTGAACGTGGAGATGGCCTCGACGACGGAGATGGTGCGCATCGCCCAGACCATCAAGCCGCATCAGGTGACGCTCGTCCCCGAGCGGCGCGACGAGGTGACGACCGAGGGAGGACTGGACGTGGTGCTGCACGCGGGGAACGTGGAGAAGACGGTGGCGCAACTGCTCGACGCGCGCATCGACGTCTCGATCTTCGTCGACCCCGACCTCGAACAGATCCGCCAGTGCCACAAGCTGCGCGCGCCGAAGATCGAGATCAACACCGGCAAGTACGCCGACGCCTGGCGCGACGGCAACGGCACCTGGCCGCAGGAGCTGGACAAGGTGGCCCTGGCCGCGCGCGCCGCGAAGAAGCTCGGGCTGACGGTGTACGCGGGGCATGGCCTCACCTACCGCAACATCGACGGCATCGCGGCCATCCCGGAGATCGAGGAACTGAACATCGGGCACTCGATCATCGCGAGGGCCGCACTGGTGGGGATGGAGGCGGCGGTCCGCGAGATGGTCGCGCTCATGCGCAACCCCCGTCTAGGAGTGCGGGGGCGATAGCCACCGCTTTGGTAAACGCGGCACGGGCGTCGCGTTTCCCGTACGAGTTTAGGAGTGCGGGGGCGACAGCCACCGCTTTGGTAAACGCGGCACGGGCGTCGCGTTTCCCGTACGAGTTTAGGAGTGCGGGGGCGACAGCCACCGCTTTTGGTAAACGCGGGACCGGCGTCGCGTTTCCCGTACGAAAGCGGCGGCTCGTCGCCGCCGCACTCCTAAGTCCGCAACTCCGCCAATCTCCGTTTCAGTGTGCGCGCGCGTTTGCGATCGGGCGCCGCGCCGAACGTCTCCTGCTCGTACATCGCGATCAGCGGCGCGAGCTCCTCGGCGGCCTCGGGGGGCAACTGGCGGAGCGCTTCCTCCATCGTCATGGCCGGACCCACGGTGATCCCCTGCGCGGCCAGGTATGCGGCGATGGTGTCGAAGAGGCGGTGACGGCGCCTCCGCAGCAGCCGCACGGCGAAAATCAGCGCCACGACGAGCCCCACCGCCATCGTCACGTCGCGTAGAACGAAGCGGCGCGCGCCGGTGCGCAGGCCGTCGGAGAGTGTGGCGATGGTCTCGCCGCTCCACGACATGATGTCCTCGAAGAGCGCGACCTGGTCGAGGAGGCCGAAGGTGAGGACGTAGCGGTCCCAGAAGACCGTCAGCGAATCGCTCACCGCGGCCATGTAGAGGCGGAGCGGATTCTCCTGCGTCGCGCCGGGACGCTCCGCCGGCGGCGTGCC
>DASUSL010000073.1:0-28200 GCA_036375135.1 Thermoanaerobaculia bacterium | reverse complement strand
GGGAGGGATGGGCGTGACGAACGAGATCGGTGATTTCCTCGACTATCTGACGTTCGAGCGCAATGTCTCCCCCAACACCATCGTCGCGTATCGCGACGATCTCGAGTCGTTCATCGGCTTCCTCTGCAACGACTACCTCTCGCTCGGCCGCGACCAGCTCGACTTCAAGCGCATCGACCATCTCGCCGTGCGCTCGTATCTCGCGCACCTCTCGCGGCGGAAGCTCGCGCGCGCCTCGGTGGCGCGGCACCTCTCCGCGCTGCGCACGTTCTTCAAGTACCTCGTGCGCGAAGGGGTGACCGAGGCCAATCCGGCGCGCAGCGTGGCCACGCCGAAGCGGGAGAAGCATCTGCCCGCGGTGCTGCAGACGTCCGACGTCGCGCTGCTGCTCGAACAGCCCGACACCTCGGTCACGCTCGGCCTGCGCGACGCGGCGTGGCTGGAGCTGCTGTACGCGTCGGGGCTGCGCATCTCGGAGCTGGTGGGCGTCGACCTCGACGACCTCGAGCTGCGCGCGCGCCTCGTGAAAGTGCACGGCAAGGGCTCCAAGGAGCGCATCGTCCCGTTCGGGACGAAGGCCGAGACCGCGCTGCGCGCGTGGCTGGCGGTGCGCGGTGAGCTCGTGCACGACGCCGACGAGCAGGCCGTCTTCGTGAACTATCGCGGCCAACGCATCACCACGCGATCGGTGCGGCGTCTCTTCGAGGGCTACGTCCGCGACGCCGCCCTGCGTGCCGGCGTCTCACCGCACACGTTGCGGCATTCCTTCGCCACACACCTGCTGAACGCCGGCGCCGACCTGCGCGGCATCCAGGAGCTCCTCGGACACGCGTCGCTGTCGACGACGCAAAAGTACACGCACCTGAACGACTGGCAGTTGCTCGCCGTTTACAAGAAGGCGCACCCGCGCGCCTGACTGTCATCCTGAGCCGCGTAGACGGCGAAGGACCCCCTGCTGAAACGCACCGGCCACGCACGATGCAGGGGATCCTTCGCTGTCTACGCAGCTCAGGATGACAGCGCGTCTACAATCCCTCTCGTGATCCGCGCGATCGTGCACCACGGCTTCGTCGGCGAAGCCATCGAGTACTTTGCGGTCGTCGTAGGTCCGGACGTCGACCGGCGCTTCTTCTTCGAGCAGATCAGCGCGCCGCGCGGCGACGTGGTCCGCTACTTCGGTGGCAACTCGGAGATCGTCCTCAATCCCGAGGGCGTGCGCTTCCGCGGGAACGGCGGCATCTTCGGCGAGTACATGTTCGGCGGACACCTTCCCGTCGGCGACCTGCTGAACGAAGACGTCGTCAACCGCCTCATCCTTTTCGGGACCACCGTCGACCCGCGCAGCCATGAGCTCCGCTTCACCACGCACACGGACGGCTTCGAGCGCTACGACCATCTCTTCCTGCAGGGCAACGCCGTCGCGAACTACTTCTTTTTCGTCGACGACCGCAAGCGCTACAACGACGTCGGCGACCGGCAGGAAGCCACACTCAAGAGCGCGGGCAAGCTGCTCAAGCGCTCGCGCAAAGTCGGCGCGGGGAACTTCCTCGCGCTGGCGCACGAGATCCTGGCCGCGCTCGACGAGCCGCACTCCACGCTGGTCATCGTGCGCGTCGTCCATCGCGCCAACCAGCTCCTCGCCGACGCCTGCCAGCGCGCGTACGCCGAGTCGCGGTCGATGGAGGAAGTCAGCGCCACGCTGTCGAACCTCCCCATCGAGCCGTACCAGCGCGAGCGCATTCAGATCGACGTCATCTACCACCATCCGGACAACCAGGAGCTGATCGACGAGTACAAGCGCATCCTGGCCTCGTGCGCAGGCACGACCATCGACTCCTCGGCGCGCGCGCGGCTGATGCGCCTGCGCACGCTCTCGCTGCGCAACGAAGTGCCGCTCTCCATCTTCGACACGCTCGAGGAGATCGTGCTGCAGGAGCCGCGCTCCGTCGTGCGCAAGGAAGACGAGCCGGATTACATCCAGTCGACGCGCGAGATCCTCGGCGGCTTCCTGCTCGGCCGCAACATCACGCGCAAGCTCTCCTCGCTGGACCTCGTGCAGCTCATGGAGAACAAGCAGCGCGCCGCCGCGAACCGCGATCAGACGTTCGAGGAAGTGCTGCTCGAGACGGGAAAGCTCATCGACGAGATCGGCCGCGAGGAAGAGGACTTCGAGCGGCTGGAGTCGTTCGGCGAGCTGGTCACCCTCTTCGACCGCATCGATCACACCACGACGCTCGTCAACCGCCTCGCCTTCATGGACGACGTCGAGCTGACGCAGGAACAGGTGCGCTCGCTCCTCGGCAACATGCAGGTCTTCGAGAAGCTGCGCCGCGGCCTCTTTCAGCAGCTCTTCATCGACCCGGTGGTGAACAACGAATACGCGCTCGCGTACGGGAAGAAGAAGCTGTACGCACTCACCCTCGGGCTCATCCAGATCGAGAACAACGAGGAGTCGCTGGCGGGCGTCGTCGACTCGATCGCGCAACTGAACCGCCACGAGCGCGCCTACTTCGCAGCGTACAACCTCGCGCGGCGGCGCATGGCCAACTTCTATCTCGAGCTCAACACCGCCGAGGGGCGGGAGACGTTCCGCAGGGAAATCCGCGCGGAGATCGCGCACGATCCGGAGCTGGGCGAGCTGCAGGACACGATGACCGAGGGACTGCTCGAGGAAGTGATCACGAAGATCCGGCTCGAGGCGTTCTACATCAACCAGCTCCTGCCGCGCATCGTCGAGGATCAGGACGTGAAGCTGCGCAACGACTTTCTGTCGAACTCCGGACTGGACCGCTTTCAGGTGGAAGAACTGGAGAGCGAGTACTTCGAGATGCGCGCCTTCCCGCCGCAGTTGCTGGAGGCGATCCAGCGGCCTGCCTGAGTTTATCCCGCGCGTAGACGCGGGATCTCGGGTGCCTCTGCGCGGCACCTGTTCGGAGCGATTCTTGCGTCGCGCAGGGGCACCGGAGATCGCGCGTCTACGCGCGGGATAAACTGAGAAAAAGCATGACCAACCGCCTCGCCAACGAGACCTCCCCCTACCTCCTGCAGCACGCGCACAACCCCGTCGACTGGTACCCGTGGGGTGAGGAGGCGTGGGCGAAGGCGCGCGCGGAGGACCGGCCGGTCTTTCTCTCCATCGGCTACTCGGCCTGCCACTGGTGTCACGTCATGGAGCGCGAGTCGTTCGAGGACCCGCAGATCGCCGAGATCCTGAACGAGGACTACGTCTCCATCAAAGTCGACCGCGAGGAGCGGCCCGACGTCGACTCGATCTACATGCAGGCCGTGCAGATGATGACCGGGCACGGCGGCTGGCCGATGTCGATGTTCCTCACGCCGGACGGCAAGCCGTTCTTCGCCGGCACCTACTTTCCGCCCGACGAGCGGCACGGGATGCCGAGCTTCCGCCGCGTGCTCGAGCACGTGGTGAACGTCTACCGCTCGCGGCGCGCGGAAGTGGAGCAGGCCTCGACGGAAGTGCAGACCGCGCTGTCGAGCCAGATGCGCGTGAAGGGAACGAGCGGGCCGATCGATCGCGCGGGACTGGAGCAGGCGGCGGCGAAGATCGCGTCGCAGTACGACGCGGTGCACGGCGGCTTCGGCGGCGCGCCGAAGTTCCCGCCGTCGATGTCGCTCGACTTTCTGATGCAGGTGGCGGAGCGCAATCGCGATCAGGGACTCTTCACGATCATCGTGGAGACGCTGACGAAGATGGCCCGCGGCGGCATTTACGACCAGGTCGGCGGCGGCTTTCATCGCTACTCGACCGACGCGCGCTGGCTCGTGCCGCACTTCGAAAAGATGCTGTACGACAACGCGCTGCTGGCGCGGCTGTACGTGCGTGCGTGGCAGTGGACGAAGGAGCCGCGCTTCGCGCAGACCGCGCACGAGATCCTCGGCTTCGTGACGCGGGAGATGACCTCGCCCGACGGCGGGTTCTATTCGACGCTCGATGCGGACTCGGAGGGCGAGGAAGGAAAGTTCTACGTCTGGACGCGCGACGAGGTGATGGAGATCCTCGGCAGCGACGAAGGGCGCGTCTTCTGCGCACTCTACGACGTCACGGATCGCGGCAACTGGGAGGGACAGAACATCCTGAACCTTCCCCGCGATCCGGAGAGCGTGGCCGCGGACCTCGGCATCACGATCGACCAACTGGGCGACATCGCCTCGCGCGGCAAGTGCAAGCTGTACGGCGTGCGCGCGAAGCGCGTCTGGCCGGCACGCGACGAGAAGATGCTCTCGTCGTGGAACGGGTGGATGCTGGCGGCGTTCGCGGAAGCCGCGCTCGCGTTCGGTCGCTATGACGATGTAGTGCGCAGGAATGCCGACTTTCTGCTGGGCCGCATCGTCGACGGACGGCTGATGCGCCACGCGAAGATCCCCGGCCTGCTCGAGGACTACGCGGGCGTGGCCTGGGGACTGACGCTCGCGTACGAGGCCACGGGCGAGCGTCGCTATCTCGACGGCGCGAAGACGCTGGCCGACGCCATCCTGGCGCGCTTCCGCGACGAGGAAAACGGCGGCTTCTACGACACGCCGGTCGACCACGAGAAACTGATCACGCGTCCCAAAGACCTCTTCGACAACGCCACGCCCGCAGGGAGCTCCGTCGCCGCCGACGTGCTGCTGCGCCTCGCGCTGCTGTTCGGCAACGAGGAGTACGCGCGCGCCGCCACGGAGACGCTGGAGACCGAGTGGCCGATCGCGGAGCGCTATCCCTCCGGCTTCGGCTTCCTCCTCGGCGTCTGCGAATGGCGCGCGGGACAGCCGAAGGAGATCGCACTCACCGGCGATGCGTCGGCGTTGCTGCGCGTGGTGGGAGAGACGTTCCTCCCGCATCGCGTGCTCGTGCACGGAACGCAGTCGGCCGATCTGCCGCTGATGGCAAACCGCCCCGCGGATCGCACGCTCGCGTATGTGTGCGTGGGATACGCGTGCAAGGAGCCGGTGTCCGACCCCACGCGCCTGCGCGAACTGCTTTAGGAGTGCGGCGGCGACAGCCGCCGCTTTGGTAAGCGTGCCACGCACCGCTCCGTTGCACCGTTCCCAAAGCGGCGGCTGTGCCGCCGCACTCCTAGACTTCGCGTAAGCAGTAGAGGCGGTTGTCGTCCACGTTGTAGAGCAGCGGCGCGACGAGCACCTTCGGGTAGCGGGCGCGGAGGCGCTTCGCTTCGGCGAGGACGAAGTCGATCTCGTTGCCGATCTCGAAGAGCGGCGCGTAGGAGTCGAAGTGCTGCTCCGCGGCCTCGCGTTCCCAGCCGGCGTCGATCAGGCCTTCCACGAACTGCTCGCGGCGACTGGAGAGGCCGACCATGCCGCAGTGGTTGTGCACGATCACGGCGATGGCGCGCACGCCGCCGACGGCGATGGCGAACGACACCTTGAACTCGCTCGGGCGCAGGTTGCCGCCGCCGGCGCGGAGGATGAACGCGAAGTTCTCCGGGATGCGCAGCTTCTTGCGGTTGTCCATGCACATACCGATGAGCATCTCGGCGCCGACCACCGGTTCCTGTTCGTCGGCGAAGCCGTTGTGCCACGCCAGCAGGCGCTCCACCGGCGTGCCCTGGTATTCGGCGGGAATGTCGTCGTGCGACGCGATCGAAACGGCTCTCTGCATTTAAGGTGTCTTCGGTACCGTCACCGGCTCGCTCTTCGGCGTGGCCGGGCTCTCGTTGCCGCTCGTGTCCACGGCGGTCACTTCATACGTGTAGAAGATGCCGATGTCGATGGAGATGTCGAGGAAGTTCGTGTCCTTCGTCGGCGCCGGCGTCAGCTTCAGGCGGAACCGTCCCTCGGTGCGATAGACGTTGTAGCCCGCCAGGTCGTTCGCGCTCACCGGTTCCCACAGCAGGCGCACGACCTTCGTCTCCACCAGCACGTTGAGGCCCGTCGGCGCGGGCGGCGGCACGAGGTCGCGGAACGCCACGCGCGCCGGCTCAGAGAGACCGCTCTGGATCGCCGGCGGTCCGGTCGTGGCGACGGCGGCCACGCGGTACTCGTGCTCGCCGTAACTCGGCGTGTCGGTGTATGACGTTCCTTTGATCGGTGCGCTGTTGATCGGCGTCGGCAGATCGCCGAAGACGCCGCCCGGCGCGGTGCGGTAGATGTTGTAGCCGCTCACCACCGGTCCGCTCTCGCCGGCGATCGACTGTGTCGGCTCGCTCCAGCTCACCGTGACGCCTTCCGCCTTCGCCTCCGCCTTCACGTTCGTGGGCGGCACGCCCACCGGCAGCGGCACGATGACGGCGAGGTTCGACGGCTGGCTGCGCGCCTCGTCTCCCTCGGTCACCACCGCGTACGTGAGGCGGACCGGACGGCCGTCGCTGGAGCGGAACGGCGGCGTATCGGTGAACAGGAGGCGCGATCCGACGGTCGCGCCTGCCAGGTTGGCCTTTTCTATGCTCTCCAGTCTCTTACTGAGCTTGGAGAACTGCGCCTCGGCGATGGTCGGTACTTTCGAAAACAGCACGATCGGCTGCGGCTCGGTGGTATCGACGTCTCCCGGCATCAGCGTCCGCGGATCGCGGCCGCCGGGCGACACCGGGAGCTCTTCTTCATAGCGATAGACGGAAATGCGCCGGATGCCGGTGAGGCTGCGCCCCGCCGTCGACAGCGCCGGGTACGTCCACGACAAAAGGACCCGGTCGGCGTGCTGTGTTACAACGAGGTCGGTCGTGGCGGCAGGAATCACGGGCACCGGCGGCCGCGGGTCGCCGCGCTTGCCGCAGGCGACCAAAGGGATGACGACAAGGAGCGCCAGGAGACGTTTCACCGGCGCGGATTCTAACGGACTGAGGAAAAAAGCATGTGCGGAATCATCGGCTACGTCGGCACTCGTGAAGTGGTGCCGGTTCTCATCGGCGGACTGAAGAAGCTCGAGTATCGCGGATACGACAGCGCGGGCGTGGCCGTCGTCAACGGCAATGGCGTGGACGTCGTGCGCGCCGAGGGGAAACTGTCGAACCTCGAAGGAAAGCTCGCCGAACAGACGCTGCACGGCACGTTCGGCATGGGCCACACGCGCTGGGCCACGCACGGCAAGCCGAACGAGAACAACGCCCACCCGCACCGCGACTGCACCGGCAACGTGGTGGTCATCCACAACGGCATCATCGAGAACTTCCTCCCCCTCAAGCAGCGGCTCAAGGCGGCCGGCCACGAGTTCAAGAGCGAGACCGACACGGAAGTCGTCGCCCATCTCATCGAGGAGTACCGCAAGGACGGCACGTCGTTCGTCGAGGCGGTGAAGAAGGCGCTCAAGGAGCTGGAAGGGCACTACGCGCTGGTCATGATCGCCGGCGACGAGCCGGGAACGATCATCGCCGCGAAGCATGGTCCGCCGCTCGTGATCGGCCTCGGCGATGGAGAGAACATCGTCGCCTCCGACGTCGCGCCGCTGCTCGCCTACACGCGCAACATCATCTATCTCGAGGACGGCGAGTACGCCGTGGCGAACGATCAGAAGGTGGAGGTCTTCGCGCGCGACGACGCCAGGGTCACGCGCGAGCCGAAGAAGATCACCTGGGATGCCGTGATGGCCGAGAAGGAAGGCTACCGGCACTACATGCTCAAGGAGATCCACGAGCAATCGCGCGCCGTGCGCGACACGTTCAACGGGCGCATGTTCGAGGAGTCGGGCGAGGTCTTCTTCAACGACCTCGAGCTCACCTCCGACCAGTGGAAGAAGTTCAACCGCGTGCACATCGTCGCCTGCGGCACCTCGTGGCACTCGGGCCTGGTCGGCAAGTTCATCCTCGAGAACGCTGGGAAGATCCCGGTCGAAGTCGACTACGGCTCCGAGTACCGCTATCGCAATCCGATCATCGACGACAAGACGCTGGTCATCGGCGTGACGCAGTCGGGCGAGACCGCGGACACGATCGCCGCCATGCAGGAG
This sequence comes from Thermoanaerobaculia bacterium, assembly GCA_036375135.1. Taxonomy (GTDB): domain Bacteria; phylum Acidobacteriota; class Thermoanaerobaculia; order Gp7-AA8; family Gp7-AA8; genus QHVT01. The sequence goes on along the minus strand of DASUSL010000073.1, from coordinate 20,300 downwards.
GCTAAGGCGAAAGGTGCGCGGCTGATCTCGATCTGCAACGTCCTCGGCTCCGCGGCCACGCGCATGTCCGACGGCACGATCTACACGAACGCCGGGCCGGAGATCGGCGTGGCGTCGACGAAGGCCTTCACCACGCAGCTCACCGCGTTCTACCTGTTGTCGCTCTACATCCGGCAACTGCGCGGCGACTCATCGGACGAGATCCGCAAGTCGATGCACGAGCTGTCCGTCATCCCGCACAAGATCGAGCACCTGCTCAAGACGCAGGAGAAGAAGATCCAGCAACTCGCGAACAAGTGGCACACGGCGCAGGACTTTCTCTTCCTCGGCCGCGGCGTGCATTACCCGATCGCGCTCGAGGGTGCGCTCAAGCTCAAGGAGATCTCGTACATCCACGCCGAGGGGTATCCGGCCGGCGAGATGAAGCACGGCCCGATCGCACTCATCGACGAGAACATGCCCGTCGTGGCCATCGCCACGCACACGCCGGTCTACGAGAAAGTCGTCTCGAACCTGCAGGAAGTGAAGGCGCGCGACGGCCACCTGCTGGCCATCATCGACGAGGGCGACGAGGAGATGAAGGCGATGGCGGATGCGTACATCGAGGTGCCGCGCACCATCGAGGAGCTGCAGCCGATCCTCACCGTGATTCCGACGCAGCTCCTCGCGTACTACATCGCTCTTCGCCGCGGCTGCGACGTCGATCAGCCGCGCAACCTGGCAAAGAGTGTGACCGTGGAGTAATCCAGTGGAGGACAGGCAATCCTGCCTGTCCTCGTCCTTGTCCTCGTCCTCGTCCTGGGGCGCGCGAGGACAGGCAGGATTGCCTGTCTTCCACCAGAGGTGGTCAGGCGGTGCGCGTCGCGTGCACCGTCTTCGTGGCGAATCCGCCGATCAGGTAGATCGCGCCGAGGAGCACGTGGACGATGTGGTCCATGCGGCCGAACATCAACTGTCCGGGGAGGAGCTCGAGCATCTTCTCGTCGCCGGTGCCCATGACAAATCCGGCCACGCCGAGGAGCAGGTAGACCAGGCCGAAGACGATGCAGAACGTCCTCGCGGTGGACGCCGTGCCTTTGAGGCCGAGCCAGAGCGAGACCGCGCCGGTCACGAGATGGACGATGTTGTGCGCGAGCGTCAGATGCATCCCGAGGATGGTCGGGGCGATGAAGCCGACGATGCCGACCAGGAGAAAGCCGATACCGAGGATCGTTGCAACACGATTGGCCATGCACTCCTCCTATTTTCTGATGGAGGGATGTTAGCTCTTTTTGATCCAGCCGCCGCCTAAACAGAGGTCGTCCTGGTAGAAGACGACCGCCTGTCCCGGCGCCACCGCGCGCAGCTTGTGCGCGAACGTCACGCGCGCCGTGTCGCGATCGAGCGGAGTCACCGTCGCCGCGACGTCGGCCATGCGCGAGCGCACCCGCGCCTGCACTTCGATCGGGCCGGACGGCGGCGCGCCGGCGATCCAGTGCACGCGCTCGGCGAGCAGCTCGTCGCGCTCGAGCGCGGAGGCGGGACCGATCGTCACGCGCTTCGTGAACGGGTTCACGTCGACGACGTACGTGCGCTCCGCGGTGCCGCCGATGTCGAGACCGCGGCGCTGGCCGATGGTGAACCCGTAGTACGCGTCGTGTGTGCCGACGACGTTCCCGTCCATGTCGACGATCTCGCCCGCGGCCTCGCTCGCGGCGATGCCCGACTCCTTCTCCACGATCTTCGCGTAGCCGTCCTTCTGCGGGACGAAGCAGATCTCGTACGACTCCTTCTTCCGCGCCACCGACAGCCCCGCCTCTTCGGCGATCTCGCGCACCTCGGGCTTGGTCAGCTCACCGAGCGGAAAGAGCGCCTCGGACAACTGCTCCTGCGACAGCTCGAACAGAAAGTACGACTGGTCCTTGGCCAGATCGACGGCCTTGCGCAGCTCGTAGTGGCCGTTCGACTTCGTGATGCGCGCGTAGTGGCCGGTGGCGATGCGGTCCGCGCCGATGGCGATGGCCTTCTTGTGGAACAGGTCGAACTTCACGTGCGTGTTGCAGAGCACGCACGGGCTGGGCGTCGTGCCGGAGAGGTAGCCCTGCACGAACGGTGTGATGACCTTCTCGTGGAAGTTCGACTCGAGGTTCAGCGTGAAGTGCGGGATCTCCAGGCGCCAGGCGACGCGCTTCGCGTCCGTGAGGTCGTCGATGGTGCAGCAGCCGCCGTAGGTGGAGTCGGCGTTCGCCAGGTTGTCGTACATCTGCATCGACAGGCCGACCACCTCGTGCCCCTGCGCTTTGAGCAGGTACGCGGCCGTCGAGGAGTCGACGCCGCCGGACATCGCGACCGCAATCTTCATTGCTTGCGCTGTAACGACTCACATCGGGCATAATTCCTTCGCGGTGGATGCGGAAGTTCGTAACTTTTCCGTCCTCGTCGTCGACGATGATCCGAATATCCGCCGGATGATCGTGGCGGCGCTGAGACGTGACGGCTACTCGTTTTACGAGGCCCCCAATGGTCGGGACGCACTCGACCTCATGCGCGAGCAGCGCCCGGACGTGGTGGTGCTCGACCTGATGATGCCGGTGCTCTCGGGATGGGACGTCCTGAAGGAGCGCCAGCACGACGCGGAGCTCAGCCGCATCCCGGTGATCGTCGTCAGCGCGAACCGCGACCCCGACGTAGCCGTGGCCGTGAACGCCGGCATCTGCGCCTTCCTGCCGAAGCCGTTCGACATCGGCGCGCTCAGCGCGCTGGTCAAGAGCTGCATGCCGCCAATGTAGGAGTGCGGCGGCGCACAGCCGCCGCTTTGCGAGCGCCGCGCGAGGCCGCACCCTTACCAAAGCGGTAGCTGAGCGCTACCGCACTCCTAAAGCGGTAGCTGAGCGCTACCGCACTCCTGAAGCGGTAACTCCGCCGCTACCGCACTCCTGGACTCAGCTCCTGCGCGTCGAGCACCGCGATCACGGCCATGTTGACGATGTCGTTCACGTCGACGCCGCGCTGCAGGACGTGCACGGGCTTCGACAGTCCCTGCAGAATCGGCCCGATCACTTCCGCGCCGGCGAGGCGCCAGAGCAGTTTGTACGCGGCGTTGGCGGCGTCGAGGCTGGAGAAGACCAGCACGTTGGCGTCGCCCTGGATCGCGCTCCAGGCGTAGTCCTCCTGCGCGATCTCCGGCACGACCGCGGTGTCGGCCTGCATCTCTCCTTCGACGATGAGATCGGGGCGGCGCTTCTTCAGGATCTGCACGGCGTCGGCGACGCGCTGTGCGTCGGGATGCTTCGTCGAGCCGAAGTTCGAGAACGAGATCATGGCGATGCGCGGCTCGAGGTTGAAGCGCTTGGCCGTCTCCGCGGTCTGCTCGGCGATCTCGGCCAGCGTCTCCGCGTCGGGCGTGATGTTCACGGTCGTGTCGGCGAGGACCACCGTGCGGCTCTTGAACATCAGCAGGTACGCGCCGGAGGCGTGCTTGATGCCGGCGCGCGTGCGGACGATCTGCAGCGCGGGGCGGATGGTGCTCGGATAGTACGAGCCGAGGCCGGCGATGACGCCGTCCGCCTCGCCGCTGTCGAGCATGAGCATGGCGAAGTAGTTGCGGCTGGCGAGGAAGCGCCGTGCGTCGGCGAGCGTCATCCCGTGGCGGCGCCGCAGCTCGTGCAGCCGCTCCACGAAGCGGTCGCGCTGCTCGCAGTCGCCGATGTCGATCAGCGTCAGCTTCTCGCGGTCGATGTGGTACTTGTCGACGAGCGCGGCCACGTCGTTGCGCCGCCCGAGCAGGATCGGATGGGCGAGCTTCTCGTCGATGAGGATCTTCGCCGCGCGGACGATCTTCTCCTGATCGCCCTCGGGAAAGACGACCCGCTTCGGGTTCTGCCGCGCGCGTCCGTAGAGATCGTGCATCAGCCCGCGCGAGCGGCCGAGCATGTTCTCGAGGCGGCGGCGGTATTCGTCATAGTCGGCGATCGGCTGCTGCGCGACGCCCGTCTCCGCGGCCGTGCGCGCCACTGCCACGGGAACGTTGAGCAGCACGCGATAGTCGAACGGCTTCGGGATCAGGTACTCGCGCCCGAACGTGAGCCGGTCCTTGCCGTACGCGCGCAGGACGGAGTCGGGAACGTCTTCCTTGGCGAGGTTGGCCAGCGCGTGCGACGCGGCCAGCTTCATCTCGTCGTTGATGGTCGTGGCGCGGCAGTCGAGCGCGCCGCGGAAGATGAACGGAAAGCCGAGGACGTTGTTGACCTGGTTCGGGAAATCGCTGCGCCCCGTGGCCATGATCACGTCCGCGCGCGCGGCCACCGCCTCGTCGTAGCCGATCTCCGGATTCGGGTTGGCCATGGCGAAGACGATCGGATCCTTCGCCATCGCGCGGACCATGTCCTGCGAGACGATGCCGCCGGCGGAGAGTCCGATGAAGACGTCCGCGTCCTTGAACGCGTCCATCAGCGTGCGGCGGTCGGTCTCGGCCGCGAACTCTTCCTTGTACGGGGTCATGTCCTCCTTGCGCCCTTTGTAGATGACGCCGTGGCGGTCGACGAGGAGCACGTTCTCCTTGCGCAGGCCGAGCCTGATGTAGAGGCGGAGGCAGGCCATGGCCGCGGCGCCGGCGCCGGAGATGACCATGCGCACGTCCTCGATCTTCTTGCCCGCGACTTCCAGCGCGTTCACCAGCGCGGCGGCGGAGATGATGGCCGTGCCGTGCTGGTCGTCGTGGAAGACGGGGATCTTCATCTCCGCCTTCAGGCGCTCTTCGATCTCGAAGCAGGCCGGCGCGGCGATGTCCTCGAGGTTGATGCCGCCGAAGGTCGGCTCGAGGAGCTTCACGCAGCGGATGAACTCCTCGGTGTCGTGCGTGTCGATCTCGATGTCGAAGACGTCGATGTCGGCGAACCTCTTGAAGAGGACGCCCTTTCCTTCCATGACGGGCTTGCCGGCCAGCGCGCCGATGTCGCCGAGGCCGAGCACCGCGGTGCCGTTGGTCACGACGGCGACGAGGTTGCCCTTGGCCGTGTAGTTGTAGGCCAGCGCGGGATCGCGCGCGATCTCGAGACACGGCTTCGCCACGCCGGGCGTGTACGCGAGCGACAGATCGCGCTGCGTGGCCGTCGGCTTGGAGGGGATGACTTCGATCTTTCCGGGACGCCCGCCGGAGTGGTACTCGAGTGCGTCGTCGTCCCGGGTCTTGTCAGGCATGGTTTCTCCTTGCGGCGCCGGAGTCTATCCGCGTCCACCGCATGAAACCAGAAGCTGCATCAGAAGCGAACGCCCACCGCCACCGAGGCAAAGTCACCGGCGTCACCGGTGGATGTGAGCTTGACCTGTCCGTAGGGATACCAGCGCCCGCGGGCGATGCCGACGCCGCCCAGCAGATTCACGCCGCCCTCGAAGTCGCCTTCATCGGGATTGACGAACGCCAGGCCGGCGCCGACCCAGAAGGAGACGTCGTTGCGGAGGTCGAAGTCGTAGTGCGCGTCGGCGTTGGCGGCGAACATCTCGGAGGTGAACTCGAGGTTCGGGTTGAACATGAAGTCGCCGGCGATGGGGATCAGCAGGTCGGTGCCGATCATCGGCTCGCCTTCGGTGATGCCGGCACGCACGCCCCAGCGCATCTGCGCCTGAAGAGGAAGAACGGAAGAGACGAGGAGGAGGGCGAACAGCAGTCTTTTCATGGACCGCCGAACGAGCAAAGGGCGGGCCGAAACGAGTGGAGGACAGGCAATCCTGCCTGTCCTCCGGGTGCTGCTGGACAGGCAGGATTGCCTGTCCTCCACTTCGTGTCGGTCAGCTCGCGCGGCGGCGGCGGGCCGACGGCTCGATGGCCGGCGGCTCGACGCGGGCGGCGGCGGGAGCGGGACGGCGGCTGCCGGCCCACTTGTCCCACGCCACGGCCACGGCCGGGACGATGAGCAGCGTCGAGTAGGTGCCGCTGATGACGCCGATGGTGAGGATCCAGGAGAAGCCGCGGATCACTTCGCCGCCGAAGATCAGCATCGCGATCAGCACCAGGAACACCGTTCCCGAGGTGAGGATCGTGCGCGACAGCGTCTGGTTGATGGCCAGGTTGAGGTGATCGCCCAGCGACATCGGCTTCTTGATCTTGCGCTTGTTCTCGCGCACGCGGTCGTACATGACCACCGTGTCGTTGATCGAGTAACCGACGATGGTCAGGATCGCGGCCACGACGTTCAGCGAGAACTCGAGGTTCAGGATGAGCAGGAACGTCATCGCCACGGCCACGTCGTGGATGATGCAGATCATCGCCGAGAGGCCGAAGACGAGGTCGAAGCGCAGCCAGATGTAGATGCCCATGGCCAGCGACGACAGGATGATGGCCCACATCGCCTTCTGCTGGAGCTGGCCGCCGATCTGCGGGCCGACCGTCTCCTGGTTGAGCATGTTGAACGTGCCGAGGTACGCGCGCTCGTTGATCACGCGGGCCACGTTCGCGCTCAGGCCGGCGGTGGCCTGGTTCATGTTCGTGAAGATGCCGAGCTCGGAGCGCTGGTCGATGACGCGGCGCGCGATCCCGCGGTAATACTCGAGCGCGGCGGGGTTCGAGCCGCGGTTGTCGGGATCGGCCTGGATGAGCATCGAGGCCAGCGGATCGCTGCCGAGGTAGTTCAGGTCGTGCTTGTTCGCGGCTCCCGGGTTCAGGTCGTTGTGGAGCTTCTGCACGACGGCGCCGGCGTAGTCGCCTTCCTGCGCCTGCTTGGGCAGGCGGATGAGGACGGAGTTCTCGGCCGCCGGGCCGTACTGCTGGATAGTGGCCGTGGGAAGGCTCGCGCGGAGCTGCTGGATCGGCACGTCCTTCTGGAACTTCAGGATGACGTTGGCGCCGCCGGCGAAGTCGATGCCGAGATTGACGCCGCGCGTGAAGAACACGCCCAGGCCGACCGCGAAGATGATCAGCGAGATGACGACCGCATGCCAGCGGTACTTGACGAAATCGTAGTTGGGGTTATCGAAGATACGCATGGTGATGTCCTCGCCGGCCTCAGATGCTGAGCTCTTTGGCCCGCTCGCCCGGCTTGTAAACGATGTCGAAGATCATTCGCGACACGAAGAACGCGGTGAAGACCGACGCGCCGAGACCGATCAGCAGGGTCACGGCGAAGCCCTTGATCGGGCCCGTGCCGAACTGGAAGAGGAACAGCGCCGAGATGATCGTGGTCAGGTGCGTGTCGATGATCGTGGCGAAGGCGCGCGCGAAGCCCTGCTCGATGGAGGCGCGCACCGTCTTCCCTTCGCGCATCTCTTCACGGATGCGCTCGAAGACGAGCACGTTCGAGTCGACGGCCATGCCCAGCGTGAGGACGATGCCGGCGATGCCGGGCAGCGTCAGCGCGGCCTTGAAGTAGGCCATCATGCCGAGGAGGATGACGAGGTTGAGCAGCAGCGCGAGCACGGCGTTGACGCCGGCGCCCTTGTAGTAGACGAGGATGGCCAGCACGAGCAGCGCGAAGCCGACCACCGAAGCGGTCACGCCCTGGCGGATGGAGTCGCGGCCGAGCGACGGGCCGACGGTGCGCTCTTCGAGCGTCGTCAGCGAGGCCGGCAGCGAGCCGCTGCGCAGGACCAGCGCGAGGTCGGCCGCCTGCTGCTGCGTGAAGCTCCCCTCGATCACGCCTTCACCGTCGATCTGGCTGTTGATGTTCGGCGCCGAGACGACCTTGTTGTCGAGGACGATCGCCAGGCGCCGGTTGATGTTCGAGCCCGTCAGGCTGGAGAACTTCGGCGTCCCCTCGGGCGTGAACGAGAAGCCGATCACCGGCTCGCCGATACGCCCCTTCTGCACGCGCGCGTTCTTGAGGTCGCGGCCCGAGACCGGGACGTTCTTGTTGACCGCGTAGAAGACGGTGCCGGTCACGCGGCCCATCTCGTCCTCGGCGTCGCCGGGGAGGATGTCCACCTGATTGCGCGCCTCGGGGGAGAGCGACTGGTAGAGCGCCTCGGCCGTCGGCGCGGTCGCTCCGTTGTTCTCGACGATGCGGAACTGGAGCTGCGCGGTGGTCTTGATGATGTCCTTCACACGCGCCGGATCGTCGACGCCCGGAAGCTGGATGGCGATGCGATCCTTCCCCTCCACCACGATGTTCGGCTCGGCCACGCCGAGCGCGTTGACGCGGCGGTCGATCGCTTCCTTCGCCTGCTCCACCGTGTCGCGCGAGAGCGTCTCGGCGGCGCCGGCCTTCATCGTGAAGCGCAGGTCGTTGCCCGCGCGGGTGAGCTCGAACGACGGCAGGTAGTCCGCGGCGATGCGCTCGTAGGCCGCCGAGCTGACGCCGGCGGGGAGTGTGGCCACGAAGGCGGTGTCGCTGGTCCGGCGCGTCTGGGGGACCGGGATGTTCTGCGTCTGCGCCTGGGAGCGCATCGCGTTCATCGCCTGGTCGACCTCGAGGCGCAGCGCCTCGTTGACGTTGACCTTCATGTTGAGCTGAATGCCGCCCTTGAGGTCGAGGCCGCGCTTGATCGGCTCAGGATTGCTCCTGGTCGGAATGATGGCAACGGTGAAGACCGCCAGCACCCCGAGAATCAACACAATTTTCCAGATGACGTTTCTATTCAAGAGAATCCTCCGAGGACGAGCTACTGCGATTCCGATTCGCCGGACACGAGACCGGAGATCGCGGACCGCGCAACCTTGACTTTCACGTTTTCAGCGATTTTGAGGTAGACGGCTTCGGGCTCAACACCCTGGACCGTCCCGTAAATCCCACCCGTCGTAAGTACCCGGTCGCCTTTTTTCAGCGTGCTGAGCATTTCCGCCGTCTTCTTCCGCTGTTTGTTCGCCGGAGCGATCACCAGAAAGTAGAAGACGAGGCCGATGCCGATGATCGGGAGGAAGTTGGCGATCGTGGCGGCCATGCCGCCGCCGGCCGTTTGAAGCAGAGCTAGCGCATTCATATCTGTTCTTTCGAAAGCCGCGAGAGAAACCCTTCGCGGAAGGAGGTAAACGAGTTGGACGCGATAGCCTGCCGGATCGCCCGCATCAAGTCAAGGTAGAAGGAAACGTTGTGGATGGTGTTGTACACGCTCGCGGCGATCTCGTCGTTGACGTAGAGGTGCCGCAGATACGCACGCGAAACGGTCGTGCAGGTGATGCAAGAACAGTTCGGATCGAGCGGCCCGGGGTCGGCCTCGAACCGTTTGTTCTTGATATGAACCTTCCCCGCGCTCGTGAACAGCGTGCCGTTGCGCGCGTTGCGCGTCGGCATCACGCAGTCGAACATGTCGATGCCCGCCGCGACTCCGTTGACGAGATCTTCCGGCGTGCCGACGCCCATCAGGTAGCGCGGCCTCTCTTTCGGAAGCAGCGGCGCCGTGAAGTTCACGACCTCGAACATCTCTTCCTTCGGCTCGCCGACCGACACCCCGCCGATGGCGATGCCGTCGAAGTCCATGGCCGCGATGGCCTCGACGCTGCGCTTGCGCAGGTCGAGATGCACGCCCCCCTGCACGATGCCGAAGAGCGCCGAGGTGGTGCGGCTGGCCAGTGAGCGCTGCGCCCACCGGTGCGTCATCTCCATCGACTTCTCGACTTCGGCGTGCGAGATGCCGTACGCCGGACACTCGTCGAAGGCCATGGCGATGTCCACACCCATCCGCGTCTGGATTCCGACCGACGTCTCCGGAGAGAGAAAGTACGGAGAGCCGTCGATGTGGCTGCGGAACTCGACTCCTTCCTCGCGGATCTTGCGGATCGACGCGAGCGAGTAGAGCTGGAAGCCGCCGGAATCGGTCAGCACGGCGCCGTTCCACCCCATGAACTTGTGCACGCCGCCGAGCTGCTCGACGAGGTCGACGCCGGGGCGGAGCATGAGGTGGTAGGTGTTGTTGAGGATGATCTGGGGACCGGAGTGCTGCGTGCTGCCGAGGCGCGAGAGCTGGTCCGTCGTCAGGCTCTTCACCGACGCACGCGTGCCCACGGGCATGAACACGGGTGTGTCGATGACGCCATGCGGCGTCTCGATCCTCCCGAGGCGCGCAGGACCATCCGTCTTCAGCAGCTCGAACGTCAGCCGCGTTTCAACACTCAGCACTCGGCACTCAGCACTTTCACTGAATCTTCATCTGCTCGACCTTCACGTTGGACGGAAGGGCGATGGCGAAGCGGCTCTGCGGCACCGGCTCGTTGATGCGGATGTTGGTGAACTCGTAGCGCGTGATGTCGCCGTCGCCTTCGACGTACTCGATCCTGCTGGTCAGGTACGTCTTCTTGTCGATGGCCAGCTTGATGCGCTTGACGCGCTTCGCGACGGCGCGGTTCTTCGGCGTCAGGTCGAGCTCCCACACCGGCTTCGACTTCGAGTCCTTGAAGGTGAAGTCGAAGTAGCGGGCCAGCTCGTCGATGGCACCCGAGGCGCCCATGTACTTGAAGATTCGGTCCTCGAACTTCTTCACGTCCACGCGCTCGGCCTTGCCGAGGTCGGCGTAGTAGGTGGTGAGCACGCCGCCGGCGATGACCATCTGCACGCGCTTGGGCGCGGCGTACGTCCAGAGGACGTTGTTCGGCTTGGAGAAGAGAAACGTCCCCGACGAAACCTCGGGCTTCGCCATGAGCGCGAGCTCTTTCTCCTGCCGGAAGTCGGCCTGCAGCGAGATGGTCTTCTTCTGCTGCTCCTGGACCTTCTTGATCACCTGCGCGAGCGTGACGTTCTGCGCGGCCGCGCCGAAGGCGAAGGTCGCGGACACGGCGGCCATGACGATTCTCCGGATGGACATGGGCCGACCAACGGGTTCGAGGAGCGAATTATTGCTGTTGAGCTCAGCGCAAACGGAGTGCGAGCGCGCCCGCGCCGCCAGGAGGAAGGCGAGCAGCGCGAGCGCGACTTCTCCCTGTCGGGATGCTGGCGTGCATCGATTGCGCGACAATGAGCGAGCTGGGTCTGTCGAGCCTTCAGTGCCGGGCCGCGCGTCGGCGGACCGGCCACGACCCCGTCACCACCATCCCGCTCGTGGTCGTCATGTGCGTCAGCGCATGGCGCGACAGCACGGTTCCGTTCGCGAACGAGACGCGCAGCAGCGCGCCGTCGCTGCAGGGGTCGTGGGAGGTCATCCAGAGCACCCCATCGTGCACCGAGGCCTGGTCGATGGTGCGGCCGGGCTCGGCCGTCGCGACGGTTCGTACGAGGGTTCCCGCCGCGTCGTACAGAAGCACGGCAGACCCCGTGGCCACGAGCACGTGCCCGTCCGGCTGCACTTCGAGATCCTGGACGTTCGGGATGTCGGCGAAAGGCAGGAGTTGCTGTCCGGTGCAGCCGTTGATGCGCTCGATGCCCGTTCCGAGGCGGTAAAACAAGGTGCAGCCGTCGGAGGCGACGTCGAGGAGATCCGTGTGCGCCGCGAGCAGCGTATAGAACGCCTCCCACTTGCCGGCCGGAGAGTAACGGTCGATCCGCTTGCCGAACCCGTAGTCGGCGATCACGAATACGCGGCCGTCATCGGCCACGGTGAGCGCACCGGCGTGACCGAGACCCGCCGCGAAGACGACGCGCTCGCCGGACGGCATGAACCGGACGACGCGGTACGGGACATCGACCTCTTCCGTGTCGTCATCGACGAGACCGTAAACCTGACCGCTCTCGTTGGAGGCCACGGCGTAAACCGTCGAGCCGATCTCCACGGCGCGCGGCACGACCCACTCCAGCAGCGGCACGCCATAGGGAAACGTGCGGCACCCTTGAAAACGCGTCCCGGAGAGCAGCACTTCGAGCGCCTGCGTGTTGACGGCGAAAGCGAGGAGCAGCAGAAAGCAGAGTTTGCGAATCATGGATTCCTCGTTGCCCGGCGCCGGCTCGGCCAGCGCAGCGATTCCGCCACGACGATCCCGTTCGTGGTGGTCATAGAACTCAAGCGGTGGCGCGACAGCACGTGGCCGCTCTCGAACGAGACGCGCAGCAATGCGGCCTGATTGCAGATGTCAGTGGAGGTCATCCACACCACTCCGTCCCGCAGTGACGACTGATCGATGTAGCGGCCCGGCTCGTGTGTCGCGACGGTTCGCAGGAGATTTCCCGCCGCGTCATAGAGGTAGACCGCATCCAGCGTGGCCACGAGCACCTGCCCGTCCGGCTGCACTTCGAGATCCTCGAGGAGCGGGACGCCGGCGAACGGCAGGAGCTGTTGCCCGCGGCACCCGTCGATCCGCTCGATTCGCGTACCGCCTGCGTTTCCGTAAAACAGCGTGCAGCCGTCGGAGGCGACATTGAGGATTTCCGTGTTCCCCGACGGATACGATGCTTCCCAAACCCCCGTCGCCGAGAAACGGTCGATTCTCGAGCCGGTGGCCGCGTACAGGCGACCGTCATCGGCGACGGCGAGCGCGCGGGCAATTCCGGGAGCGGTGGCGAAGGGAAGGCGCTCGCCGGACGGCGCGAACCGCATGATCCGGTAAGGGTCGGCGCCGGCAAGGCCGTAGACCTGGCCGCTCTCGTTGGCGGCCACGGCGTCGATCTCCGTGTCGATCTCCTCCGCGCGCGGGCCGAACCACTCCAGCACCGGTACGTCCCACGCCAGGAAGCGGCAGCCCATGACGCGCGTCCCCGAAAGGAGGACATCGAACGGCTGCGCCACCGCGGCAGGAGCGAGCAGCACGAGGAGGGAGAGGGTGCGGATCATGGCTCACCTCAATTTCAACACGAGCGACCCGGCCGCGGCGAGCACGAAGGCGAGCAGGACGAGCGCCACCTCGCCCGCGGTCGGAACGGCCGCGAATGGCGCGCTGCCGACCACCAGACTGTACGCGACGTTGACCGATGCCATCGCACGGCGCGACAGCTCGGCCCCGGTGGCGAAGTCGATGCGCAGCAGGAATCCGCTCCCGCACGGGTCATTCATCGTGAGCCAGAGCACGCCGTTGCGGACGGAAGCCTGCTCGACCATGTGGTGCCACGGATCGAAGCCGTAATTCTCGAGAGTCGGCACGATCGTGCGCGCGAGTGCGCCGCTCGCGTCGTAGAGGCGCACGTCCTGCCTGGTCGCAACGAGCAGCTGCCCGTCGGGCTGCACCTCGATGTCTTCGACCGGCGGCATCACGACGGTGAAATCGGGCAGTCGCTCACCCGTGCAGCCGTTGATCCGCTGGATGCTGTTCGCGATCATGTCGCGCCCCGCGGAACTGGTGAAATACACCGTGCAGCCGTCGGGTGCGACCTCGAACCCGACGCCGACCGGCTGCCCGAGCGGATACGACGCCTCCAGCACTCCGTCCGGCGAGAAACGGTCGAGCGTGTGGCCCCCGCGAACGGCGAGCACGTACATGCGGCCGCCGGGGGCGACCGCGATCATCGAGCCCCGACCGGGAGCGGTCGCCAGTACCGTACGCCCGCCGTCGGGCGTGATGGCGGCGATCTGGTACGGCTGCGAGCCGATCAGCCCGAAGAGACGGCCGCTCGCGCTGGACGCGATCCAGTAGAGAGGCGTGTTGCTCTCGACCGCATCGGGATTCACCCACTCCAGCGTCCGCTGGTGGGTGGTGCTTTCCCGGTGGAAGTTGCACACCTGATGGCCGCCCATGACGACGGCTTCGAACGGCTGTGCCTCGGCAACTGAGGCCACCAGAAGCAGGAGCAGTACGGTTCGGGCCGGCACTGGCGAACCATACAATAAGTTTATGGCTCAATGCCATATTTTTCTTTTGTACCTATACTGCGCGCGGACGTGGAGGGATCTCTATGAAAAAGCTGCTGGTTACGGTAGCACTCGCGAGCGTCGCAGTCTCCGCTTCGGCCGCCATCCAGTACGAGTTCACCCAGAAGAACTCGACCCCCGCCGCGGTGGAGCCGGTCACCGACCTCACCGCCCGCGCCACCATCGACGGCGACAAGTCGCGCGTCGACTTCCTCGGCGGCACGCTCTACCCCCCCGGCACCTACGTCATCTCGACGGACGCCTCGCGCCGCCTGCTCTTCGTCGACCCGACGAAAGAGTGGTTCACCGAGGTCGACACGGCCACGCTCGCGACCGCGATCGGGGCGAGCAACATCCATATCTCCAACTTCAAGTCGAGCTTCGAGACCCGCGAGGACCGGCCGATCATCGCCGGCCACGCCACCGAGCACACCCGCCTCTCGCTGCGCTACGACATCACGGTCGTGGTGAAGTCGATCCCGCTCAAGCAGCACGTGCAGACGGAGGTCGACACCTGGGCCACGACCGACTACGCCACGCACTCGGCAAACTCGTTCCTCTCCACCATGCGCACCGGCAACCCTGACATCGACCGCCTCCTCGACGTCGAGTCGCTGAAGGTGAAGGGCTTCCCGCTGCGCCAGACCGTCACCACGCGCACGGTGGCCGACCTGCCGCCGTCGCGCTCGGAGCTGAAGGTGCCGACGACGAAGACGATCGTGCGCGAGATGTGGGTCAGCGCGATCCGCGAGACCGCACCCGATCCATCCATGTTCCTGATCCCCGCGGGCTACCGCCGCGCCGAAACGGAAGACGTGCCGAAGTCGGCGACGCAGACGCTGACGTTCGATCCGCCGACGAAATAGAATCGCCGACGTTCCATGGTCAAAAAGCGCTCGAAGGGGAGACGTACGGGTGGGATGCTGAAGCGGCCGCGGGTATTCGTGGCGCTGGCGTTCCCTCTCGCCATCCCGCTGTTCATCGCGGCGGTCCGCTCGCAGCCGGAGCTGGGCGGCCCCGTCCAGGCATCGCTCGCACCGCCGCCGCAACTCACGTACGCCGAGTTGCAGCGCCCGCATCAGGCCGACCTCCCCGAGCACTCGCTGATCCTCACCGTCGAGAAGAACGACACGCTCGACAAGATCCTCGGCGCGGGCGGCCTCTCGCGCGGCGAGAGCAATCTGCTGACGCGCGAGCTCGGCAAGTCGATCGACGTCCGCCGCCTCCGCCCCGGCCAGCTCGTGCGCTTCCACTACGACCGCAGCGGCGTCGTCGACGCCGTGCAGATGAAGGTCACCGGCTGGGGTGAGCTGAGCGCCGTGCGCAACGGCAGCGGCTTCGAGGTGACGTCGCGGCAGGCCGAGATCCGCGAGGTCGAGACGGCGGTCGCCGCGACGATCGACCGCTCGCTCTACGAGGCATTGCGCGAGCAGGGCGAAGGGCCGCAGCTCGTGCAGCAGCTCATCGACGTCTTCCAGTGGGACATCGACTTTTTCGAATTGCGCAAAGGCGACGCGTTCAGCCTCGTGGTGACGAAGCAGTACGCCGGCAACGACCTCCTCGGCTACGGCCCGGTCAAGGCCGCGCGCTTCACGCATCGCGGCACGACGTACGAGGCCTTCCGCCACGAGAGCGCGGACGGCCGCGGCGGCTATTACGGCCGGGCCGGCACGCCGCTGCGCAAGCAGTTCCTCAAGGCGCCGCTCAAGTTCACGCGCGTCACCTCGGGCTTCACCAAGAAACGCTTCCATCCCGTCCTGAAGTACTTCCGCCCGCACTACGGCATCGACTACGGCGCGCCGATCGGCACGCCCGTGATGACCACCGCCGACGGCGTGGTCGTCGAGGCGCGCTACAAGCCGGGCGAGGGGAACTTCATCCGCGTGCGCCACTCGTCGCGCTATGACACGTGCTACCTGCACCTCTCGCGATTCGCGAAGGGGCTGAAGAAGGGGACGAAGGTCACGCAGGGCGACGTCATCGGCTACGTCGGCATGACCGGTCTCGCCTCGGGGCCGCATCTCGATTACCGCGTGTCGGAAAACGGGAAGTGGCTCAATCCGTTGCAGCTCAAATCGATCACGCCCGACCCGCTGCGCGGCGCGTCGCTGACGCGCTTCCGCTCGGACGTCGCCCGCCTCATGCCGCGTCTCGCCCTGCCGTCGAGTACGGTCGCGGAAAAACCCGTGCAACAGCGGGCACTCTTCTAGCAGAATCGCGCTCACCCATATGCACAAGGTTACTGTCCGCGCACCGGTGCGCGCTGATCTCGCCGGAGGCACCCTCGACCTCTGGCCGCTCTACCTCTTCCATCCCGGCTCGCGCACCGTCAACGTCGCGATTTCCTTCTTCGCCGAATCCGAGGTCTGCGAGACGTCGAGCGGACCGATCGAGATCCACCTGACTGATTCGCAGTACCGGCAGACGTACGAGTCGCTGCAGGAGATGTCGAACGATCCGAAGGCGGCGCTGCTGCATCGCGCGGTGGAGCACTTCAAGCTGAGCGGGATCAAGATCACCACGCGCACCGACGCGCCGCGCGGCTCCGGTCTCGGCGGCTCCTCGGCGCTCTCCATCACGCTCGTGCGCGCGCTCTCCGAGATCGCCGGCCAGCCCGTCGACGGCGAAGAGCTGATCTTCCTCGTCCGCGACCTCGAGACGCGCCTCCTCGGCGTCCCCGCCGGCATCCAGGATTACTACCCGCCGGTCTTCGGCGGCCTCGGCTCGCTGCATCTCAACCCGGGCACGCCGAAACGCCACCCGCTGCAGACCTCCGTGCAGGAGCTCGGCGCGCACATGCTGATGCACTACACCGGCGTCGCGCACTTCTCCGGCACGAACAACTGGGAGATGTACAAGCGCCAGATCGACAAGAAGAAGAAGGTCGACAAAGGGCTGCGCCGCATCTCCGAGATCTCCGTGGAGATGGAGCGCGCACTGGACACCTCGAACTTCGAGGCCGCGGGCGCCGCGCTGCAGAAGGAGTGGGAAGCGCGCAAGGCGCTGATCGAAGGGATCTCGACGCCCGAGATCGACGCCGCCATCGACGCCGCACGCGGCGCCGGTGCGTGGGGCGGCAAAGTGTGCGGCGCGGGTGGCGGCGGCTGCATCGTCTTCCTGTTTCCGCCTGACCGCCGCGAGGCGATCACCGCCGCGCTGGGCAAGGTTCCGGGGCGCGTCCTCGACTGCGCGCCGGTCGCGCAGGGACTGACCGTCGAGCGCGAACGCGACACGCATGCAGCGCCGGCCGCACGCCGCAGCGTGGTTCCGCGCCGCGACCTGGAGACGCTCGAACAGCTCTACGTCTACGGCGGCGCTGGCAACTACCGGCCGTTCATCCTGGCCGAGGGGATCGTCACGCACATCGAGTCGCGGAGCGGCACTCATCATCAGACCGTGCGCTCCTACATCGCGCCGATCGCGCCGCAGGACGGACGCGTGCAGTGGCACGAGGCGTCGCAGGTGGACGCGGAGAAGCTCGACATCCGCGCCGTCCCCGAGCCGTCGCGCGGCATCGACCTGAACGTGACGCCCGAGGCGCTGGTGCAGAACGCCGCGCAGTCGCAGGAAGGGTTCAAGCAGTTCCTCGAGAAGAACGCGCGCATGCACATCTTTCACAACGCCGCGTTCTCGCTCTACTCCGAGCCGTCGGAGACGCGGGCCGCGTTCATCGAGCGCTGCATGGAAGCGGCGAACCGCCAGCTCGAGGACCAGCAGGAGCGGCTGGAGTCGACGTTCCGCCGCCGCATCGACCAGCTCCGCGAGCGCTCCGAGCGCGAGCAGCGCGAGATCGACGACGACGACACGCTCACGCGCGCCGAGAAGAAGAGCGTGAACGTGGCCTGGGGACAGGCGCTCTACAACATCACCAGCGGCCGCCCCACCGCCGTCGCCGACGCCACGTCGTCGTCGGTGCGCGAGGTCGACTACCTCGAGAACATCGCGCAGATGCAGAAGGTCTGGGACCGCGAGCTGCAGGCGCTGCGCGAGGAGCTGCACACGAAAGCGCGTGCGATCGAGGAGATCGCCATCGTGCCGACGCAGAAGAACATCGAGGTCACGAAGTACCTGATCCTCTGGGCCGCGGGCTTCGCCTGAGCGCACGCACTTCGCCGACACGACGGAGAACCACCGGGAGAACTCTGGCGGGCCGGCGCGGCCGGCAGCGCTTGTCATGCACGCGCGTCCCCGAGATGCGCGCTTCAGGCGATATGCGTGCGACCCGGCCAGGCCAACCAGAGCTGTCGGCCGGGCCGGCCCCGCCGAAGGCTTCTTTCGTCGTTCTCTGTCGCCGTCGCCGACGCGCGTCAGGATTTCAGCGCCGTCACGTCGTACCAGGTGTTGACGGCGTAGATCACCTTGCCGCTCGCGTCGCGGACGGGCCGCGACTTGACCATCGACCAGCGCTCGTTGCCGCTGCCGACTTCGCGATAGCAGATCAGCGCCTCCGGCTCCGCCTCCCCGGCGAGCGCGCGGCGTCCCGGCAGCTCTTCCCGCGAGATCGGATGCCGCGCCGCGTCGAGCATCTCGAAGCGCTGCAGCACCTCGGGGCCGGTCGACGCGCGCTTCGCATCGCGCGACGCAATGCCGAGCTGCCGCGCCCCCGCCTCGTTCACCCAGATCAACTGCCCGCTCGCGTCCTGTACCGAGATTCCAACCGCCACGTGCTCCAGTACGCCGGCGAGAAACGCGTCATCCATGGCCAGTTCCTTCACAGGAATACCTCCGCCGCCAAACCGTTGACCACTCCGCGCGTGGTACGATCACGCCGAGTCGGGCAGTAGCGCAGCCTGGTAGCGTACCTGAATGGGGTTCAGGTGGTCGGGGGTTCAAATCCCCCCTGCCCGACCAAAATAAACCCCAATTCCCCCAACAACTTACCCACCCTGCCGCAGTCGGCGGAGACGCAAATAAGCCTTTTTGCGCCTAGTAGTGCGCCTAGTCGTGCCAGGACCAAGACGTCCGACGCGGGTTTTGAATCGACTTCGCCCGAGTCGGACTCTGCCCGCGCGAGCCCTGCGACGATCGCTTCGGAGGATTCCGATGAGCGACTTCATCGCACGGCACGTGCTCGCGGCCGAACTCGGCGTACAGACCCAGACCATCGCGAAGTGGGAGCGGGACGGCTGGTTTCCGGAGCCAGTCCACCGGATCTCGGACCGCCTGATTCTTTACCGGCGAACGATGGTGGACGCGGCGATCGCAGCGCGACGCGAGCGCATGAGAAGGCGCCAGCCGCCGCAGCGCGTCGCGTGAAGCCGCGGAGGCGCGCCCGGACGCTCGCGCAGGGCCTCGTCTATGACGAGTTCACGCGGACGGCGAAGATCTCGATCTACGTCGAAGGGCGGAAGGGCGCAACCCGCATTCGTCGCACCGTGCATGACGTCTCGAAGGACGAGGCGATGCAGGTGCATGCTTCCCTTCGCGCGAAAGCGAATCGCGGGCGCGAGAAGCCGTCGGCCGTCGCGCCTACGTTCCAAACGTTCTTCGATGCCTACTTCGAGCTAATCGCCGAGCGCATCTCTGCATCAACGGCAAGCAGCTATCGGCAGACCGCGGAGCGCTACTTGCTCCCGCGCTTCGGCGCGTGGCGGCTTTCGGACATCACCGCCGGCGCCGTGAACGTCTGGCTGCTCGAACTGAAGCGCGAGCGTCGCGCCGCGCGCCTTCCCCCGCTCGCTGGCGCGACGCTCAACGGATACGCGAACATCCTCCGCGCGATCGTGAACTACGCGGTGCGCTTCGACGTGATCGAGGAGAGCCCGTTCAGAAAAGCGTTCGATCGCGAGAAGGTGAATAAGCCGACGAACGAGCTATCGGAGTCCGAGTGCGCGGCATTTCTCGGCGCGTTCAACGACCGCGACGCGTTCGTCGCGCGTCTTCACGCGAACTACCGGCGTGGCGAGGTTGCCGCCTGCGAACGCTACAAGACGCCGCGCGTCTTCGGCGGAAGCATGCGGTGGGACAGCGATGCCGCGAACGAGTACTGGGAACGCTTTCGCACGCTTCGCCCGTTCTTCGTCGTCGCGCTCACAACCGGTCTTCGGCTCGGCGATCTCTGCCGGCTCTCATGGAAGGACGTGCGCTGGACGGACGGCTGGATTCAGCTCGTCATGGAGAAGACCGAGCGCGAAGTCGTCGTCCCGATCAGCACCGCGTGCGAGGCATCGCTCCGCGAGTGTCGCGCACGCCCCGTCGTTGGCGAGCGTGTCTTCGTCGATGAGGCGGGCGCGCCCCTCTCCATCACGCGCATTCGCCGAACGTTCGCGATCGCTAAGCAACTCGCCGGCATCACGCGCACGGTTCGGTTCCACGATCTCCGCCACACGTACGGCTCCTCCCTCGCGTCGGAGGGGTTGTCCCTCGCGATTATCAGCAAAGTCATGGGCCATGCCGATCAGGCGACTACTGCGCGGTACGCACGGCCCGATGCGCGTGTGCTCGGGGCGGTGCGCGATGTCTTGAATCGGCGCCACGGCGACGGAGCGGACCCGCGATGACCTTCAACCACTGCGAAAGGACGCGTTCACGATGCATCTACAACCTGTCAGGTCACCCCTCCGGTTCTACGACCCGAGGGGTGGATTCTCCTCCTCGTATCGCACTTGTCGCCGTAGCTCGCGGAGATCGCAGCACTTCCGCGCTGCGGTCACGGCCGATGCCTCTGCGCGGCTTCTCACGACTTA
>DASUSL010000072.1:0-9392 GCA_036375135.1 Thermoanaerobaculia bacterium | reverse complement strand
CGGACCGACGCGCCATAGCTCGTCGCCTCGGTTCTCCGCCGATGCAAAGAAGTAGATGAAGCCGTTCAGCTCCGTCATCTCGCGTGGGAGCGAGGAGTCGGGGCCCGGGTTGACGTCGGCGAGGAGGCCGGCGTTCGCGGGACTGGCCCACCAGAGCTCGCGGCCATGGCGGCCGTCGTTGGCGGAGAAGGTCACGAGGTCGCCGATGACGCGCAGGTTGGTCGGAGTCGACGACGCCTGGCCGCGGACGATGTCGCGCACCAGCTCCGTCGTCTGCTGCAGGTCGGAGCGCCACAGCTCGACGCCGTGCACGCCGTCGTCGGCGGCGAAGAAGATCGAGCCGTCCGCGAACGCCGTCGAGTCGCGCTCGAACATCGGCAGCATCGACGACGCCTCGCCTGGCGCGACGTCGTGCAGCAGGAACGTCCCCGCCTCCGTGCCGTCGCTGCGCCACGGCTCGAGTCCGTGCACGCCGTCGTCGGCCGTGAAGAAGAGCAGGTCGCCGGCGCTGCGCATCGTCACGAGATACTCGTCCCACGGGAACTCGTACGGGAACGCATCCTCTTCGCCGCGATGGATGTCCTTGACGATGTGCGTCCCGCCGAGCGTGCCGTCCGTCACCCACAGCTCGCGGCCGTGCGCGGCGGTGCGGGAGAGGAAGAAGAGGCGGTTGCCGGCGACGTGCATCTGCTCGGGATGCGAGGCCACGGCGAACGTCCCCTGCTCCGTGCCGTCGGTGCGCCAGAGCGAGCCGCGCGCGACGAAGAAGAGCACTCCGTTCGCCGCGACCGGCGTGAAGTCGTCGTCGCGGTACGGAATGTCGACGAGCTTCGTCGTGCCGCCGCGCGTGCCGTCCGTCGTCCACACCTCATCGGTTTCATTGCTGCCGCCGTAGACGATCCACGCGCGGCCGCCGATCACCGGCAACTGCGTGGCGTGCGCATCGTCGCCGAGGTACACGTCGGCCTGCCGCAGCATCTCGGTGAGGTTGCCGTCGGTGGCATAGAGGCGGCCGGCGGCGAGGAACACGGCGCGTCCGTTCGCGAGCGGCGTGAAGAGAGCGGGCATGCTCGACCCCGAACCGCCCGCGACGTCGGCGAGCAGGCGCGTGCCGAACAGCGTGCCGTCGGTGATCCACGGCTCGACCCCGTGGCGTTCGCTGTCTGCGCGGAAGAGCAGCGCGTCGCCGAGGCGGCGCAGGTGCGCGCCCTCCGAGCCGCCATCCGCACGGATGTTCTTCAGCAGACGCGTTCCCTGCGGCGTGCCGTCGGAGACCCACGGCTCGGAGCCGTGGGTCTCGTCGTCGACGGTGAACACGACCAGGTCGCCGATGACCGCGGCCACGGAGTCGTACGTGTCCGCCTCGAACGGCGTCACCAGCGTCGCGCGCGTGCCGTCGCTCACGTGCACGCCGGCGCCGGAGAACGCGAAGACGCGCGACCCGGCCAGGAAGAGCATGTCGGTGATGTCGATGCCTTCGAACACGCGCGTGCCCGCGGCGGTGCCGTCGCTGCGCCACAGCTTGTTCGGATTGCGGGTCTCGAAGTAGATCGAGCCGCCCGAGGCGCCCAGGAACATGTACGTCTCGACGTTGGCTTCGAGCACCGTGACCCGCGCCGGCTGCGGGCCGGCTCGCCACAGCTCCGTCAGCCCTTCGCCGCCGCCCATCAGCGCGTAGACGGTGCCATTGCTCGCCACGAGGCGCGGCTCGTCGCCGGGGTTTCTGCGATAGGTCTCCACGAGCCGCGGCTGTGTGCCGTCGCTTCGCCAGAGATGGTGCAGCTCCCAGCTGGAGCGGCTGTCGGCCACGATGTAGATCGCGTCGTCGCCGGCCACGAGCTGTTCCACGTCGTCGAAGTCGTCGTCGAAGCCGCCGACGCGCGTCGTGCCGGCGTCGGTGCCGTCGGTGCGCCACAACTCGTAGTCACTGATGAAGTAGACCAGGCCGCGGAACGCGACGAGTTGCTGCGCGAAGGAATCGCCCTCCAGGAAGCGCGTTCCCTCGACCGTGCCGTCGCTGCTGAGGAAGCGGTCAGACGTGCGCGCGATGACGCCGCGCGCGCCGATCGGCGCGAGGTCGATCGGCGTGTAGCCGAGGTCGCGGACCACGGGGAACGTGCCGCCGCGCGTGCCGTCGGTGCGCCACAGCGAGAGCTGGCCGTCGTTGACGTCGTCCTCGAACCAGAACCAGACCAGATCGCCCGAGGCCACGAACCCTTCGTCGAACCGCGACGAAAAGTACGGGCTGCCGCCGCGCGGCAGCTCGGCCACCATGCGCGTGCCGCTCGCGGTGCCGTCGGTCGTCCAGAGCGCGCGGCCGCCGCCGTCGTCCGCGAAAAAGTACGCGACGCGGCCGGCGCTGAAGAACCAGCTCGGAGCGGAGCCGCGCACGTCGCCGGTGGTGTTGATGTCGAACACGAGCTGCGGCGACGACGCCGCATGCACGGAGAGAGCGGCCAGGAGACCGAGGAGCGACACGGCCTTGCGCATGGCGGGGATCGTACTGCAATGTAGTGCGCATGCTGAGAGGCCGCGAAGAAATCCGGAGTGGTCGGGATTGCGGGCGCGAGGAGGCCGGCGGCGAGGCGCGCCGGCGACGCGATGCCGGTACATCGCGGCCGCCCTGGTTTTTTTCACAGCCTCTGAGGCTGCTCCTCGTTCTGCTGCTGGCCGCTCCCGCGCTGGCGCAGACGCTCGAGTGGCGCGCGGTGGACGTCGAGGCGCATCTGCAGCGCGACGGCGCGCTGCGCGTGCGCGAGCGGCAGCAGCTCGTCTTCGACGGCGACTGGAACGGCGGCGAGCGTCACTTCGGCGGGATGCCGCATCACTCCATCACCATGGAGAGCATCAAGCGTGTCGAGAACGGGCGCGAGATCGCGCTCGAATACGGAGACCTCAGCGACGTCGATCAATACCAGCTCGTGAACGGGCGGCTCTATCGCTGGCGCAGCCGCAAGCCCACCGATCCGCCGTTCGAGAATCGCGAGCTGACGTACGTCCTCGAATACACGTGGCACAACGTCCTCGCGCCGATCGGCTCGGACGGGCAGCGCTTCCGGCTCGAGCACGATTTCGGATTGCCGGCGCGCACGGGCAGCATCGGCCGCTACACGCTGAAGCTCGACTTCGATCCGGTGTGGAACATGCCGCCGATCGCTGAGACGCGCACGGACGTCCCGCCGGGCGAAGGGCTGCGCGTCGCGCGCGATCTGTACTACACCGGCGCAGTGTGGCCGGACGCGGTCGAGCGTCCGGTGCCGTGGTGGCTCGGCTGGACGGCACTGCTGTTTTACGCGGCCGGCGCGGCGTTCCTCGTGCGCCGCTTCCTCCGCGAGGAGCGCCGGACCGGCCGCTTCGATCCGCTGCCCGTGCAGTTCGAAGAGTCGTTGCTGCAGTGGAAGCCCGAGATCGCCGGCGCGATCTGGGACAACGGCGTCGGCGCGCCGGAAGTCGCCGCCACGCTCGCGCGCATGGCGCAGGAGAAGAAGATCACCACGCGCGCCGAAGACAAGGTGCTGTACATGCACCTCGAGGTGCCGCGCGAGAGCCTCGAGAGCTACGAGCGGCTGCTCGTCGACAAGCTGTTCTTCGACGGCGACGACACGAGCACCGAGCGCGTGAAGACGCATTACAAATCGACGGGCCTCAATCCCTCGGCAGTGATCCGTCCGCGCATCGAATGGGAGCTGTCGCAGATCGCCGGCTGGAACGTGAAGGTGCGCCGCGCGAAGCCGCTCGTGCACGCGCTGCTGCTGCCCGCGTGCGCGCTCGGCCTGCTCGTCGCGGGGCTGGCCGGCCACGCGGACGACATCGGCCTGGCCATGGGCATGGGCTTCCTCGGCCTGATCTTTGGCGGGCTCGCCTCGATCGCGGCGTGGCGCTACTCGCGCTCCATCGCGGAGCTGAGGCCGGCCTTCGTCGTGCCGGGCCTGCTGCTGATGATGCCGCTGATCGTGTTCGCGATGAGCGCGGTCCAGGCGCCGCGGATGCGCATTGGCGCGCCGATCCTGTTCATGGTTCCGCTCTGGCTGCTGGCCGTCCTGAACCTCGTCCTGGACATGATGAAGATCCGCGACTCGCCC
This sequence comes from Thermoanaerobaculia bacterium, assembly GCA_036375135.1. Classification (GTDB taxonomy): domain Bacteria; phylum Acidobacteriota; class Thermoanaerobaculia; order Gp7-AA8; family Gp7-AA8; genus QHVT01. Next base: position 5,310 of record DASUSL010000072.1, on the reverse strand, counting down.
GAGATCCTCGGCTACCGCCGCCGCATCGCCGGCACGCGGCAGTTCTTCATCCGCGAGCTGCAGAAGCAGCAGCCCGACCTGCGCGACGAGTGGTTCCCGTACGTGCTCGCCTTCGGCCTCGGCGCGCACGTCGATCACTGGTTCCGCGCGTTCGGCGGCGCGGCGTCGCACGTGGGCGGCTTCGCGACGTCCTCCTCTTCTTTCTCCTCTTCGTCTTCTTCTTCGTCTTCCTCTTCGGGATGGACGGGGGGCGGCGGCGCGTTCGGCGGCGCGGGAGCGACGGGCACGTGGGGCCTCGCCGCGGCCGCACTGGCCTCGGGTGTGGCGGCGCCTTCGTCGCGCAGCGGCGGCGGGGGCGGTGGCGGGTCGAGCTCGGGCGGCGGGGGCGGCGGCGGCTGGTGAGAAAGTTCGATTCGTTTCTCAACGAGCTGGCGTCGATCGAAGTCTCCGAGCGAGCCTGCAATCAATGGTCGCGCGTGACGGGGGACCTGCGCGCGAACGCCATCCGCAGGCGCAATCTGCGCCTGTATCTGAGCGAGCTCGATGCGATCGGGCCGCGCATGCTGCTCATCGGCGAGGCGGTCAGCTATCGCGGCGGACGGCTCACCGGCATCGCCTTCGTCAGCGAGAGCGTGATGCTCGGCGGCGTCGACACGCGCAGCGGCCGCATCCTCGGCGCGGACCGCGGCTACCGCAAGGCGACGCTCGGCCCGAAGCTGTCGACGGAGGCCAGCGCGACGATGGTCTGGTCGACGATCCGCGCCATCCATCCGCTGCCGATGCTGTGGAACGCGTTTCCGTATCACCCGTTCCACGCCGGCGATCCGGACTCGAACCGCGCGCCGACGCGCGAGGAGCTGGCCATCGGCGAGCGTTTCATCGCGCGACTGCTGCGGCTGTTTGCGTTCCAGCGCATCGTCGCCATCGGCAATCACGCCTCGGCGTCGCTGGCGCGGATGAACGTGGCGCACGACAAGGTGCGCCATCCGTCGCAGGGCGGGAAAAATCTTTTCGTTGACGGCATGGCCCGGCTATCGCAATTCTGACGGTCATGAAGAAGAGCCAGATCCAGCAGATCAAAGAAGGACGCGCCATGCGCGAGCGCATCTGGTCGGGACGCCTGCAGCCGTTCGGGCCGAAGTCGAACCTGAGCACGAAGAACGCGGAGAAGCTGTCGACCGTGCCCAGCTCGGCGGAGGAAAAGTACAACGGCGGGCGGGACGAAACGTAGGGCAGGCTTCAGCCTGCCCGGGACGAATCATGTGGGGTGGGCTTCAGCCCGCCATTCCGGGCTGAAGCCCGCCCCTCGCGGGCTGAAGCCCGCGCCACATTAGTCGCGTTTCGCTTTTCCTTCGCGCACGGCGCGCTCGAAGATGCGGTCGATCTTCGCGTGCGACTCGCGCTCGAGCGCCTGACGCTTCCGTTCGAGCTCCTGCTGCTCGCGCTCCAGTCGCTGCTGTCTGCGCTCGAGCTCCTGCTGCTTGCGCTCGAGGTCGTGCTGCATGCGCTCCAGCTCGCGCTGGCGGTCTTCCGATTTGACGCGCGAGAACTCGCGTCCGAGGCGGGCGTGCTCGCGGCCGATTGCGGCGTGCTCGCGGCCGATCTCGGCGTGGCGGCGTCCGATGGCGGCGTGCGCCTGCGAGAACTGCTTCTTCGGATCGAGCGCCTCCTCGACCGCGGCCAGCACGGCTTTGTCGCGCGTGATGTAGCGCTTGCCGTTGAGCTCCCACGTGGCCCAGTAGTCGTCGTCGGTCTTGATGATGCTGAGGCTGCGCGACTTGCCGTTGCTGACGTGCTCACTGCGGGAAACGGAGCGCGTGCCGGCGGTCAGTGTGAGCGTCACGAGGAGGACGAGGAGAGCGGTCAGGGTGCGCATGCCCGTAATTACGCCGGCGAGCGCAAAACGTTTGCGGGGTCAGCCGCCGATGTGGGACATCTCCACCTTTTTCAGCGACGGCGTGGCGGCGCTGCGCTGCTCGGAGTAGCGATCCGTGCGTCCGCGCCAGACGCGCGCGATCACGTCCGCGATCTCGTCGTCGCTCGCGCCGCCGCGGAGCATGGCCCGGAAGTCGACGCCGGCCGAGGCGAAGAGGCAGAGGTAGATGCGGCCGTCGGCGGCGAGCCGCGCACGCGTGCACGTGCCGCAGAACGGCTGCGTGACCGAGGTGATGATGCCGATCTCGCCGGCGCCGTCGGCGTACTGCCAGCGCTCCGCGACCTCGCCGAAGTAGTGCGGCTCGGCGGGGACCAGAGGCCATTCGCGCTGCAGCATCGCGAGGATCTCGCGTCCGGGGACGACGTCCTCCATCCGCCAGCCGTTCGAGTTGCCGACGTCCATGTATTCGATGAAGCGGACGATGTGGCCCGTGCCGCGGTAGTGCCGCGCCAGCGCGACCACCTGCGACTCGTTCATGCCGCGCTTGACCACGCAGTCGATCTTCACGGGCGCGAGGCCCGCCTCCGCGCCGGCGTCGATCGCATCGAGCACGCGCGTGACCGGAAAGTCGACGTCGTTCATCGCGCGGAACACCGCGTCATCGAGCGCGTCGAGGCTCACCGTCACGCGGCGCAGTCCCGCGTCTTTCAGCGAGCGCGCTCTCTCGCGCGTGAAGAGCGAACCGTTCGTGGTGAGGGCGATGTCCTCGAGTCCGTCGATGGCGGCGAGCTGCTCGACGAGGCGCTCCAGGTCGCGGCGCAGCAGCGGCTCGCCCCCGGTGAGACGCACCTTCTGCACGCCCTGCCGCACGAACAGGCGCGCCAGGCGCGCGATCTCCTCGAACGTCAGCAGCTCATCGCGGCGCAGAAAGGCGAAGTCGCCGCCGAAGACCTCCTTCGGCATGCAGTACGTGCAGCGGAAGTTGCAGCGATCCGTCACCGAGATGCGGAGGTCGTGCAGCGGGCGGCCGAGGGCGTCTGGGGTCACTGTCATCCGAGTCGCGCGCTCAGGATGACACCGGGGGGAACAAAAACTCCAGTGCCTGCCGGATGCGGCGGGCCCAGGCGCGCTCGCTGTGATCGCCGCGGCGGTCTTCGAAGAAGCGGAACGTCTCCTGGTTCCACCCCTTCGCGGCGATCCTGTCGCGCAGCGTGCGCGCGTCCTGCAGCGCTTCCGTCCCCTCGCGGCCGCCGATGTCGAGCCACATGCGCGGCGGCGGCGCGTCGTACGCTTCCGTGTCCTCCAGGATGGCGCGTTCGCTCCACCAGACCGAGGGAGACATCACCGCCGCGCGTCCGAAGACGTCGCGGTGATGCAGCGCGAGGTAGAGCGAGATCAGTCCGCCCAGCGACGAGCCTCCGACGCCGGTGTTCTCCGCATCGGTCAGCGTGCGATAGCGCGCGTCGATGGCCGGCTTCAGCTCCTCGATGAGGAAGCGCGCGTAGTCGGCGGCGCGGCCGCCGCCGCTGTGCTTCCGGTCGCGCACCGGCGTGTACTCGTCGATGCGCGCGGGACCGGCGTGATCGATGCCGACGATGATGATCGGCGCGACGGTGCGCTCGCCGATGGCCTGGTCGGCGGCGTCCTGCACGCGCCAGTGATTGCCGGGAACGTAGGCGCGCTCGGCGTCGAAGAGATTCTGGCCGTCGTGCAGATAGAGCACCGGGTAGCGGCGGTCGTCGCGCTCGTCGTAGCCGGCGGGGAGATAGACCGTGACCTGGCGCTGGTTGCCGAGGATCGTCGACTCGAAGTCCTCGATGCGCTCGATGCGGCCGGGACGGATGGCGGCGCGGCGGTTCTCGAGGCGCAGCACGCGACGGAAGGTGTCGCGCAGGGTGTCGCCCATGTCACGCAAGCTGACGGTACCCGCTGCGGAAGTAGACGAGCGGCGGCCCTTCGCTCGTGCGCGCGGTGACGACTTCGCCGACGAAGATGGTGTGGTCTCCGCCGGGGAGCTCGTGTTGGATGCGGCACTCCAGTCCGCAGATGGCATTGTCAATGAGAGGCATCCCCAGCTCGCCGCGGCTCCAGGCGACGCCGGCGAACTTGTCTTCGATTTTCTTCGATGCGAACCGCCCCGACACGTCGGCCTGCTCCTGCGACAGGATGCTCACGCCGAACTTCCCCGCCGCGACGAGCATCTCGTGCGTCTTGACGCTCTTCTCGATGCAGATCAGCACGAGCGGCGGGTGGAGCGAGAGCGAGGCGAAGGAGGCCACGGTCATCCCGTACGGCGTCCCGTCGTGCTCGGTGGTCACGACCGTGACTCCGCTGGCGAAGTGCGACATGGCCAGCTTGAACAGTGCTTCGTCGATCGGCATCGCGCGGCGGATCTTACTTCAAACTTTTGCCCCTGCCGTGCGTATGAGGGGACATGCGCCGCACAATCATTCTCCTTGCCGCTCTCACTCTCACCGCCAGCGCGTTCGCAGCCGAGGACGTCATCAGGAAGGGATTCACCGTGTCGGACGGCGGCACGCTCCGCCTCGACGGCGCGAACGGCAAGATCCGCGTCGTGACCGGCGGCACGGGCGTGGCCGTGGAGATCACGCGCAAGGCCGACGGCCGCCGCGCGGAGCGCATCATGCGCGATCACAAGATCACGTTCGACCAGCAGGGGAACGACGTGATCATCGAGAGCGACATCGACCACGACAACTCGTGGTTCTCGTGGGACGACGACTACGAGGTGCAGTGGAACATCCGCGTGCCGGACCGCTACAACGTCGAGGTGGAGACGTCGGGCGGCTCGATCGAGATCGATGACATCGACGGCACCGTCGACGCGCGCACTTCCGGCGGCGGCATCAAGACCGGCCGCATCGCCGGCGAGGGGACGCTGAAGACCTCGGGCGGCTCGATCTCGGTGGCCGGCGGCGGCGCGCGCCTCCTCGCGCACACCTCGGGCGGCGGCATCACCATCGGCGACACTACCGGCCCGGTCGAAGCGAAGACGTCCGGCGGCAGCATCAAGCTGGCCCGCACCGGCGGCGACGTCGTGGCGCGCACCTCGGGCGGCGGCATCATCATCGAAGACGCGATGGGCAAAGTGGACGCGCACACGTCGGGCGGCTCGATCCGCGCGACGATGTCGCGCCAGCCGAACGCCGACTCGTCGCTGAAGACCTCGGGCGGCAGCGTGATCGTCTCGCTCGCCCCGTCGATCGCGGTCGACCTCGACGCGCAGTCGAGCGGCGGCGGCGTCAGCGCCGACGTCCCCATCACCGTCCAAGGCACGCAGGACGACGACTCGGTGCGCGGCCGCATCAACGGCGGCGGTCCGAAGCTCACGCTGCGCAGCTCGGGCGGCGGGATCCGCGTGAAGAGCCTGTAAAACGCATGGGCAGGCTTCAGCCTGTCCTACGTCAGGAGGA
>DASUSL010000071.1:0-6556 GCA_036375135.1 Thermoanaerobaculia bacterium | reverse complement strand
TCGGAGTTCGTCAGTCTTCGGTCGTCTGGCAAGCGCCCGGTCGGCGATCCGCGCACCACGCACACGCCCTCGCTGTTCGACGAGGAGCCAGGACCGTAGCCATGCCTGACGCACTCAAACAGCTGCTCGCGAGCGTGCTGCTGGCGCTCGGCAGGCCCGATCTCGCGCTGCGCGTGCAGAAAGACGCGTCGTACGCCCGCGCGCTCGTGAACGAGCGTCCGCGGCTAGCGGATGCGCCGATCAGCCGCGAGGTTGCGTACGAACGCGCGCGGAAGCGTCTCGCCGGGCCGCACGCGCAGACGTTCGGGACACTGCCGAGTGGCGAACCTGTGCAGGTTCGGCGCGCGCTCGCCGTCATGAGCGCGCTCGTCCTCGGCGCGACCGGGGCCGGAAAGACGCGCTTCCTGCTCTCACTCCTCCTCGACCCGGTGCGCCAGGTCATCGAGGACCTCCGGACGAATCCACGGGCGCATCGCGACGTCCCGATCGAGCTGGAGCTGATCGATCCCAAGGCCGAAACCTACGACCTGTTTCGCAAGTACATCGCGGCGCTCTGGCTCGGCGCGACGGTGGAGGGCCGCGAGCTCCTGCAGCGGAGCGTGCGCGTCGTCGATTGGTCGGTCGGATGGGTGACCCCGTTCGCGCCGTTCGACAACCACTTCGCTGAGATTTCGAACGCGTATTTGTCGCACTTACGGACGGACGTCACCGTGCGCACGAGCGGTCACGCCTACACGGATTCAATGCGGCAGCTCGCGTACATGTTCAACTGGCTCTCGATCGAGCTGCGATTTCCGCCGAGCTACCGCTTCGCCGTCCGCTTCATGCACGACGCGGAGTATCGCGCATCGATCCTCGCGCGCGTCCCGGAACCGGAAGTCCGCTACTACTTCGAGAACTTCGACACAACGATCCCCCGCCAGACGCGGGACGGCTTCCTCCGGCGCGTGCAGTACGCCACGAGCTTCCCGCAGCTGCGGGCGTCCTACGTCCCTCCTGCGGACATTGAACGCCTCGGGCTGATGCGCGAGGCGCCGATCACGCTCGCGAATACCGCGTGCACCACCGCGATGCCGAAGGCGCTCGGCTACGAGCGCGGCGCGTGGCAGACGACCGATTGCCTGTGCTCCGCACCGCGCCGCGATACGCGGCGTCCGAAGCAGCTCGTCATCGAAGAGGCAGCGGAGTTTCTGAAAGATCCCGATGCCGAGCACGCGGACGCGACGGCGGCCGGGCTCCGGACGCTGCGCTCGGTGAACATGGGGATCGTGCTCGCGGCGCAGGATTTCTCGAACGCGCTCCCCACGTCCGTCGTGCGAAACGTCCTGCTCAACACGTCCTGGATTGCGGGCTTCCGCGTCCGCGAGGACGCACAGATCTTCTGGCCGCACGTGGTCGCAGACCCTGCGGACCGCCGCCCCGACAGCGCACGCCGCGACGGCTTCTTTCGGGATATGGCGAGCATGGCGCGGCAGCACTACATGCTGCTCGTGAAAGGCGAGCCGGCGCTCCCGCTGCGTGCGCCGGACGTCGCCGACCCCTCGAAAGTCGCACGCGTCTCGGACGACGAGCTGGTCGACGTCTTCAACCGGGAGATCGCATCGAAGTCGATGCTCCCGACATCCACCGCGATGGACCTCATCGGGAAGTGGGAAGCGGAGGTCGTCGAGAAGGCGTCCGTTGCCCCGCCTCCTGCGAAGAAGAAGGGCAAGGCCGCGATCGGCAGCCTCGCCGACCTGAAGAAGTTCTTCACCGGCGACGACGAGGAGTCCGTATGAGCATGAAGCTCTTCGGCCGCGTCACGATCGCGCTCCTGTACCTCTTCGCGGCTCCCATCTACTTCGTGCAGTGGCTCCTCGGTGCATCGAAGGCGCTCAAGCGTGCGTCCGTTCTTCGCACGGGCGTCGTGCCGTGTCCGCACTGTGGGTTCAGCAACAACGTGGACGCGCTCATGACGTGCCGCAGGTGCGGCACGACGGAGTTCGGCTCACGCCTCTACTGCACGGTCTGCAAGCAGGTCTCGAAGGCGTTCGCGTGCGACCGATGCACCGCGACGATCAAGGTGCTGTGATGCGAACCGCCACCACGACGCTGTTCTCGATCTTGAGCGAGGAGAGGGCGCCTCGCTTCGGCTCATTTCCCTTCACCTCACTCCTATGTCCCACATTGGCAGTCCCGATTACGTCTGGCTTGTTCCCAAGGATTCCCCGCTTGGACGGCGCTTGTCGTTGTTCACGCCGTTCGGCCTGCGTGTGCTCGAACGGGAATTCGCGAAGAAGTTCGTCGTCACACTCTCGATCACTGCGTCTGACGAGCCCGACGTGCGCCACGGCATCTACGTCGAGTTCCCTCGGTACGAGATCGCGTTCGATGCGCACGTGCTGCTGCTCGGCCACTTCGCCGCATTCGAACAGCTCGCGTTCCATACGGGCGCGCTCAACGCGCCCGAGCCGGAGTAACGCCCCTTCATCCCTTGCTCAGGCTGCGCTTGCCCCGCCGCGCGCCGCCGCACGAACGGCCTCGCAGCTCGTCGTTCGCACGCGTGCCGACGTCCTGACCGTGCACACCGGAACTGCTCCGTGCGCGCGGCGGGTGCAGACAGCGTCCTGGTCTAACTTCCTGCGCCGAAACGTCCGGCGCTGCTTCTCGATTTCACTCTTGAGCGAAAGGAGGATGCCGCCGCCGACCCGTTTCGTCCCGCACGCGCTGCTGTGCCCCCATTCAGTAATCCACACCTGTATGACCGACACTATTCGCCGCGTTATCCCGACCGTCGATGACGACGGTAATCGCGTGGAGATCCCGTACACCGCGTGGGCCAACGTCAGGCTCATCGCAGAGGAGGAGTTTGGCGCTGACATCAGCTTCCACCTCCATGAGGAGCCGGGCTTCTACCACGGCTTCCCGTACGTGCCCTTCGCGCACTACTCCATCGAAGTCACGCTGGAATCGGAACTCGTCGAGCCGTTCAAGGCGCGCATCAACCCGCTCGTGAACGAGACCATCGAACGTCATACACAGCAGCTGCAGGTGCCGGCGGAGAGGTAACCGATGTCGGCATCCATCACCACGCTCAAGCTGCACGCGACCTCGCCGGCGACGGCGGGCGCGCGAACGTTCGCGGCCGTCCTGCCGTTTGCCATCGGCACCGCAGCACGGCGCGATTCAACGGGAGCGCACCCGCCCACCTGGCGAGGTCGCGGCGCAGTCTTTCCCTTCGTTTCTGATCTTGCTTGGTCGAGAGCCAAGCCTGTGGACATCGCACCGCGCGACTTCCTAACCCTCGCGCTTATGCGACAAATGACGCACGTCGACATCCTTGTTCCACTCGCGGACAACGATGGCGATGCTTTCCCGCAATCAGCATTCACCACGCTCGAGCACCTCTTCACGGAACTCTGCGGCGGCTTCACGCGCCGTGGAGACGTGGAGGGGGCATGGCGCTCGCCGGAGACCGGCGAAGTCATGCGCGACCGATCCCGATCCTACGTCGTGACACTCCCTGTGGAGGAGGCAGAGGAGCAGATCGCACGGATCGAGTCCTTCATCCGAAGGTTCTTCCGCCAGGAGGCGGCGTTTCTCGAACTCTCCGACACGCGGGCGACGGTGTTCTAATGGCAGACCTCTCGTACCAAGCAGGCGACTTCTCCGCGCCACTCCGTTCGAACGACGCTCCGGACCCGAGCCGTCCATTGGAACTGCTCGTCTCGGATCGACCCATCGGGACAACGGAGTGGCCCGGCGATCGTCGTCGCGGCGTCGATCCGCGCGACGCAGCGGTCAGTCCTCGCGACGTGGACGCCCTGCGGTTCATCGGCCGCGCGGGCGAGCTCGCGCAGTATCAGCTGCACGAAGGCGTGTTCGGCGCCGTGAGCGAAGTCGTCGTGTCGCGCTTCGTGCGGCGCGCCTTGAAGCGCGAGCTCATCGTCACCTCGCGCTGGAGAGGCATCGGAATCAACCGGCTGCGGCTCACCTCGCGCGGGCGCTCGCTCCTCATCGCGAACGGCGTCGATGCGAACGAGATCTTCGTACCGCGCACGCCGATTGCGGAAGGCCACATCGAGCACCAGCTCTGGATCATCGACGCGCTCATCGTCCTCGGCCACGCCACACGCACCCCGGACCTCTTACTCCCTGCATGGGCGCTCCAGCGCCGCTTCGATCCGCGGCCCGTCGCGATCCCGGACGTGCTGGCCTCGTTCACCGAGCCCGCCGACAAGCCAACGCTGCTCCTCGGGATCGAGATCGATCGCGGCTCCGAGCGTCTGAATGCCGTCTTCCTCCCCAAGCTCGAGAAGCTGTGCGCCGTGCTGTCCGGGTGGGCGGGCGACGCGACCGCGGCGATCGTGCTTCTCACGAACAACGCGCGGCGCTGCGAAGCCCTTCGTGCGGCGACCGCGTCGCTCCCTCTCCCGGTGATCGTCGAGATGCTCCCCAGCGCGCCTGGTCGGCCGGGCATCGCGGAGCTTCGAAAGACCTTCGCTTTCGTCCGGTGAGGCGTGGAGGTGCTACCAGCGAAGCCAGCGCCGAAGGGCGGCGCTCGCGCGCGCCATGAACTGCATCAGCTGGAGGTGCGGTGGCAGCTCGTCGAGTGACCATGCAGGCGGCGCGGAGGTCGTGTGGCGGTCGACGGTGACTGGTGCCACCGCGGCTACACTCCGAACGGGAAGCGGCGCATGTCGGCGGGGTGCCGGGCTGCGCGGGATGGGTGTGACTGCGGCTGTCGGTGGAATGACCGGGCGGACAGCGGCGCCGCGACGAGCTGGTGGAGTTGGACGGGCTGTGACCGACGTCGTCGGCGGCACGACAACAGACGGCTGCGGCGCGCCGCAGACATCGCAGCGCGCCGCAACCGTGGCGTTCGACGTTTCACACGTGGGGCAGGGCCAGAAGCTCATCGCGATGATCCGAGTAGGGTCCCCTTCAGGTGCGTCGATGCCGCGGTCGCAGGAGCCTCACCAACGAGGCGTCCAGAGAGCCTCCCGGTCGATGCAGCGGGAGCCGGCGTCGGTGCGACCGGGCGAACAGGGCGCGCGATCGCGCCCGTTTTCAGAGCGTCGAGCACCTCGCGGGTGGACGGTCGCGCATCCGGGGTTGCGCTCAGCATCTGCTGGATGAGCGGCCGCAGGTGTGCAGTAAGGCGCGGCCAGGCGAGCGGGATCGGCTTTCCGCGGAGGATGAACTCGTGCGCGTAGTGGTGCCCGTGCGTCGAGAACGCCGCGAACGCCTTGCTCCCGAGGATGTACGAAGAGAAGAGGAGCCCCAGCGAGAAGACGTCGGCCTTCTGCGTCAGCGTCCTGCCGTCCGCAGCCCCCTCGCTGTATGCCGCCGTCTCTGGCGCGAGGTACACCGGATCGCCGACGACGGAGCCTACGGGTGGCGGGGCCGCGCTGAAGAAGCTGTCGTCGAAGTCGATGAGCTTCGTGACGAGCACACCGGCCTCCGTCCGCTTCGTGAGCACGTTGTCCGGCTTCAGATCGCCATGGACGATGTTCGCGTCGTGGAGGATGAGGAGGCTGTGGGTGATCGTCTTCAGGAGGAGGAGTCGCTTCTCGTCGGGGAGCGCCGCGATGTCGTTCGTTGAGAGGTGCTCGGTCTCGACGCGCTCGGTGATCTTGTAGTAGGCCGTCCCTTCGCGGAAGAAGTCCCGCGTGACGACGAGGTTCCCACCCGGCGCGCACCGGTGCTGGAGCGCATCCGCGAGCGCGCGGTGGTGCTTCTCGAACGCTTCACACTGCGTGAGCTTCCGCCGCTTCGTGGCCGCGCTGCCGGGGCTGCCGGGGACGGGGTACCGCGGCGTGAGAAACCGCTTGAGGAAGTACACGACGCCGCCACGTTCGACGAGCGCCCATTGGCATTGCCCGCCGCCCGCCGTCGAGAACGGCGTCACGAGCCGGTAGCCGCGGATTACGTCGTCACGCATGCGAGCTCCTTCGGTTGTAGCGCTTCGTACGTCGCGCGGTACGCGAGCCAGAGGGCCGGCAGCGTCTCCGGCGCGGTAACGAACGGATCGAGGTAGGTCTGCTGGAGAATGCGGAGCCGATCGGCGAACGCACGACGGAGCGTGCGGAAGCTCGACCAGCCGATGGCGATCGAGGCGAGCGATGCATCGTCGCCGGCGACAGCCGTCACGCGCGCTGCGAGTCCGGCATGCCACTCCGCAACCGAGCGCGCTGAAACGAGCGACGCAACCAGGAGCGCCTCGAAGTGCATCGGCGAGGGAACGTAGCCGAAGCAGCCATCGGTCGCGGCGATGAGGATAACGGGTGCTGCGATCGAGCACTCGGCGCTGTCGATGGTGAACGGCGCATCGGCGGTGATGCAGTTGGAGATGGACGAATCCGTCGTCAGGTTCCCGAGCGCATCGGAGAAGGTGCGCAGGTGATCGCGGGTCAGTTGCTGCAGCCCGTATGCGGGTGAGAGCGCGTAGCAGCGAGAGTCTCCTGCCCAGAGCACCGTGGTCCGCAGCTCGCCCGCCGCCGGACGCGCGACCGCGACGGCAGCAGTCGTCGGGAGCCGGCGGAACACGGTGCTTCGCAGTGCCGAGCTGGCCGCG
>DASUSL010000070.1:0-26717 GCA_036375135.1 Thermoanaerobaculia bacterium | reverse complement strand
TTGAGGAGCGATCGAGCTGTTGAGCGAGAAAGGTGTTTGAAGACTCGAATCACTTCTCGGCTCAACAGCTCAACAGCAAGTGGCGACGGGCGGGGAGGCCCGCCCCCCTTTACGTGAAGCTGACGGCGAGTTTGGAGCCTTCTTCGCGGTAGATCGTATCGACGAAGCGGATCTGGTTCGTCTTGAGCGACATGAACAGCGAGGAGACGCGGATGCCGCCGCCGAAGAAGCGGACGCCGCGCAGGAGGTCGCCGTCGGTGACGAAAGATGCGCGGTAGCGGCCGACCACGTGAGCGCGAGCTCTTCGAATGCCACACGAAGGCCCTCGTCGTCGCCGGCCTGCGCGGCACTGGCCAACTGCCTGTCGCGAGCCTCCCACCACCGGCTGGCGCGACGTTCCGCTTCCTCGGGCGTCCCGCCGTGCGCGACGACGACGCGAGTGCCGCCGGACAATCTCGTCACGTAGGCTTCGTCGTCGCTGAACGTCGTCTGTGAGCTCGGTTTCGTCATGCGCCCACAGATATTACGCCGCGGCCTACGTGAACGACACTGCCAGCTTCGACCCTTCTTCGCGATAGATCGTGTCCACGAAGCGGATCACGTTCGTCTTGAGGGACATGAACAGCGACGAGACGCGGATGCCGCCGCCGAAGAAGCGGACGCCGCGCAGGAGGTCGCCGTCGGTGACGCCGGTGGCGCAGAAGATGATGTCGTTGCCGGCGGCCAGCTCGGACGTGTCGTAGACCTTCTCGTCGTCCTTGAAGCCCATCGAGCGGAGGCGGTCCTCCTGCCACTTCTCGAGAGGCTTGAGCTTGCCCTGCATGCTGCCGCCGAGGCAGCGCATGGCGGCGGCGGTGAGCACGCCTTCCGGCGCGCCGCCGATGCCCATCGCGGCGTGGATGCCCGTGCCGCGCACGGCGGCGGCGATGCCCGCGGAGAGGTCGCCGTCGGTGATCAGCTTGATGCGCGCGCCCGCCTCGCGGATCTGCGCGATGAGATCGTGATGCCGCTCGCGGTCGAGCACGACGATGGTCAGCTCATCGACGTCGCGCTGGAACGCCTCCGCCAGGCGGTTGAGGTTCTCTTCCACCGACGCGTTGAGCGACACCGCCTCGGCCGCCGTCGGGCCGACGACGATCTTGTCCATGTAGATGTCGGGCGCGTTCAGCAGGCCACCTTTTTCCGAGGCGGCGATGACGGCGATCGAGTTCGCGGAGCCGGTGGCGCAGAGGTTCGTCCCCTCCAGCGGATCGACCGCGATGTCGACCTCGGGGTAGATCTCGCCTTCGGTCCAGCCGCGGCCGAGCGGCTCGCCGACGTACAGCATCGGCGCCTTGTCGCGTTCTCCCTCGCCGATCACGACCGAGCCGCGCATCTTGAGCTTGTTCAGCTCCTCGCGCATCGCCTCGACCGCGACCTGGTCCGAATATTTGCGCTTGCCGTAACCCATGGTGCGCGCCGCGGCGATGGCCGCCTTCTCTGCCGCGCGGAGAAACCCGACTTCCAGACTCGATTCCATGTCGCTCCGTTCTGCTCCGGAAAATTTCGCGCACACTCTAACAGAACGGAATGACGCGACGGTCGGAACGCTTCGTCCGTATTCAGATCATGACCCGGCGCTCTCTCGGTTTCCTCCTCGTCTCCCTTCTTCTCGCGCTTCCGACCCTCGGCCAGGCCGGTGACCTCAGCGCGATCTTCACTTCGGACGCCCGGATCGCGGTGCCGTACTACACCTGGAACGTGCGGCTGCAGTGGAACGGCGAGCAGCCGGCGCGCGACGTCGTGCTCGAGCTGAACGTGCCGGGGACCATCACGCAGGTGCATGCGCGCGGTGAAGGGATGACCTGCACGGACACGAATCCCGTGCGCTGCACGATGCCGTTCGTGACCCGCGACGACATCTGGGCCAGCGCGGGTGTGTCGGTGCGGCTCGAGGAGCCGGGGACGTACGAGGCCACGGCCACCGTCTCGACGAGCACGCCGGAGGGGCCGGCGTCGAACAACAGCGTGCGCTACTCGATCGTGCAGACGGGCCTGCCGGACATGTGGGGCTCGCTGATCAGCGAAGACGAGACGATGGAGCCGGGCGGCGAAGGATCATTCCGCCTCGGCATCACCAACAGCGGCGGGCACGCGACGAACATCGTGGTGCGGGCGAAGATCGAAGACGGCGGGGAGATCCTTCGCGCCGTGCCGACGAACTGGGGCTTCGGCGAGCCGACGGCCACCTGCACGATCGCGGGCGGCGAGGTCACGTGCCGCATCCCGGAGATGGACGCAATCCATGACTTCGAGCTGGTGCGGCTGCATTACCGCGCGCCGGATCGCCGCGAGGGCGGCAGAGTCGTGGCCACGGCATCGGTGGAATCGGATCGGGAAGACTTCGACCCGGACAACAACGCCTTCCGCGCGGAGGTCGCGCTGCGGCGGCTCTTCGTCGTCGACAGCACGGAGGACGAGGGAACGGGGACGCTGCGGCAGGCCATCCTCGAGGCCGGTGCGGCGTGCGACGAAACGCCGTGCACGATCGGCTTCCGCGGCGGCGTGCAGCTCGTGCAGCCGCGCACTCCGCTGCCGCACCTGCGCGGGGCCGTGCGCGTCAGCGGCGGCCGCGAAGCGCGCGTGGTGCTCGACGGATCGCTGCTGAGTGAGGGCCACGGGCTCGTCTTCGATGGCGGCTGTCACCTCGACGTGCGCAATCTCGAGATCCGCAACTTCCCCGGCCACGGCATCGAGGCGCGGCAGGACGCGGCGTTCTACCAGTGCTACGACGCCGGCGGCTACGGGCTGTACGTCCGCAACTCGTGGCTGGCGAACAACGAGCGCGGCATCGTGGCCAAGGCGATCGACGTCTCACTGCGCGAGAACGTGATCGTCGACCATCGCCGCGCCGGCATCTTCATCGACGGCAGCTACTACTCCGAGGTCTTCAACAACGTGGTGGTGAACAACGGCGCGACGGGCATCTTCGTGAACACGGCCGACGAGCCGCAGTTCGGCGGCATCCCGCCCGGCGCGGACCTCGTCGAGAACATCGTGCACGGCAACGGCGAGTGGGGCATCGTACGCACGCGGAACCGCGGCCTCGTGCAGATGCGGCGGAACTCGATGATCCGCAACGGGCTGCGGGGCTGGGACATCGGTCTCGACCTGATCGCGCCGAACCGCGACAACGACATCAGCGGCATTCCGAACAAGCCGAACATCACGCATGCGACGTACGACCCGGCCACGGACACGACCACGATCCACGGCACGTCGTGGTGGGGTGCCTCGGTCGATCTCTACGCCAGCACGTCCCTCAGCCGCCACGGCCATCCGGAAGCGGAGAGGTGGCTCGGCGCGACGCACGTCTTCTCGAATGAGAAGATCGAGCTGACGGTGCCGGGCGACCTGCGCGGACAATGGATCACCGGCACGATCACCCGCGGCGTGACGCTCTACTTTCTGCGCGACGAAGCGAAGCCCGCCGGCGAGGTGTACCGTCCACCCGCCGGCTACGAAACCTCCGAGCTCAGCGACCCCGTACAGGTCTTCTAGGAGTGCGGCGGCGACGAGCCGCCGCTTTCCTGCATCGGGCTCAGAAAGCGGCAGCTAGGCCGCTGCCGCACTCCTGAACGAAACACAAAGGGCCTGCGCCATGCGCAGGCCCTCTGTCGCGGCCGAGCAGGTGCCGCCGCGTCACTTTCCCGCGCGAGACGCCGCCGCCTCGGTCTGCTCCCGCTCCTGCGTGTTCGACATCGGCGGGTTGTAGGCCGGGATGCCGGTCACGGTCTGCCCGATGACGAGGTTGTGGATGTCGTGCGTCCCCTCGTACGTGTAGACCGACTCGAGATTCATCATGTGCCGGATGACCGGGTACTCGTCCGAGACGCCGTTCGCGCCGAGGATGTCGCGGGCGATGCGCGCGCACTGCAGGGCGATGTTGCAGTTGTTCATCTTCGCCATCGACACGTGCTGTGGCTTGAGCTTCCCCTCGTCCTTCATGCGCCCCGTCTGCAGCGCGAGGAGCTGCCCCTTGGTGATCTCGGTGATCATCCAGGCGAGCTTGTTCTGCACGAGCTGGTGCGAGGCGATCGGCTGGCCGCCGAACTGGATGCGCGACTTCGCGTACTCGTTGGCCGTGTGGAAGACGCCCATGGCCGCGCCGAGGACGCCCCAGGCGATGCCGTAGCGCGCCTGCGTCAGGCAGCCCAGCGGGTACTTCAGGCCGTTCGTCTCCGGCAGCACGTTCTCGAGCGGGATGCGGCAGTCCTCGAAGAAGAGCTGCGACGTCACGGAGGCGCGCAGCGAGAACTTGCCCATGTGGTACGCGGTGGTGAAGCCGGGCGTGTCCTTCTCGACGAGGAAGCCGCGGATCGTGCCCTCGCACTTCGCCCAGACCACGGCCACGTCGGCGATGCTGCCGTTGGTGATCCACGCCTTCGCGCCGTTGAGCACCCACGCGTCGCCGTCGCGGCGGGCGTGCGTGCGCATGCCGGCGGGGTTCGAGCCGAAGTCGGGCTCCGTCAGGCCGAAGCAGCCGATGGCCTGGCCGGCGGCCAGCTTCGGGATCCAGTAGTCCTTCTGCTCCTGCGAGCCGTAGGTGTAGATCGGGTACATCACCAGGCCCGACTGCACGGAGGCGAACGAGCGCAGGCCGGAGTCGCCGCGCTCGAGCTCCTGCATGATCAGGCCGTACGCGACGTGATTGAGGCCGGGGAGGTCGTAGTCTTTGATCGTCGCGCCGAAAAGGCCCATCTCGGCCATCTTGGGGATGAGGTGATGGGGGAACTTCTCCTCGCGGTTGCATTCCTCGATGATGGGAAGGACTTCCTCATCGACGAAATCGCGCACGGTCTGCCTTACCATCAGCTCTTCTTCGGAGAAGAGAGAATCGATCTCTAAATAGTCAACGCCGGGGAAACTGGCCACTGTTGGACTCCTTCATAAAGTGGCCGTCATTCTAATGGAATCACGCATACGCGGACTTTTGCCGCTGCTGGCGATGACGATCGCCGTCGTTGCCGTGGCGCTCGTCGCCACGCGCCTCGGCGACATCCCCGCCGCGCGAGCGGCCGTCGAGACCATGCGCTCGGGCGCCGACGAGTGGTGGGCGGTCCCACTCTTCGTCGCCCTGTACGCGCTCTTCACGCTGCTCTTCCTCCCGGTGGGACTGCTCTCCGCCGCGGCGGCGCTGACGTGGGGGTGGAAGATCGGCGGGACGATCGAGCTGCTGACGTGCACCGTCGTGTCGACGCTGCCGTTCTTCCTCGCGCGGCGCGGGCTCGCGCCGTGGATCGAGCGCCGCATCGCGAAGGAGCACATGCCGGCGCTGGAGTCGCCGTTCACGCTCTTCCTGCTGCGCGTGGTGCCGGTGGTGCCCTACGTGGCGCTGAACTACCTCGCCGGCGCGACGCGCGTCCGCACGCGCGACTACGTCCTGACCACGTTCCTCGGCATCCTCCCGAGCACGTATCTCTTCGCCTACTTCGTCGACACGATGGCCGGCGCCGCGATCGGCGCGGCCACCCACGCGAAGATCGCGGTTGTGTGTCTGCTCGTGGCCGCGGCGGCGATCCTCACGCGCATGGTCGCCAGGCGCCTCAACGCGTAGGCTCTCGAACGTAGGACGGGCTTCAGCCTGTCCCTCCGGTGCAGTTCGCGCACCTCTTCGCGAGCGTAGGACAGGCTGAAGCCTGTCCTACGTTCGAGAGCGGCAGCCACGCTGCCGCAGTCCAGACTTATAATCCGCGGCCTTTATGTCCATCGGCCTCCGAGGTTTTCGAGTCCTGCATCGCGCGTTCGGCAAGTACCCGGCCGGGCACCGGCTGCACATCCTCATCCGCTACCTCACCTGTCCGTTCACGCGCACGCTCGAAGACGTGCCGGCGGGCGCGCGCGTGCTGGAGGTCGGGTCGGGGCACGCGGCGTACGGGGTGCTGATCGAGGATCGCATCAAGGAAGTGATCGCCGTCGAGCCGGACCTGCGCAAGAGCGTCCTGCCGTCGCCGTCGCCGAAGATCAAAAAGGTGGCGGGCTTCGACGACTGCGTGCGCGGCAGCGACTTCGACGCGGCCGTGGTCTACGACGTCACGTATCGCATGCCCCCCGAGGTGCGGAACGCGCTCTTCGCGCGGCTCTTCACGCGGCTGCGTCCCGGCGGGACGCTGGTGTTCAAGGACATGGACAACGGGCATCGCTGGAAGATGAAGTGGGCGCGCTTTCAGGAGTGGCTGTCCGATCACTTCCTGCACATCAGCATCGGCGAGGGGTTCATCTACCAGTCGCGCGCGGAGGTGGAGACGATGCTGCGCGAGATCGGCTTCACGAACTTCAAGGCCCGGGCGATCGACCGCGGCTATCCGCACCCGCACATCATCTACACGGCGAAGAAGCCGTAAGCGCGCCTGCGCTGCACCGTACGAGCCGTCGTCGACGGCTGAAGAACCGTTTCCTGAAGGTCCGCGAACCCAGGTTTCATGGATCAGGAACCGTAGCTCCACGGTAAGAAAACCTCCGTCGCAAGGTTCTGATCCCATCATCAAAAGGTCCATAAAGCACAGTCCTGTGGGCCAAAAACCTCGGCCATCGGGTAAGTAAACCTCGGTGCGGAGGTTCCGCAGCCATGGCACGAGGGGTTCCGAGCCTTGTGATGATGGTTCACGAACCTCTATGCCATGGTTGTCATGGGATCGCGAACCTCGACCTGCGGTGGAAGACAGGCAGGATTGCCTGTCCTCCACCAGGCGTCGCGTCAGGTGGGCAGGGCTTCGAGCTTCTCCGCCGCCAGCTTTTCATCCCCCGGCTTCGTCTCCGACTCTTCCTGCTGCACCACCGCCTCCTCCTCGTACTGCAGCTCGATGAGGATGGGGAAGTGGTCCGAGCCGACGTCGGGCAGCCGCTCGATGCGCACGAGCTTGAAGTGCTTCGAGTGGAAGACGTGATCGAGCGGATAGCGGAAGAGCGGGTGCTGCGCGTTGAAGCTGTTGTAGAAGCCGCGGCCGGCGCGCGGGTCGAGCAGGCCGCTCAGGCGCACGAACAGCTCGCTCGTGTCCGACCACGCCACGTCGTTCAGGTCGCCCGCGACGATGACCGGTCCCTCTTCCTTCGCCACGCTGCGTCCGACGATCACCAGCTCCGCGTCGCGGGGCGCGGAGTCCTGGTCGTGGATCGGCTCGGGCGGACGGGGATGCAGCGCGTGCAGCGAGACCTCCACGCCGCTCGGCAATCGCACGCGCGTGTGGATCGACGGGATGTCGTCCTCGATGAGGAACTCGATGCGCGGGTCGATCAGCTCGAAGCGCGAGAAGAGCACCATGCCGTACGTGTTGTTCAGCGGCTTGCGCACGACGTGCTCGTAGCGCGCGGCCACCGGCTCCAGCGCCTCCATCCAGCCGTCGTCGACTTCGACCGTGATCAGGACGTCCGGATCGGCCTGCTCGATGCGTTGCACGAGGCGGTCGTACTGGCGGTTGTCCTCCAGCACGTTGCACATCATCAGCGTGATGCGGTTGTCGGGGTCGACGCGGCTTGCGCGCTTCACGTTCGGGCGCGTAAGGGGCGTGTACGTGCGAATCCGGTAGAGGTGCCACGCCACTACGGCCCCGCTCGCCGCGACGAGGGCACGGTCACGCCCTTTGCCGCGCCAGGCGAAGAGCCGGTACGCGAGCGCGCCGAGGCCCGCGAGGGTGGCGAGCTGGACGCGGGGAAAGTCCCACATGCGGAACAGCCAGTGCGGGCGGCGGCTGAGTCCGAGCAGAGTTCCTACGATCGGTACGCCGCAGATCACCGAGAGAAAAAGCCGCACGAACTTCACTGCCGGGGATGCATAGCAGGGTCCGCACCACGTACACTGCCGCCGCCATGAAGCCGTCCGTTTCGCTGGTCATCCCGATGTACAACGAGGAGCTCAACATCGAGCACGCCGTGGCGTCGTCGCGGGAGTCGCTCGAGAAATACGCGGGCGACCACGAGATCATCATCGTCGACGACGCCTCGACCGACGCCTCGCCGCAGATCGTGGCCCGGCTGGTGTCCGAGGATCCGCGGGTGCGCGTCTTCCGCCACGAGCAGAACCGCAAGCTCGGCGCGACGCTGCGCACCGGTTTCGCCGCCGCCACCAAGGACCTGGTGTTCTACATGGACGCCGACATTCCCTTCGACCCCGACGTCCTCGGCCGCGCCATGCGGGCCATGGAGCTGACCGGCGCGGACATGATCGCCGCCTACCGCCACGACCGGACGATGGAAGGACTCAAGCGCGGCATCTACACGCTGGTCTACAACTGGCTGATCGGCATCCTCTTCGGCTGGCCGCACCGCGACATCAACTTCTCCTTCAAGCTGATGAAGCGCCGCGTGCTGGACGTCGTGCAGCTCAAGTCGGAAGGGTCGCTCATCGACGCCGAGCTGGTGGTGAAGGCGAAGAACGCCGGCTTTTCGATCCAGCAGATCGGCATCGACTACTTCCCGCGCTCCCGCGGCGTGTCGCACCTCGGCTCGTTCGGCGTGGTGCTGAAGATCCTGCGCGAGCTGATCACGCTCTTTCCGGAGATGCGGAAGCGGGGCGTCTCCGAGGAACCTGCGGAGCGCTATGCCGCGCCGGCTGCTGATCGTCACCGCTGACGACGTCGGCCTGCACCGCGGGATGACCGAGGGGGCGATCCGCGCGCACCGTGAGGGGATCGTCACGGCGTGCAGCGTGGTGGCGAGCGGCGCGGCGTTCGACGACGCGGTGGCGCGGCTGCGCGACGTGCCGTCGCTGGAGGTGGGCGTGCATCTGGCGCTGGTCGAGGAGCGCTCGCTCACGGGACTGCGCATGCCGGGCAAGTACACGTCGTTCGTGCCGCTGTACGTGCTGCGGGCGATCTCCCTCGCCGCCATCGAGCGCGAGCTGCGTGCGCAGATCGAGCGCGTGCTCGCGTCGGGGCTGCGCGTGACGCATCTCAACGGGCACCAGCATCTGCATCTGCTGCCGCGCATCTTCAACGTGGTGGCGAAGCTGGCGCGCGAGTACGGAATCGGCTACGTGCGCATCGTCGACGATCACGGTGGCTCCGCTCGCGGGATCTCGATGTCGCTGCTCAGCGCCCTCGGGCGCCGCGCGCGGGCGCCGTTCACGAACGACCGCACCATCGGCGTGGCCACCGCCGGACACCTGCAGGACGTCGTGCCGCTGCTCGAGCACGTCGAAGGCGTGACGGAGCTCGTCACGCACCCCGGCGTCGGCGTGAGCGGGTACGGGTGGGGCTACGCGTGGGAACAGGAGACGCGCGCGCTATGCGACGCCCGTCTCCGCGACGAACTGGCGACGCGCGGCATCGAGCTCATCGCCCCACCTGCACTGCTGCAGCGTTAGCCGTCGCTCTCGAACGCAGTCCAGGCGCTGCGCGTTCGGTCCGAACGCCCGCTGATCCGGCGCATATAATCCGCGCGTTTATTCGCAAGGAGTGGGAATGACGAAGAACATCGCCGTCGTGCCGGGCGACGGCATCGGTCCCGAGGTCATCGCAGCGGGCATGCGCGTGCTCGAGCACGTGAGCGGCAAGCACGGCCTCGGACTGCGCTTCACACACTTCGGCTGGAACGCGGACGAGTACCTGCGCACCGGCATCTCCATGCCCCCGGGCGCCATGGACGACATCCGCGTCAACTACGACGCGGTCTACCTCGGCGCGTTCGGCGACCCGCGCGTGCCGGACATGAAGCACGCCGCCGACATCCTCCTGGGCATGCGTTTCCAGCTCGACCTCTACGTCAACTACCGCCCGGTGAAGCTGCTCGACGAGCGCCTCTCGCCGCTGAAGACGAAGGGGACGAAGGAGATCGACTTCGTCATCTTCCGCGAGAACACGGAGGGCGCCTACGTCGGCATGGGCGGCGTGTTCAAGAAGGGGACGCAGGACGAGATCGCGGTGCAGGAAGACGTGTCGTCGCGCCGCGGCGTGGAGCGGATCATCCGCTACGCGTTCGAGTTCGCGAAGAAGACCGGACGCAAGTCCGTCTGCATGGCCGACAAGAACAACGTCATGCGCTTCGGCGGCGACCTCTGGCTGCGCACGTTCGAAGAGGTGGCGGCGGGCTATCCCGGCATCGAGCACTTCCACATGTTCGTCGACGCGCTGACGATGCAGATGGTGCGCGCGCCGGAGATGTTCGAGGTGATCGTGACGAACAACATGTTCGGCGACATCGTCACCGACCTCGGCGCCGCGCTGCAGGGCGGCCTCGGCGTGGCCGCGTCGGGGAACATCCACCCCGGACGCGTGTCGCTCTTCGAGCCGATCCACGGCAGCGCGCCGAAATACGCGGGGAAGGACGTGGCCAATCCCCTCGGCGCGATCCTCACCGCCGCGATGATGCTCGACTACCTCGGGTTCGCGGACGCCGCGCAGGAGATCGAGCGTGCCGTGACGGAGACGATCCACGCGGGAGAGACGACACACGACCTCGGCGGCAGCCTCGGCACGAAAGCCGCCGGCGAAGCCGTGCTGCGCCGGCTCTGAGCCAGCGCAGCGCCGGCGTCCCCGCCGGCTGCCGGGTGGCGGCGTCCCGCGCCGCCACCCGGGCGGGCGGCGAGGACGCCGCCCGGGCAGCCGCCGGGACGGCGGCGCTCCGCTATCGCAGGCGGATCAGCTTCACCGCGCCGTCCTCGCCTCCGCTGGCCAGCCACCGCCCGTCCGGGCTGAACGCCACGGCCCACACGTCGTCGCGATGCTCGGCGTACCGCGCGAGCGCCGCGCCGTCGCGCACGCGGAAGAGCGTGACGGTCGTGCCGTTGTCGCCGTAGATGCCGACGTTCTTCAGCAGCGTGCCGAAGGCGCTGCTCTCGCGTCCGGCCGCGGCCACGGTCCGGGAGTCGGGACTGAACGCGACGCCGTACACGTGGCGCAGGTCCTTCGTCATCGTCCGCATGAGACGCCCGTCGCGCACGCGCCAGAGGCGCACGGCCGAGTCGTCGCCGCCGCTGGCGAGCCACTGGCCGTCGGGGCTGAAGGCGATGCCGACGATGGCCTGCTCGTGTCCCTCGAGCGTGTGCAGCAGCGCGCCCGTGTCGGCGCGCCAGAGCCGCGCGGTGCGGTCGAAGCTGCCGCTGCCGATCGTCCGTCCGTCGGGCGTGATGGCCACGCCCCACACATTCAGCGTGTGGCCGCGCAGCGTGTGCGCGAGCCCGCCGTCGCGCCAGAGGCGCACGGTCTTGTCCTCGCCGCCGCTGGCGATGAGGCGTCCGTCCCTGCTGATGGCCACGCTCCACACCGTCCCTTCGTGACCGCGCAGCGTGCGCAGCAGCGCGCCGTCGCGCACGCGCCAGACGCGCACCAGCGCGTCGTAGCTGCCGGTGACGAGCGTCTGCCCGTCGCCGCTGAAGGCGAGGGAGGTGATGCCCATCGGCTGCACGATGGTGCGCAGCAGTCTGCGGTCCGCGACGCGCCACAGCTTCACCGTGCGGTCGACGCTGCCCGTCGCGAGGAGCGTGCTGTCGGGGGTGAACGCGACCTCGCGCATCGGCGCGGTGTGGCCGGCGATGGTGAAGACGACGAGGGCGGCGACGAGGCGCATGTCGAGTAGGCTACTCCGCGTGATCCTCTTCCTCAACGGCGCGTTCGGGATCGGGAAGAGCACGGTGTCCCGCGCGCTCGTCGAGCGTCTGCCGCGCGCGGTGCTGTTCGATCCCGAGCCGCTGGGGATCGCGCTGCAGCGCCTCCGCCGTGTGGACGACTTTCAGGACCTCGCCCTGTGGCGCCGCCTCACGCTCCTCGGCCTGCGTTGCACGCGTCTGCTCCGGCCGAACGTGATCGTGCCGCTGGCGATCTCGAACGCGGCGTATCTCGCGGAGCTCCGCGACGGCGCGTCGCGCTTCGACGCGCGCGTGCTGCACGTCTGCCTCGTCGCGCCGTTCGACGTCGTGCGCGAGCGCCTGCGCCGCCGCGGCAGGGATGCGGGGGAGTGGGAACTGCGCCGCGCGCGCGAATGCTGCGATGCGCACGGCGACCCGCGCTTCGCGACGCAGGTCAGCGCGGAACGAGAGCCGTCCGCGATCGTCGAAGAGCTGCTGGCCCGACTATGAAACGCGCACTCTTCCTCTCTCTTCTGTTCCTGCTCGGCGGCTGCGTGACGTTCGAGGTGAAGGACGACCACTTCTTCATCCCGGGACCGGCCGCGCGTCCGACGCCGATTCCGAACGCCGAGGAAGTGCGTCTCGGGGAACTGGGCGGCGCGCGCGTGCTCGCGCCCGACGCGCAGGTCGAGATCCTCTACTTCGGGGGCAATGCCTCGCGCGTCGACGACTACGGCGCGTTCCTCGTGCGCGCGCTGGCACCGCTGCGCGCGAACGTGACGATGTTCGACTACCGCGGTTACGGCCGCAGCGGCGGCACGCCGTCGATCGAGACGGTGCGGAGCGACGCGCTGGCGCTCTACGACCTTGTCCGCGAGCGCGCCGGCGATCGCCGGCTCATCGTGCACGGCGTCTCCCTCGGCAGCTTCATCGCCGCACACATCGCCGCGCATCGCCCCGTCGACGGGCTCGTGCTGGAGGCCACGGCGCCCGACGTGCGCAGCTGGGGGACGCGGCAGATCCCGTGGTACGCGAAGCCGTTCGTGCGGCTGAAGATCGCGCCGGCGCTGCTCGAGATCAGCAACGCCGCGGCCGTGCGCAGCTACACGGGACCGCTCTTCCTCCTCACCGGCGCGGAGGACACCGTCACGCCGCCGGAGTTCGCGCACGCGTTGTACGCGGCGTCGCAGTCCGACGTGAAGCGCGTGCTGATCGTGCGGGGAGCGGGCCATGGGGACGCGCTGGCGTTCCCGCGGGCCGTGGAAGAGTACGCGGCCTTCGTCAGACCTCGC
The DNA here is from genome assembly GCA_036375135.1 of Thermoanaerobaculia bacterium. Classification (GTDB taxonomy): domain Bacteria; phylum Acidobacteriota; class Thermoanaerobaculia; order Gp7-AA8; family Gp7-AA8; genus QHVT01. The sequence goes on along the minus strand of DASUSL010000070.1, from coordinate 13,886 downwards.
GGAAGACGGTGATCTCCGGCGCGCCGCGCTTACGCGACGATCTCGTTGAGTCCTTCGACGATGCGGTCCAATTCTTCTGGTGCCATCCGTCCCAGCCGCCTCCCGAGCCGCTCGACCGAAAGCGTGCGGATCTGTCCGATGCGAGCCCACGAACGTTTCGGCAGCTTCGCCGTCGTGATCTCCAGCGTCAGAGGGAACCCCGCTCGCGGCTCCTGACTCGTGATGGCGATTGCGATGACGATCCCGGAGCGGTCGTTGAATACGTCGTGGCTGAGGATGAGGACGGGACGCTGGCCACCCTGGTCATGTCCCAACGTCGGATTCAACTCGGACCAGTAGATCTCGCCTCTCAGTATTCGGGCCATTCGTTTTCCCGGGCATATCCCTCATCGGCCAGCGCCTGCTCCTCGCGCACATCCACCTTTGCACACTCCCGCGCGAGTCTCGAACGGTGCAGCCTGGCGATGCGCTCCTGAACGGCTTCCTCGATCGCCCGGCTTCGGTTGGGGAACAATCCCTCTTCGACCAGGCGGTCGATCTCTGCCAGTGCCTGTTCGTCGACGGTGATGGCGATTTTGGCCTTGCCCATGAGTATGATCGCCGGCTGATCGTGAGGGGAGCGGGCCATGGGGACGCGCTGGCGTCCCCGCGGGCCGTGGAAGAGTACGTGGCCTTCGTCAGACCTCGCGGAAGACGGTGATCTCCGGCGCGCCGTCGAGGAAGGGTGTGATCGCGGCGAAGAGCTGCTGCACGTGCGGCGTGGTCATGTGCTGGTCGGCGTCGGCGCGGGTGCGCCAGCGCTCGACCGTCATGAAGACACCGCCGTCGCCGCGCAGGACGGAGTACGAAACGCACCCCTCCTCGGAACGGGAGGCTTCGGCGTTCGCGCGCAGGGCGCGCTCGGCCTCCTCCTCCGTTCCGGCTCTGAACTTCGCGCGGGCGACGACGGTGACTTCGCTCATGAGGCTTACCAGTTCAAGGAAAGGAATCCGAGGGCGCGGCGCGACATCAGGTCGCCGCCGAAGGCCTCGTAGTGCTCGTTGTCGAGGGCGTTGCTGATGTCCGCTCCGATGCCGAGCATCTTGTTGATGCGGTAGTTCGCGCTGACGTTGACGACGTCGAACTGCGGCACGCTGCCGACGAAGATGCCGGCCGCCCAGTCGTACTCCTCGACCCAGCGGTAGCTGACCTTCGCGTCGAGGCTCGTGCCGCGCCACGCCAGTCCGAGGTTGAACTTGTTCTCCGGGGCGTTGGGGAGGAGGCGGTCGCCGAGAGCCTGCTCCTTCACGTCGAAGTCGAAGTGCGAGTAGTTGAAGTCGAAGATCCAGTTGTTGTTGATGTAGTAGTTGAAGGCGACTTCGCCGCCGCGCGTATCGACCTCGCCGGCGTTCGTGTAGGAGAGCACGAGCGCGGGCGCGCCGTTGACCGTGGTCAGGCCGGGGCGGTTGCTGCCCAGCGCCGCGCTGAGGAAGCCGTTCAGGCCCGCCTGCACCGAGGCCGGAAGCGTGGTCGGGATCTGGTACGGCGCGAACGCGGGGTTCACGCCCGGCAGCAGGTCGGTGACGAAGTTGCTGAGATGGCTCTGGTAGAGGTCGACGGTGACGAAGAGCTTGCCGCCGTAGATGCCGGCGTAGCCGACTTCATGGCTGCGGATCTTCTCGACGTCGAGCGCGTCATTGCCGCGGGCCAGGATCGGCATGGCGCCGAAGCCGAGCTGCGTGAGCAGCGGCGCGAGCGCGGCCGCCGCGGGATTCGCGGCCGCGGCGCCGGCGAGGTTGGCCGGGGCGCCGGCCGGCGCGGCGAGGAAGAGCTCCGAGTAGTTCGGGCGCTGGAAGGCCTCGTTGTAGCCGTAGCGCAGCGTGTGGTTGGTGCTCGGGGTGAAGACGATGGCCGCCTTCGGCGAGAACTGTCCCTCGTGCAGCGTCGAGTCGTCGTAGCGCGCGGCGCCGACGAGCTTCGCTCTCGTGCCGAGGTCCACTTCGATCTGGCCGAACGCCGACTGCTGGCGCTCGTCGTGCGCGGCGAGCATCAGCGTCTGGAAGCCCTGCGGGTTGGCCGTGTCGACTTCCTGCGAGTTGTAGGCGACGCCGCCGATCACGCGCGTGCGGCCGCGGAAGAAGTCCCAGTTGGTCTGCAGCTCCGCGTGGAGGTTGCTGGAGTCTTCGTAGAGGCGCGCGTTGGACGCCAGCGCGACCTGGTTCTCGGCCTTGCGCGCGTCCCAGTAGCCGCCGATGTTCCAGCGCGGCATGTTGTAGTTGAGGCGCACCCACGGGCGCTCGACGTCGGTGACCTGCACGCGGCCGATGCCGGTCTGGAAGACCGGGCCTTCGATCGTCGAGTAGCCGCCTTCGGCGGTGAACACGTCGGTGTTGCCGAAGTGCTTGTCGAAGCGGAGGCCGCCGAAGCGGATGTTCACTTCCTCGAGCGCGAGCGGGGCGGCCTCGCGGCGGAGGCAGTTGATGGAAGCGGTGGTGGCGCAGGGGACGGTGTACTCGACGTTGACGTTGCGCGAGCGGGCGAAGTCGTCCGACTGCTGGTAGCCGCCGACGACGCGGTAGTAGACCTCGCCGCCGAGGCCACCGGCGTGGCGGATGTCGCCGCGCCTGGTGTTGAGGTCACCGGCGGTCAGCATCAGGCGTCCGCCCGGGCTCGCTTTCGGCGAGCGGGTGGTCATGTTCAGGACGCCGCTGAAGGCGTTCGCGCCGTAGAGCGCGGAGCCGGGTCCGCGGACGAGCTCCACGCTGGCCATTTCGTCGAGCGGGAACGAGAGCGCGGCCCACTCCTGCGAGCCGAGGAAGGCCACCGCGGGGTCGCGTCCGTCGACCAGGGTGAGGATGCGGCGGTTCAGCGAGCTGTTGAAGCCGCGCGCGTTGAAGTTCGTGTCATAGAGGCCGCTGTTGGAGAAGTCGACGCCGGGCGCCGACTCCACGATGCGCGGGGCCTGGCCCGACGGCGCGACCGCCGCGATCTCCTCCTGGGCCATGACCGTGACCGCGGCCGGCGCCTCGACGACGCGCTCGACGCGGCGCGAGGCCGAGTAGACGGTGATCGTCTCGGCGACGCTCAGGTTCCAGTCGACCTTCTTGTCGACACGGGCCGTGCCGCCCGAGGGGACGACCACGCCGGTCTCGTTGGCGACCTTGTCGCCGGCGACGAACTGCAGCGAGTACGTGCCCGGCGGGACCTCGAAACGGAAGTCTCCGTTGGCGTCCGAGAGCTGCGCCTCGCCGGTCTCGATGACCTGGACGATGACGCCGCCGATTCCTCCTCCGTCGGCGCGGGTGATCCGGCCGGCGATGTGGCCATGCGCGGCGAAGAGCGGAACGGCGAAAAGGAAAATGAGTATCCCGACAGACAGGCTACGGACGATGCGGCCGAACGCCATACGACAATCCTCCTCGATTGGTGACCCGTGGACGAAGTTCCGGAACGCGATGAAGGTAACGCGGGGCTGAGACGGCGTCAAATGGTTTCGGTGCTCACTTCCATACCAGCACTCCATCGAAGAAAAACCGCCGCACGTTGTAACGGAGTTGTTCGACCGCGTGGCGCGGGTGGCGGATCCATTCGATGGTGAACTTTCCGGGGGGGCGGTAGGTGCGGTTGAAGAGCACCTCGCTCTTCGCGGCCGCCGGGAACAGGCGGAGGATCTCGTCCGCGCTCCAGTAGAGGTGCGTCACGTCGTACGCGGGGCGGCGGCGGAAGACGCGGTCGACGAGAAAGCGCTGCGCTTCGTTCGGAAGGACGGCCATGCCGGGGACGCCGAAGTGCGGATCGCGGCGGAAGAGGTAGCGCAGCCGCGCGGGCGTGGTGACGACGCAGACGCCGCCCGGCCGCAGCACGCGCATGGCCTCGGCCGCGACCGCGCGTGGATGCTCGACATGCTCGATGGTGTCGAGGAGCAGGACCACGTCGAAGCGGTTGCCGGCGAAGGGAAGCGCCGCGCCGTCGCCGACGGTGCTGCGCAGCGGGACGATCTCCCGCAGCGCGTGGAGCTCGGGATTCGGCGCGAGGTCGAGCGTGTATGCGCGCGCGCCGGCGGCCGAGGCGAAGGCGAAGCTCACGCCGCCGTTGCCGGAGCCGACGTCGAGCACGCGCGCGCCGCGCGGCGTCTGCAGATGCGCGGCGATGGAGAGTCCGGCGTCGAAGCGGCCCAGGGCGAAGGCGAGCTGGGCGGCGTAGTGCGGCTGGTCGGCGGAGATGTAGAAGTGACGCGAGACCGTCTCCGCGAAGCGGCGGCGCAGCGCGTCGCTCATCGCGCGTCCAGGTAGCGGCGCCGCAGCGGCTCGGGGAACTTCTCGATGGCGTAGCGGAGCATCGTCCGCGGCATGCGCGGCGCGTGCTCGCGCAGGAACGTCTCCGCGGCCGCCAGGTCGCGATTGGCCACCTCGCGCAGCATCCAGCCGGCGGCCTTGTGAATGAGGTCGTGCGTGTCGTGCAGCAGGAGCTTCGCGATCGCCAGCGCGTCGGCGAAGTCGCCGCGGCGGATGAGGTGCTGCGTGGCGAGCATGGCGATGCGGCGCTCCCACAGCGAGGACGACTTCGCCAGCGCGTACAACCACGCGCGGTCTCGCGTCTCGAGATACGCGCCGACGATGTGTGGCGCGGAGCTGTCGACGAGATCCCAGTTGTTCACCCGCGCGATCTTGCGGCGGTACAGCTCGAAGACGGTGTCGGGTTCCTTGCGATAGCGGCGGACGAGGATCAGCAGACCGGCCAGCCGCTCCTCGTGCCACGCGGAGTCGAGCAGCTTCTCCACGTCCGGGAACGGCAGATCGGCGTGGCGGCGCACCACCTCGCGGAGCCGCGGGATGCGGATGCCGAGGAACTTGTCCCCCGCGCCGTACTCTCCCTTGCCGGTTTTGAAGAACCGGCGGGAGACCTCTGCATGCTCGGGAGTGGCCACCGCGCGCAGGTCGCGGCGCAGCGACGCCAACGTCACGTCGACTCCGACACGTACAGCACGATCATCAGGATCGTGGCGAGGGTCAGGAAGAGGATCGTGATCTTCACCCACGACCACGGCGCGGTGCCGTCGCATTTGCCGGTCACGCCGTTGACGAGGTAGCGGTACGGCTTGCCGTGATAGTCGTACGCGGCGATCCAGATCGGCAGCAGGCAGTTCTTGTACGCCACCGCGGAGAAGCTGGTCTGCACCTGGAGGTTGCGGTGCGTGTCGCCCGGCACCTCGTTCGCGCAGGCGCGCTCGATGTCGCCGCGCATGCGATTCTTCGCCGACTCCAGCGCTTCCGGCAGGTCGACCGCGTTCTCCTCGGCCAGGAAGCCGGAGAGGTACTGAGGGTCGTACGGCGTCAGCTCCGCGGTGGGGAACGGCTCGATGCGCTGGCTCAGCCACGGGTCGATGCCGCGCGATGCGGGGACGGCCACGTCGTCGAAGAAGAGCTGCAGCGTGCCCGACGCCTGTTCCCAGCGGATGCGCTGCTGCTGCTTGCTGACGGTGCGTCCGTTCTCCACCACCTGCACGGTGACGTAGTAGTAGTAGCCGGCCTCCGCCTGCCAGCGGGAGAACGTGGCGGCGTCGAAGGTCCAGAAGGGGATGTACGCGCCCTGGATGCCGGTCGTGCGCGCGGCGCGCTTGAGATCGTTGGGGCGCAACCAGAGTCCGGAGAGCCAGCCGCGGAAGAGCTGCAGCGCCTTGTCCTGCGGCACGCGGAACGGCAGCAGTCCCTCGGGGCGCACGACGTTGGCGTTCGCCGGCGCCTCGACGACCGAGCTCGTGCCGCAGAACGCGCACGAGGTCGCGGCGACGTGCGGCTCGAGCGTCGTGTGCGCGCCGCAGCGCTTGCAGGCGATGACTTTGCGCTCGGCGCCCCAGCCGAGGTCGCGCGGCGCGCGGAGCCCGGCCTCGATCGGTTTCTCGTCGATGCGGCCCGACGGTGCGGCGACGGTTTTCACCGTGCCGCACCACGGGCACTTCAGCGCCGTGACGCCCGGCTCCCAGCGCAGGTCCGCGCCGCATCCCTCGCAGGGGAACTTGCGGATCTTCGTGGTGACGGCGTCTGCGGTCATGGAAATGTGGGGCGGGCTTCAGCCCGCCCCGGGACGGGCTGAAGCCCGTCCCCACATTGTCATTTCACCGGTGGAGGAGGCGGCGGAGGCATCGTCGACGACCCGCCGCCGAGCTCCGGATACGTGTCGATCGCGGCCCAGCCCGAGGCGCCGGGGCGCCAGGCCTGCGTGGATGCGGCGACCTGGCCGCTCTGCACCATCGCGCGCAGGCCGTCGTCCGTGTACGGGCCGTACGTCTTGCCGTCGATGGCGATCGACCAGCGGGGGACGTTCGTCGTGCCGGACGGCGGCGGGGGAGGCGCGGCGCCCTGCTGCTGTTGCGACTGCCCGAACGCGGCGCCCATGGCGTTGCCCATGGCCACGCCCGCGCCGAGGCCGACGCCGGCGCCGGCGATGCCGCCGGGGTTCGCCGCGGCGACCTTGATCGACTCGGCGGCCTGCATCTGCGTGTACTGATTCATGCGGTCGCCGAGGACGCCCAGCTTCGTGCGCTGGTCGATCGCGGCTTCCACTTCCTCGGGAAGCGAGATGTTGTCGATGTTGAAACGCGCCAGGTCGAGGCCGAACGTCGCGAACGACGGCTGCAGCTCTTTCTGCGCGAGCGTCGACAGCTCGCGGTACGAGGACGCGAGATCGAGCGCCGCGATCTTCGACTCCGCCACGATGTCCGACATGTGGCTGATGATCGTCGAGCGCAGCTGCACGAGGATGTCCTCGGTGGTCGTCAGTCCCTGCGTGCCGACCACGGTCTTGAAGAACTCGCGCGCGTCGGCGATGCGGATCGCGTACGTGCCGAAGGCGCGCATGCGGATCATGCCGAACTCCGCGTCGCGCATCATGACCGGGTTCTGCGTGCCCCACTTGAGATCGGTGAAGAGGCGCGTGTTGAAGAAGTAGACCTCCGCCTTGAACGGCGAGTCGAAGCCGTACTTCCAGCCGCGCAGCGTGGTCATGATGGGCATGTTCTGCGTCGACAGCTCGTAGCGGCCGGGCTTGAACACGTCCGCGACCTCGCCCTCGTTGACGAAGATCGCGACCTGGTTCTCGCGCACGGTGAGCTGCGCGCCCATCTTGATTTCCTGATCGTGGACCGGGAAACGGTAGACCAGGGTGTTGCTGCTGTCATCGAGCCACTCGATGATCTGGATGAACTCGCTCTTGAGTGCGTCCCAAAGACCCATCGTTGTTGCCTCCGTGTAACGGATGCATATTACGTGGAATTCGGGTGGGGGTTATGGGTTGGGGGCTGGCGCATGATGAAACTCCTTTGTCTCCTGTTCGTTAGCGCCGCCGCGTATGCCGAGGGGATGTGGATGCCGCAGCAGATGCCGCAGCTCGCGGCCGAGCTGCAGAAGGCCGGCGTGACCATCGACCCGAAGCGTCTGGCCGACCTGACCGGCGATCCGATGGGCGCCGTGGTCTCGCTGGGCGGCTGCACGGCGTCGTTCGTCTCGCCGGACGGCCTGGTGGTGACGAACCATCACTGCGCCTTCGGCTCGATCCAGCACAACGCCACGCCGGAGCGCGACCTGATCACGAACGGCTTCCTCGCCCGCACGCGCGCCGAGGAACTGCCCGCGGCCCCGGGGACGAAGGTGTGGGTGACGACGAACATCGAGGACGTGACGGCGAGGGTGAACGATGTAGAGCGGGCTTCAGCCCGCTCAGGGCGGGCTGAAGCCCCCGGGCGGGCTGAAGCCCGCCCCACATTTACTGACGTCGAGCTGGCGAAGCACCTCGACCGCAGGACGAAGGAGCTCGTCGCCGAGTGCGAGAAAGGCGGCGGCGTGCGCTGCCGCGTCTCGTCGTTCTTCGAGGGGTCGCAGTACCTGCGTCTCACGCAGATGGAGATCGGCGACGTGCGGCTCGTCTACGCGCCGTCGCGCATGATCGGCGAGTTCGGCGGCGAGATCGACAACTTCGAGTGGCCGCGCCACACGGGCGACTTCGCGTTCTACCGCGCGTACGTCGACGGCAAGCCGTACCGCCCGAAGCACTGGCTCAAGCTGGCCACGCAGGGGATCAACGAGGGCGACGCCGTGCTCGTGGCCGGCTATCCCGGCCGCACGTTCCGCTACAAGACCGCGGACGAAGTGCGCAACTACAAGGAGTTCGTCTACCCGGCGAACATCCGCTACTTCGCGGACGTCATCCAGCTCCTCGAGAAGGCGGGCGAGGGGAACCGCGACGTGCAGATTCGCAACGCGTCGCGCATCAAGAGCCTGGCGAACTCGCTGAAGAACTACACCAGCGTGAGCGAGGGCTTCACCCGCGACAAGATCGTGGAAGCGCGCCTCGAGCGCGAGGCGAAGATGCGCGCCGCCTCGGCGGACGTGCTCGACGAGATCGCGCGCCTGAACGCCGCGCACTTCCGCAACCGCGAGCGCGACCTCGTCCTCGACTTCCTCGTCGGCCGCGGCTCGCCGATGCTGCAGCAGGCCATGACCATGGTCCGCCTGGCCACCGAGCGGCCGAAGAAGGACATCGACCGCGTGGCGAAGTACCAGGAGCGCGAGTGGACTGGCTTGAAGAGCAGCTCCGATCGCGCCCAGCGCACGATCGAGCCGGGCAGCGACCGCGCCGTCGTGGCGTACTTTCTCAAAGAGGCGAAAGACATCAAGCCGCTGCAGAACGTCGACCTCGACACGCTGTACGCGAACACCAAGATCGCCAGCCAGGGAGAGCGCGCGAAGATGCTCGGCGAGTCGGTGGCGCAACTGAAGGCGCGCAAGGACTCGATGCTCGATCTCGCCTTCGCGCTCTTGCCGCTCTTCGAGGAGCGCGAGCGCGAGGAGCTGGCATGGAGCGGCGCGATGGCGCGCCTCCGCCCGCGCTACTTCGACGTGCTGCGCCAGGTCAGCGGCGGCGCGCTGCTCTATCCCGACGCCAACTCCACGCTGCGCATCACCATCGGCCGCGTCGAAGGCTACACGCCGCGCGACGCCACCCATTACGAGCCGCAGACGACGCTGCGCGGCCTGCTGGAAAAGGAGACGGGAAAGGATCCGTTCGAGAACCCGAAGTCGCTCCTCGCCGCGGCGGCCGATCCGGCGAAGACGCGGCCGTACGTCGACCGCGAGCTGGGCGACGTCCCGGTCAACTTCCTCTCCACCTGCGACACCACCGGCGGCAACTCCGGCTCGCCGACGCTGAACGCGAAGGGGGAGCTGGTCGGCCTCCTCTTCGACGGCAACTACGAGTCGATCGACTCCGACTTTCTCTTCACGCCGTCGATCACACGCTCGATCCACGTCGACGCGCAGTACATGCTGTGGGTGATGGACGCGGTGGACGGCGCGGATGAGCTGATTCGGGAGCTGGGCGCGGAACCGAAGGTGTAGTGTTCGTTCTTCGAGTTTATCCCGCGCGTAGACGCGGGATCTCCGGTGCCGTCGCGCGGCATGAGCCTGCAACGCAGGTCCGTACCCGAGATCCCGCGTCTGCGCGCGGGATAAACTAGAGCACGACACAATGGAAATCGGCAGTGAATGGCTGGTCGAGGCTGGTGGGTGCGATGAGGCGGCGCTGCGCGACGTCGCCACGCTGGACGCGCTCTTCGCGCGGCTGATCGCCGAGCTCGAGCTCCATCCGCTGCACGCGCCGTCGTGGCACCAGTTCCCCGGCCCCGCCGGCGTGACCGGCTTCGTGATGCTCACCGAGTCGCACCTGGCCTGCCACACCTATCCCGAGCACGGCATCGCGGCCATCAACCTCTACTGCTGCCGCCCGCGTCCCGACTGGCCGTGGGAGGAGCGTCTGGCCGAGCTTCTCGGCGCGCGCGAAGTGCGCGTGCGGCTTGTAGAACGATGGTCGGAGCGCGGGTCATGACCGTCGCGAACTGCCCCTCGTGCGGCGCCGAGGTCGCGTTCGCCATCGGCTCGTCGGCGGTCGTCATCTGCGGCACCTGCCGCTCCGTCGTGGCCCGCACCGACCGCGGCATCGAGACCTACGGCAAGGTCGCGGACCTCATCGACACCGGCTCTCCGCTGCAGATCGGTACGTCCGGCGGCATCGACCGCATGCCCTTCCGCATCACCGGACGGACGCAGCTCCGCCATCAGGCCGGCGGTGTGTGGGACGAGTGGTACGCCGCGCTCGACGACGGCCGCTGGGCGTGGATCGCCGAGGCGCAGGGACGCTTCTACGTCACGTTCCCGCGACCGGGCGTCGCCGTTCCCCCGTACGAACAACTGTCCCTCGGCGCGCCGTTGATCGAAGGCCTCGTCGTCGCCGAGTTCGGCGAAGCGCAGCTCGTCTCCGCCGAGGGGGAGCTGCCGTGGAAGCCGGCGCCGGGCTACAGCTACCGCTACGCTGATCTCACCGGCCCGCGCAACGCCTTCGCCACCATCGACTACAGCGAAGAGCCGCCGGTCGTCTTCCAGGGGACGGAGACGAACCTCAAAGCGCTCGGCGTCATCGATGTGGGTCGGACTTCGGCCCGAACGAAACTCACCACCCTCAACTGCCCCAACTGCGCCGGCGCGTTAGAGCTCGTCGCGCCCGACCAGGCCGAGCGCATCTGGTGTCCCTACTGCGGCGGCGGTCTCGACGTCACGGAAGGGAAGCTCCGCTACTTCGACCGCCTCAAGAAGAAAAAAGTCCAGCCGCTGATCCCCCTCGGCAGCAAGGGGACGATCGACGATGCGGAGTACGTCGTCGCCGGCTTCATGCAGCGCGCGGTCACCTTCGACCGCGTCTACTTCTGGACCGAGTACCTCCTCTACAACCCCGAGCACAGCTACCGCTGGCTCGTCCACAGCGACGGCCACTGGAGCTTTGTCACGCCGCTGCGTCCCGGCGAAGTGAACGACTACATGCCCCCCGGCGCGGGCGGCAGCGTGAGCTACGGCAACCGCATGTACGCGCTCTTCCAGCAGGCCACCGCGCGGGTCACGTACGTCGTCGGTGAGTTCTACTGGCGCGTCGCCGCCGGCGAGAAAGTCGACACCGCGGACTACATCCGTCCGCCGTTCGGCATCTCCAAGGAGATCACCGTCGAGGGGGCGAAAGAGATCGCCTATTCGCACGCGCGCTACATGCAGCCGAAGGAAGTGGCGAAGGCGTTCAACGTCCAGAACCTGCCGCATCCGGAAGGCATCGGACCGATGCAGCCGAATCCCGGTCCGAATCTCGGACTGCCATGGCTGCTGATGCTGGCGCTGCTCATCGGCACGGCCATCTTTCTCGGCGTGACGCTGCCGAACCGCGTCGTGCACGAGCGCACCTACGATCTGGCCACCGCCACCGTTCCCGAGAACGCGCCGGAAAACGCGCGCGTGTTCTTCAGCGCGCCGTTCGAGCTGAGCGGCGAGCACAACGTGCAGGTGCGCGCGGAGTCGGCCACGGCGCTCGTCAACACCTGGCTGCACCTCGGCGTCGACGTCGTGGCCGAGCAGTCCGGCAACATGCAGTCGTTCGAGGTGCCGCTGCAGTACTACAGCGGCGTCGAAGACGGTGAGGCGTGGAGCGAGGGGAAGACGCGCGACACCACGGTGCTCTCGCGTCCCGAGAAAGGACCGCACGTCCTGCGCGTCGAGGCGCAGTGGGAGCCGGGCAAGCCGCCGCCGTCGGTGCGGCTGGTCGTGCGCGAGGGAGTCTTCCGCGGCTTCCACTTCCTGCTCGCGCTCATCGCCATCAGCATCCTTCCGCTGTTCGCGATGATCCGCAAAGTGTCGTTCGAGTCCGCGCGCTGGAAAGACAGCGCGCACAGCCCGTTCGGGCAGCTCACCGCCGGAGGCGATGACGATGACGAGGAGTGACCGATGCTGAAAGCGTTGTATCTGATCGTGGGACTGCTGATCGTCGGCGGCTACGCGTACGCCGGCTATCGCGGCCTGGAGATCTCCACGGCGAAGAAGCAGGTGGCGCGTCCCGGCATGCGCGGCGCGGCCGGCGGCTCGCGGGTGTTCTGGTATGGCGGCTATCGAGGAGGCAAGTGATGGATTTCGCCCCGTTTCTCCGGACGTTTCTCAGCACCGTCGTCTACACGATCTTCGGCGTGATCGTCTTCGGCCTGGCCTACTGGGCCATGATCAAGGTCGCGCCGTTCTCGATCCGCAAGGAGATCGAGGACGATCACAACAACGCGGTGGCGATCCTGATGGCCGCGGTGATCCTCGGCCTGGCGATCATCATCGCCGCGGCGTTGCACGGATAGAGAGAAGTGCTGAGTGCTGGGTGCTGGGTGCTGAGACCCGCCAGCACTCAGCACCCAGCACTCAGCACTGCCTTCATGACCAACCGCACCCCGATCCTTTTCCTCAACGTCCTGATCATCGCCGCGTGCGGCCTGATCTACGAGCTGCTCGCGGGGACGGTGGCCAGCTACGTCCTCGGCGACTCGGTCACGCAGTTCTCGCTGATCATCGGCCTGTATCTGTCGGCGCTGGGCGTGGGAGCGTGGCTGTCGCGCTTTCTCGACAAGGACCTCGCCGCGCGCTTCGTCGACGTGGAGCTCGGCGTCGCACTCATCGGCGGTCTCTCCGCGCCGATGCTCTTCCTCGGCTTCTCGCGGCTGGAGTGGTTCCACCTTTTTCTCTATGGCGTCGTCTTCGTGATCGGCGTGCTGGTGGGGCTCGAGCTGCCGATCCTGATGCGCATCCTGAAAGAGCATCTCGACTTCAAGGAGCTCGTCTCGCGCGTGCTGAGCTTCGACTACCTCGGCTCGCTCTTCGCGGCAGTGCTCTTCCCCATGTTCCTCGTGCCGCGGCTCGGGCTCGTGCGGACGTCGATCGTCTTCGGACTGCTCAACGCCGCGGTGGGGCTGTACGGTACGTGGCTGCTCCGTCCTCTGCTGCGCGGCGTCTTCGTGCTGCGCGCGCGGGCGGTGTTCGTCGTGATCGTGCTGCTGATCGCGCTGCTGCGCGCGGACGCGCTCACCGAGCTCTCGGAAGACGAGCTGTACGCGGACGACATCGTCTACTCGTCCAGCTCTTCGTATCAGCGCATCCTGGTCACGAACAACGACGCCGGCTTCCAGCTCTTCCTGAACGGCAACCTGCAGTTCAGCTCCGCCGACGAGTACCGCTATCACGAGGCGCTCGTGCATCCGGCCATGTCGGCCGCCGGCGCGCCGAAGCGCGTGCTGATCCTCGGCGGCGGCGACGGTCTCGCGCTGCGCGAGGTGCTGAAGTACCGCGGCGTGGAGCACGTCACGCTGGTCGATCTCGATCCCGCCATGACCGCGCTCTCGTCGCGCTTCTCGCCACTGGCGCGGCTGAACGCGAACGCGTTCCGCGACCGCCGCGTGCGCGTCGTGAACGAGGACGCGATGATCTGGATCGAGCGCATCCGCGAGCAGTTCGACGTGGCCATCGTCGATTTCCCCGACCCCGGCTCCTTCTCTCTCGGCAAGCTCTACTCGACGCGCTTCTACCGCCTGCTGCGCGCGCGCCTCGCGCCCGGCGCGGCGGTGGCGGTGCAGTGCACCTCGCCGCTGTACGCGCGGCAGTCGTACTGGTGCATCGTGCGTACGATGGAGGCCGCGGGGCTGCGCGTGCGGCCGTATCAGGCCACCGTGCCGTCGTTCGGCGTGTGGGGCTTCTCGCTGGCGAAGGTCGAGCCGTTCGACGCGCCGTCGCGCGTGACCGTGCCGGTGCGCTTCCTCGACGATCCCACGCTCGCGTCGATGTTCGTCTTCCCGCGCGACATGCAGCCCGTGCCGGTCGAGATCAACCGCCTCGACAACCAGGTGCTGGTCCGCTACTACGAGGACGAGTGGCGCAAGTGGAGCTGAGCCGCCGCGACCTGCTGGCGGCGTTCCTCGGCGCGCCGTTCGCGGCGATCGCCTGTCGCGAGAAGCCGGTGCCGCTGCCTCCCGGTGTGCTGGCCGGCGCGTCGGATGACGTCGGCCATCG
>DASUSL010000069.1:0-16191 GCA_036375135.1 Thermoanaerobaculia bacterium | reverse complement strand
ATCAGCGCTGCCGGCCGCGCCGGCCCGCCGGAGGCGCTCCCGGTCGTCTCTCTTTATCCGCGACGCAGCAGCTCGCGGGCGGCGCGGGTGCCGCTTTCGATCGCGCCGGCTACGGTGCCTGTCTGGTCGCTGCTGGTTGCTTCGCCGGCGAAGAAGAGCGTTTTGCGGAGCGGCTTCGCCAGCGCGTCGTGGGCGCCGGCGCCGCCGACGGCGGCGTACGAGTACGCGCAGCGGCTGAAGGGATCGGCCTGCCAGTCGTGGGTGAACGTGCCGGCGAGGAGCGCGTCGATCTTCCGGCGCGGCTGCTGCCACGCGCGGCCTAGCGAGTCGAGGGCGCGGTCGATCATCGCCTCGCTTCCCTCGGCGAGGAGCGCGTCCGCCGCGTGGCCGCCCGCCCAGCCGGTGAGCACCGGCGCGCGGAACGGCGCGGAGGTCCACCAGGTCGGCATGAAGCGGTCGTTCGAGTGCAGGAAGTTGACCTCGTCCCAGAAGCGCTCGCGGAAGCGGAAGGCGATCTTCACGACGTGTCCCGCCTCGAGCTGCTCGATGGCGCGTTCTTTCTCTTTGAGCGCCGGGTCGAACTCGATCGCGCCCGCTTTCCAGACGCCGATGGGGATCGTGACGAGCAGCGCTTTGGCGCGGAAGCGTTGCGCATCCGTCTCGACGGTGACGCTCCCTTGCGACCACTGCACGCGTTTCGCGGCGGTGCCGAGGAAGAGATCGCAGTGCTCGGGGTCGATGCCGGCGCGGAGCCAGTCGACGAGTGCGTCCTGGCCGTCGGCGATGCGGAACTGCTTGTTCTCGCCGGCCTGCTCTTCGTCGGCCGAGCGGAGCACCTGCGCGCTGATGCGGTCCGCGTGCGAGGCGTGGTAGCCCTCGACGAAGTTGCAGGCCAGCTCGCGGAGTCGCGGGGTCAGGTCTTTGCGGCGGCGGAGGAACTCGGCGAAGGAGACGTCGCGCTTCATCGCGCCGATCTTCGAGCGCACCTTGTCGATGTCGCCCCAGAAGTCGTCGATGCGCGTGCGCCGGCCGTCTTCCGTCCACCAGTGATCGTCGGGCAGCTGCGCCGCGGCGAGCGCGGCGGCGTCGACGATGGAGAAGGTGGTGTCGACTTCTCCGTGCACGAACTCGGCGCCGAGCTCGATCGGCAGCGGGAGGTCGGGGAAGTGGAGGGTGTGAATGCGTCCGCCGACGCGCGGCCTGGCCTCGAGGAGACAGATCCGCTTGCGCGCGCCGGAGAGCGCGCGTGCGGCGGAGAGACCGGCTGCGCCGGCGCCGATGATGATGGCGTCGTAGGTCGTCACGCGCGCCGAGGTTGCGCGAGGCGTGCCCGGCGGCGCATCAGGCGTCGCCGACGATCTCGCTCCACTTCAGGCTTCGGACGAGCAGAACTTTCTCGTCGATCGCCGACTGCGTCGCTTTGTCGCCGAGGACGCGGCGGAGGTACTCGACCTCCGACGAGACCAGGCGATTGTGCTTCGGCAGGAGGCGGGTGGCGGCGCTTTGCAGGTTGCGCTCGGAGACTGAGATGAGCTTCGACGTTCTCTTGATTTGCGCGTCCATGATTTTCGCAACGACGAATCGTGCGGAAATCATCCTCAGGCTCAGCTCACCGTTTTCGTGTGTTGTTCGTCACCCGTGTCGGTAACGCCGAGCGGAAAGCGAACGCATCCTGTACGAACGTCTGCCGCGAGGGAACGCAACCGCAGAGGGCGCAACGCATGCCGTCGACGTGTGCGGCGCGGGAGTGGCCGCAGTGGGAACAGGGTTTCATGCGGGTCTCCATTCACTGGTTATTTAGATCAAAGGTCATGCCTTCGACCCGCAATCAAGGTACGTCCGGTTCGCTTACGGGCCGCTTTCCGCTAATCCGTGTGGAGAAATCGGGGCCTCCGGCGTGACTTTCGGCACTTGCCTCTGCGGACCGTAGAGCCGCTACGATGGGCGCATGAGCGAATTCACGGATGCGATTCAGGCCGGCGACGTTTCGCGCGTCGGCGCGCTGCTCGACGAGAACCCGGCGCTGGTGCGCATGGCGGACAAAAACGTGACGCCGCTGCTCCTGGCGATCTACCACGGCAAACGCGACGTGGCGCAGCTCCTCGTGGAGCGCGGCGCGCCGGTGTCGTTCGCCGAGGCGTGCGCGCTGGGCGACGAGACGCGCGTGCGCGAGCTCCTCGCCGGCGACCCGACGCTGATCCGCTCGCGCTCCGCCGACGGTTTCCCCGGACTCGGCCTGGCCATCTTCTTCGGACACGGCGCACTGGCGCGCTGGCTCATCGAGCAGGGTGCGGACGTGAACGCGCCCGCCGAGAACGCGGCGCGTGTGGCGCCGCTGCACGCCGCTGCCGCCGTGCGCGACCGCGAGACCATGCGCTTGCTGCTCGAGCGCGGCGCCGATGCGAACGCGAAACAGCAGAGTGACTTCACGCCGCTCCACGGTGCCGCCAGCCGCGGCGACATCGAGATGGCGCAACTGCTCATCGAGCATGGCGCCGACCGCGGGGCGCGAACCGCGGACGGGATGACGCCGGACGAGGTGGCGCTGAAGTACAACCAGTCCGCGTTCGCGGAGTGGTTTGGACTGCGACAGCCTTAGCTGCCGCTCTGGTAAGAAAGCGGCGGCTTGGTCGCCGCCGCACTCCTGGACACGTCCGGGAACGACCCCCGCGCAAAGAACACGTGCTCCGCGACGCTGCGGAACAGCGGCACGCGCAGCGCGGCGAACGCGCTTTCCAGCAGCAACGGCGACGAGGAGAAGACGCGCATGGCGTTGCGCATCCAGCGCCGCGCGAGGATGCGCGCGCGGAACCGGTCGCCCGAATACTGCGCGAGCACCTTCGGGTCGCCGCTCGCGAGATAGTCGACGATCACGTCGGCGGCGAAGGTGGAGAGACGCATCGCGCCGTCGAGTCCTCCCGCCGTCAACGGCGAGACCGCGCCCGCGGCGTCGCCGACGACCAGGCCGCGAGGAGAGGCGATGCGGCGCAGGATGCCGTTCACCGGGATGTAGCCGCCGCGCCGCTCGAGCGTGCGGCCGAGATGGAAGGGAAGCGACTCGCGGAACGCATGCAGCGCCCGCGACGCATCCCAGCCGCCGCGGCGATAGCCGGCCACGCCGACGTGCGCCTCGTGGCCGTCGTTCGCGACCCAGCCGATGTAGCCCGGCGCGAATTTCGGATCGAGGAAGCAGTGCAGCACCGGCTCTCTCGCGATCGGCGGCACGATCTCCTCCACGCCGAGGAGCATCTCGCCGTTGGTGTCCAGCCCGAGCTGTTGCGCGACCAGCGAGCGCGCGCCGTCCGCGCCGACGATGAACCGCGCATCGAGCGTGTGCGTGCGCCCGTTGCGCACGTACGTCACCGGATCGAGCGACACGACGCGTGCGCCCGGAATCCACTCCACGCCCGCGTTGAAGCACTGATCGAGCAGTTGCAGGTAGAGCCAGCCCATCTTTCCGACGCGGAACTCGTCGCGCTCCGCGTGCAGCGCCAGCGCGCGCCGCGACGGCGAGTACAACACCACCTCGCGGATCGCCGGCCCGAGCTGCTCCTCGGGCAGCGGAAAGTCTTCCCACGTCTTGCGCACGAAGATGCCGGTCGTGTGCACCGGCGCGGCGATGGACGGTTTGCGGTCGAGGAGGACGACGCGGAGGCCGCGGGCGGCGAGGAGGCGGGCGCAGCGGAGGCCGGCCAGCCCGGCGCCGATGAGTGCGATGTCGTAGCGCATGATAAGCACTTTAAAGTGCAAAGCGCGTGCGCGCAAGTGGAGGACAGGCAATCCTGCCTGTCCTCCATCACGTCAGTCGTGTTTGGAGAAGATCAGCGTGGCGTTGGTGCCGCCGAAGCCGAACGAGTTCGACAGCACGTTCGTCACCTCGGCCTTGCGGGCCACGTTCGGCACGTAGTCGAGGTCGCACTCCGGATCGGGAGTGTCGTAGTTGATCGTCGGCGGAAGGATGCCGTGCCGGACCACCAGCGCCGCGATGGCGGACTCGAGTCCGCCGGCCGCGCCGAGGAGGTGGCCGGTCATCGACTTGGTGGAGCTGACCGCGACCTGGTTCGGGCCGTCGCCGAACACCGCCTTGATGGCCTTCGTCTCGATCCTGTCGCCGACCGGAGTGGAGGTGCCGTGGGCGTTGATGTACTGGATCTCGTGCGGCTCGAGCTTCGCGTCCTTGAGCGCACGGCGCATGACGCGGATCATCCCTTCGCCATCCTCGGAGGGCGAGGTGATGTGGTACGCGTCGCTGGTCATGCCGTAGCCGACGAGCTCGCAGTAGATCGAGGCGCCGCGGGCGATGGCGTGCTCGCGCTCTTCGAGGATCAGCACGCCCGAGCCTTCCCCCATGACGAAGCCGTCGCGGTCCTTGTCCCACGGGCGCGAGGCGCGCTCCGGCTCGTCGTTGCGCGTCGACAGCGCGCGCATCGCGGCGAAGCCGCCCACGGCCAGCGGCGTGACCACGGCCTCGCTGCCGCCGGCGAACATGATGTCCGCCTCGTCGCGCTGGATGATCTTGAACGCGTCGCCGACCGCATGCGCGCCGGTGGCGCACGCCGTCGCGGGGGCGGAGCTCGGTCCGCGCGCGTTGAAGCGGATCGAGATCTGTCCCGTGGCCAGGTTCACGATCAGGCCGGGGATGAAGAACGGCGAGATGCGCGACGGGCCGCGCTCGATGAGCTTGCGGTGCATCTCCTCGATGAGCGGCAGCCCGCCGATGCCGGAGCCGATGATGACGCCCATGCGGTCGGCGTCGACGGCCTTGGTGTCGAGCTTCGCGTCGTCGACGGCCATCTGCGCCGCGACGATCGCGTAGTGGATGAAGGTGTCGGACTTCTTGACTTCCTTCTTCTCGATCCAGTTCTCGGGGTTGAAGTCCTTGACCTCGCCGGCGATGCGCGCGGAGTAGGCAGACGCGTCGAACTTGGTGATCGGGCCGATGCCGGAGCGTCCTTCGATCAGACCCTGCCACGTCGGCTCGTTGCCCACGCCGAGGGGAGAGATCATGCCGAGACCGGTGACGACGACGCGACGCTTATCCAAGAATGCGCTCCTTTGCTGAGACACGTAGGGCGGGCTGATGCCCGCCCCTCGTAACACGGACGGATGCGAAATCCGTCCCGCATGGCTCGCGTCTAGGCGGATTTTCCGGCGTTGCCGGCACGGCTGTCGATGTACTTGATGGCGTCTTCGACCTTCCGGATCTTTTCCGCGTCATCGTCGGAGATCTCGACTCCGAACTCTTCCTCGAAGGCCATGATCAGCTCGACGGTGTCGAGCGAATCCGCGCCGAGGTCCTCGACGAACGAAGCCTGAGGGGTCACTTCTTCCGCGTCGACTCCGAGCTGCTCGACGATGATCGCTTTGACCCTATCCTGTACCGACATCGGTATGTCCTCCCTCGTTTTGTAGCGGGCACCTTTTAGCACACGGTCCCGTTTCCGACAAAACCGCATTTATGATTCGCCGAGCGTGCCAAAACGAATCTTCTCCTACGAACAGGCAGTGGCTCTTCTCCCCGAGGTGCAGCGCATCACCAGCGAGGCGGTGGAGCGCGTCGAGAACACCGTCTCCGACGAGGCTGCGGTGTACGAGCGCATCGTCAACGACTGGGCCGACGAGATCATGTCCATGGGCATCGAAGTGAAAGGGCTCTGGCTGATCGACTTCGACAGCGGCGGCGGCTACTACTGCTGGAAGCATCCCGAACCGGCGCTGGAGTACTTCCACGGATACGAGGAAGGCTTCGGCGGAAGGGTGAAATTGAATTAGTGCTGAGTGCTGGGTGCTGGGTGCTGAGTCGATCGGCACCACTCAGCACTCAGCACTCAGCACTCAGCACTGACTATGCTCCGCGCCGTCGCCTTCGATCTCTGGGAAACGCTGATCACCGACACGCCGGAGCTGTCGCGGGAACAGGAGCGACTGCGTCTGACGCGGATGGAGGAGATCCTCACCGCGCACGGACACGGCGCGCTGGCGGACCGCATCGAGCACGCGTACCGCGCGCTCTGGCATCGCTGCCACGACCTCTACTGGTCGTCCGATGTCGACGTGCCGTGCCGCCGCCAGATCGAGCATTTCCTCGACGAGCTGCAGCTCGTGGTGCGCGACGAGACGATGCTCGAGGCGCTGGAAGACGCCTACGCCGGCGCGGCTCTGGAGATCCTCCCGCGCACCGTCGAAGGCGCGGTGGAGCTGCTCGCCGAACTGAAGTCGCGCGACCTCCGGGTAGGACTGATCAGCAACACCGGCCGCACGCCCGGCTCCGTGCTGCGCGCGATCCTCGACGCCCTCGGGCTGGCCCCGCACATCGACGTGATGGTCTTCTCGAACGAGCACGGCCAGTGCAAGCCGCAGCCGTCGATCTTCGAGGAGCTCCGCCGCGGCCTCGACGTCGCGTACGAGGAGATGATGTTCGTCGGCGACAACGTCTACGTCGACGTGCACGGCGCGCAACGCGTCGGCATGCGCGGCGTGCACTTCGATCCGCCGACGCGCGGCACGGCCATCGCACCACCGGTGGAGCACGGACTGGAGATCGTGCCGGATGCTCGCATCACGCGGCTGGTCGAGTTGCTGCCCTTCGTGATGCGTGACAACGTGTCATCCTGAGCCGCGCAGACGGCGAAGGATCCCCCGCGGATGCACGATGACTGCGTTTCGGCAGGAGGTCCTTCGCCGTCTACGCGGCTCAGGATGACACTGGTGGACAAAGAGCTCTTCACCCTCAAAACCCCGCACTTCACGCTGGAAGGCCGTTCTCGCGCGGGCCACGAGACGTGGTTTCGCATTCGCGAGCTCGGCGTCGCGCTCGACATCGGGCGCGGCCCCGATCAGGTCGTGCCGATGGACCATGTCTTCATCACGCACGCGCATCTCGATCACGCGGCGGGGATCGCGTGGTACGGCGCGCAGCGGCGGCTGCAGCGGCTCGAGGGCGGGACGATCTACGTACCGTCCGAGGCGGCGGAGGACGTGCGCGAGCTGCTGCGCGTGCAGGCGCGGCTGACGGGGCACGAGTTCCACGTCGAGATCCGCGGCATGGCGCCGGGCGACGAGGTGCGCTTCGGGCGGACGCACATGGTGCGCGCGCACACGGCGCCGCATCGCGTGGCCGCGCGGGCGTGGGAGCTGTTCGAGATCCGCCATCGCCTGCGCGAAGAGTTTGCGGGGCTCGAGCGCGAGGAGTTGCTGCGGCTCCACCGCGAGGGAACGCGCGTCGACGAGCCGTACACCTCGCCCGTCCTCTTCTACACGGGCGACACCGACCGCGGCATTCTGGAGCGGTGCGAGGAGGCCTTCCGCGCCGAGGTGCTGGTCATCGAGTGCTCGTTCATCGCCGACGGGCATCAGGAGCGCGCGGAGGCGTACAGGCACATCCACGTCGACGACATCGCGGAGTTCGCGGACAGGTTCAAGAACGAGCTGATCGTGCTCACGCACTTTTCGCGGCGCTATTCGCGCGACGAGATCCGCGACGGCGTTCGCCGCAGGTTGCCGGCTTCGTTGCACGAACGTATCCGTCTCGCGCTGCCCGAGCCGTGGCAGCGGATCGTGTAGCACCACCTTTGCACTATCCTTCGCGCCAATGACTCTTCGTGCCCCGCGCCTGGTCGCGATCCTCGCCGTGCTGACCCTCCTCCTCGAGCCGATGGCCGAGGCCCAAGCCAAGAAGAAAAAGAAGACGACGCCGAAGAAAAAGACGACGACGTCGAGAAAGGCTGCCCCGAAAAAAGCCGCCGCGAAGCCGGCCCCCACGGTACCCGTGGGACGCACGTTCGAGGAGCGGCTCGCGTCGCTGGTGAACGGCAGCGTCGCGCGCGGCTCGAATTCGAGCATCCAGATCGTGGAGCTGGAGAGTGGCCGCGTCGTCGCCGAGCGCAATCCGCACATGGCCATCGCGCCGGCGTCGAACATGAAGCTCTTCACCACCGCGGCGGCGATCGATCTCCTCAAGCCGTCGTTCGAGGTGACGACCGGCGTCTACGTGCGCGGCAACGTCGACGCCACGGGGACGCTCGACGGCGACGTGCGCATCGTCGGCCGCGGCGATCCGACCATCGGCGGCCGCTTCCACGACGGTTCCGCCACCGCGGTCATCCAGGACTGGGCGGCGGACCTCAAGGCCGCGGGCATCAAGACCATCCGCGGGAACCTCGTCTTCGAGCACGGCTACTTCGACACCGACTACATCCATCCGACGTGGCCCGTCGATCAGCTCACCGCCTGGTACGAGGCGCCGGTGGCGGCGTTCTCGATGCAGGAGGGGTGCATCGAGGTGCGCGTGCTGCCGAGCCGCGCCGGTGGGCCGTGCGTGGTGCAGATCGAGCCGCCGACCTCGTACGTGCAGGTGGAGAACAGCTGCAAGACCGGCCGCGGCTATCCGTTCATCACGCGGCATCGCGGGTCGAACACGATCATCGTGCGCGGCGGCGTGCCCGCGCGCTCGGGGCGCACGGAGGTGTTCATCACCGTGGAGAACCCGGTGCACTACTTCGCCGCGGTGACGAACGAGACGCTGCAGCGCCAGGGGCTGCGCATCCAGGGTCAGATCGTGTTGACGCCGCGCGACACGCGCACCGACTGGCGCCTCGTGACCAAGCACTCCACGCCGCTCAGCATCCTGGTCTTCGTGATCAACAAGAAGAGCCAGAACCATTACGCCGAGCAGGTGCTGAAGATCATCGGCGCCGAAATGCGGCAGCAGGGCTCCTGGGCCGCGGGCAACGCCGAGGTGAAGGAGTGGCTGACGACGAAGATCGGCGTGCCGGCGAACGAGTTCCTGCCCGCCGACGGCTCCGGCATGTCGCGCGACAACCGCGCCTCGGCCAACGCCTTCATCTCGCTGCTGCGCTACATGTGGAAGAGCCCGTGGCGCGAGGAGTTCGTCAGCTCGCTGCCGTACACCGGCGACCCCGACTCGAAGTTCGGCAACCGTCTGCGCCGCCCGCCGTTCGCGCGGCAGGTGTACGCGAAGACCGGCTACATCTCCGGCGTGATCGGGCTGTCGGGCTACGTGCACGCGCAGAGCGGCAAGGTGTACGCGTTCTCGTTCCTCTTCAACCGCTACAACACGGGCGTGTTCGCCGTGTACAACCTCCAGGACGAGATGCTCAAAGAAATCATCCGCTCCGGCTGATCCAGGAGTGCGGTGGCGGCGAGCCACCGCTTTCCTACCCGGCACACGATCCGTGAACCGGAAACGAAGCGGCAGCGGCTGATTTAGGAGTGCGGTGGCGGCGAGCCACCGCTTTTCTGCCCGGCACACGATCCGCGAACCCGATACAAAAGCGGCGACTGGTTTAGGAGTGCGGTGGCGGCGAGCCACCGCTTTTCTACCCGGCACACGCTCCGCGAGCCCGATACAAAAGCGGCGGCTCGTCGCCGCCGCACTCCTAGAATTGGCTGGCGGGGGTGAACTGGAGGGTGTAGACGCCCGTCGCCTTGCGCACCGTGGCCACGGCCTGGAAACCGGGGAACTTGAGCACGGTGCCGATGATCTCCGCCTGGTCTTTGCGGATGTAGAGGTGCACGGCGTCGTCGATCGTTTCGGCATCGACGTTGTGGAACGCCACGGCGTCGGGGGCGGACGCGGTGACCGGGCGGCCGTCCGTGTCGGTCAGGTGCCGCTCCTCGATCGTAAATCGCATCATCACGCCGCGTCGCTCCCTCTTCTCGCGGACGTGCGTGCAATTCCGGTGCATGGCGGTGGCGTTCTATACTGAAATTCGGAGGGGGCCCATGAGCGACGAACGTGTACTGCGCGATGTTCCAATGATCGGCCGGGTCGAGTTTCGCGAGGTGGAGCAGCCTGAGGCACCGCCATCCGCGAATCGCTTCGCGGACGAGATCCCGCTCGCGCTGACGTTCGACGACGTCCTCCTCAAGCCGTCGCGCTCCGACCTCCATCCCAACTTCGTCGAGGTCACCACGCGCCTCACCCGCGACATCCAGCTCAACATCCCCATCCTCTCCGCGGCCATGGACACGGTCACCGAGGCGCGCCTGGCCATCGCCATGGCCCAGCACGGCGGCCTCGGCGTGATCCACAAGAACATGCCCGCCGACCGGCAGGCCGAGGAAGTGGACAAGGTGAAGCGTTCCGAGGCCGGCATGATCGTCGACCCCGTGACCATGCGCCCGTGGCAGTCGATCTCCGAGGCGCTGCAGGTCATGGAGAAGTACAAGATCTCCGGCGTGCCGGTGACCGACGCCAACGGCAAGCTCGTCGGCATCCTCACCAACCGCGACCTCCGCTTCGAGACGCGCTTCGATCTCCCCATCGCCGAGCGCATGACGAAGGAGAGCCTCGTCACCGTGCCGGTCGGCACCACGCTCGAGCAGGCGCGCGAAGTCCTGCATCACCATCGCATCGAGAAGCTCCTCGTCGTCGACCAGAACGGCGACCTCAAGGGGCTGATCACCGTCAAGGACATCCAGAAGGCGCGCCGTTATCCGCAGGCCGCGAAAGATCCGCTGGGACGCCTGCGCGTCGCGGCCGCGATCGGCGCGGGCAAAGACGGCATCGAGCGCGCCCGTGCACTCATCGACGCCAAGGTCGACGTGGTCGTGCTCGACTCCTCGCACGCGCACTCGGCCGGCGTGATGGACACCATCCGCCAGTTCAAGAAGCTCTTTCCGTCGACGCCGCTCATCGCCGGCAACGTGGCGACCTATGAAGGCGCGATGGAACTGTGCGACCTCGGCGTCGACGCGCTCAAGGTCGGCATCGGCCCCGGCTCGATCTGCACCACGCGCGTCGTCGCGGGCGCGGGGGTGCCGCAGCTCACGGCCATCATCGAGTGCGTGCGCGCGGCGGAGAAGTTCGACGTGCCGGTCATCAGCGACGGCGGCATCAAGTTCTCCGGCGACGTCACCAAGGCGCTCGCCGCGGGCGCGAGCACGGTCATGATCGGCTCGCTCTTCGCCGGCACCGACGAGGCGCCGGGCGAGACCATCCTCTACCAGGGACGCACGTTCAAGGCGTACCGCGGCATGGGGTCGATCGGAGCGATGCAGTCGGGCTCGAAGGACCGCTACTTCCAGGAGAACACCGACGACGTGGCCAAGCTCGTCCCCGAGGGGATCGAGGGGAAAGTGCCGTACAAGGGGTCGATCGGCGCGATGATCCCGCAGCTCGTCGGCGGCCTCCGCTCGGGGATGGGGCTGGCGGGCGCGAAGGACATCGAGGAGCTCCGCACGAAGACGCAGTTCGTGCGCATCACCGCCGCCGGCCTCCGCGAGTCGCACGCGCACGACGTGGTCATCACGAAGGAAGCGCCGAACTACCGGATCGAGAACGAATAGTTAAATAACTCTTGCGATCCGGAAGCTCCGTTCGTATGCTGATACGACATAAGGAGCTTCCGTTTGCCCATCCCACGCGTCACCGCGCTCGCCGCGGTCCTGCTGCTGTCCGCCGCCGCGCAGGCACAGATTTCCGTCTTTCCCCACGGTCCGACCAGCGACGACGAGGTCGTGGTCCGCTTCACGACCATCGGCGGCATCCAGGGCCATGAGGTCACGCGCAACGGCGCGGAGATCCTCGTCCGGTGGATGCACAGCGGGATCCTCACGCCGCCGATGTACCTCACGCACGACATCCCTCTCGGCGAACTGCCGCCGGGCCAGTACCGCGTGACGGTGGAGCACCTCGGCAGCCAGTCGTTCGTCGTGCGCAACGGCGACCACGTGCCGCTCCGCCTCCGCCCGTGGGCCATTCCGGCCACCGGCGCGCTGGTCCATCTCGATCGCGATGACATGGAAAGCGACTTCACGCTGGAGCTCGGCGGCAGGACGTACGGCGCGCAGGATCTCGTCGGGGACGGGGCGATCCGCATAGCGGCACACGCGCCGGGCCTCGTCGACGCGAAGCTGACGACCGCGAGCGGCACCGTCGTGCTTCCCGCCGCGCTCTATTTCTTCGATCCGTTCGCGGCGCCGGACTTTTCGGTGTTCGAGCGCGTGCTCTTCCCGGTGCTCTTCGCCAGCAACGGCGCGAACGGCTCGCGCTGGCGCAGCGAGGCGGTGATCGCGAATCCGAATCCGTGGGCCGTGCAGAACCGCAACTCGGTCGAGAACCTGGTCTGCATCACCTGGCCGTGCGGCGAGCTCCTCGAGGCGAAGTCGCGCAAGGGTTTCGAGGGCGACGGCTACCCGCGCGGCCAGGCGCTGCTCGTGCCGCGCGGCGAGGCGGACGATCTCGCGTTCAGCCTGCGCATCCGCGATCTCTCCCGCGACGCGGAGAGCTTCGGCTCGCAGGTGCCGGTGGTGCGTGAGGACGACCTGTTCCGCAACCGCGAGATCGCGCTGCTCGACGTGCCGCGCGATCCGCGCTTCCGGACGAAGCTGCGCATCTACGCGTTCCCCGATCCGATCTACGACATCGACTATGCGTTCGCCTACGTGACGGTCGGCAATACAGCGACCCAGACCATCCGTCTCGCGCCGTCCTGCACCAGCCAGCCGTGCGAGGCGCAGCCGGCCTACGGGGAGCTCGATCTCCCGCCCGGCGCGCGCGGCGAGATGTCCGACATTCACCTCACGATCGACGAGGGCGCCCTCGGCTGGGCTTTCGCCTCGGTCACCAACAACACCACGCAGCAGGTGACGATCGTCGCGCCTGCCGGAAGAGGAGAAAAGCGATGAAACGCTTTACCCTGCTGTTGCTTCTCGTCGCGGCGCTGCCGCTGGCGGCCCAGGAAGAGATCCTGGTGCTGCCGCCCGGGCCGACGACCGACACGTTCGTGACGCTGCGTCTGGACGTGTACTGCAATCCGATCCTGTCGCACACCGTGACGCGCACCGGCACGACCATCGTCGTCGCCGCCACGCCGCGGGGCGGCACCTGTCCCTCGCCGCCGTTGCCGTTGCCGTATGACGTCGAGCTGGGATTCCTGCCGTCGGGCCAGTACACCGTTGAGGTGAGGCTGCCGTGGGGGCAGACGTTCACCGAGAGCTTCATCGTGCGCAACGCGAAGCCGGGTCTCGTCGACGTGCGCCCGTTCGCCGTGCCGATGATGCCCATCGGCTCGCGCCTGCGCCTGGCGTCCGACATGGCTCTGTGCGCGGGAGAGGACTGCAGCGGCGTGACGGTGACGGTCGGCGGCGTGGTCGTGCCGGGGAACCGCCTCTCCGCGTCGAGCGACGGCTCGGTCTTCTTCACGCCGCCGCCGCACGCGCCGGGCCTCGTCGACGTCAGCGTCACCGCGAACGGCGTGACGCGCACGACGCCGAACGCGCTCTACTACTACGACCCCGCCGCCGAGCCCGACCCGTCGGTGTGGGAGCGCATCCTCTTCCCGGTGCTCTTCAACAGCGGCGGCGCGCACGGATCGGAGTGGGTGAGCGAGGCGGCGATCTTCAATCCGGGACGCTGGTTCGTGGAGAACTTCAACCGCATCGACACGCTGCCGTGCATCGACTACGGCTGCACCGGCCTCCTCTCGCCGAACGGCTTCCTCAGCTTCGGCGGCTCGAGCTACGTGAACGGCGTGGCGCTGCTCGTGCCGCGCCCGGAGGCGGAGCACGTGGCGTTCTCGCTGCGCGTGCGCGACGTGGCGCGGCAGGCGGAGGGCTTCGGAACCGAGGTGCCGGTCGTGCGTGAAGAGGACCTGTACGCCGGGACCATCACGCTGCTCGACGTCCCGCTCGATCCGCGCTATCGCACCAAGGTCCGGCTCTACGCGTTCGACGGATCGCCGTTCTCCGGATTCGTGGCGCTGCACGATCCGAAGGACGGGACGCGCGTCACCGGGCACGCCGTGCCGATGCGACGTTCGTGCAGCGGCATCGCATGCGCGTGGACGCCGGCGTACGGCGAGCTCGATCTCCCCTCCGGGTCCGCCGACGAGCGCGTCAACGTCTACGTCACCGCCGGCCAGTACGGCTCGAAGGGGTGGGCCTTCGCCTCGATCACCAACAACGACACGCAGCAGGTCACGATCGTCACTCCCGACGGGCGCGGCGGCCTTCCCTGCAACCCCTGCCAGGTGAAATGACCATGCGCACGATCATTCTCTTGCTCGCTCTTTCTCTCTCGCTCTTCGCGTTCGCGGACGATCAGGGAGGCGTGCACGTCGTGCCGTTCGGCCCGACCAGCCGCACGCCGGTCGACGTGCACATCCCGATGATCTGCGGCGTCAGCGGCGAGACCGTCACGCGCGTGGGCAACGTCTTCAAGATCACGCTGCTCGATCCGAACTGCGCGATCACGATTCCGATCCCGTACATCCACACCGTGCGGCTGCCGATGCTCGACGTGGGCGAATACCGCGTGGAAGTGTTCCTGGCGGGGCAGGACAACGTGCACGGCGCGACCGGGTTCGTGGTGCGCGATGCGCCCTCGCCGCAGACGCCGTTCACGATCCATCCCTTCGCGGTGCCGGTGTTCGGCAGCGACCTCCGTCTGCGCATGACCGGCGTGTCGTGCGGCGGCTCGTGCGCCAGCATGAAGATCGACGTCGGCGGCGTGCAGGCCACGGACATCGAGCAGACCGTCGACGGCGCCGTCTGGTTCCGCGTGCCCGGCGAGCGCCGTCAGGCGGGACTGGTCGAGGTGCAGGTCACGGCCGGCGACGCGACCTCGGTCCATCCCGGCGCGCTCTACTTCTTCGACGATGCGGAGCGCTCGGTATTCGAGCGCATCCTCTTCCCGGTGGTCTTCGCCACCGACGGCGCGAACGGCTCGCGCTGGCGGAGCGAGGCCACGATCTCGAACCCGCGGCCGTGGTTCGTGGAGAACGCGAACACGCTCTCGCCGGTGCGGCCGTGCCTCACGTATCCGTGCGGCGAGCGGCTCGGGCCGGCGGAGCTGGTCACGTACGGCGACGGCTACCCGCGCGGCTTCGTGCTGCACGCGCCGCGTCCCGAGGCGCCGGATCTCGCGTTCGCGCTGCGCGTTCGCGACGTGTCGCGGCAGGCGGAGGGATTGGGGACGCAGATCCCGGTGGTGCGGGAGAAGGACTTCACGCACGGGACGGGCATCACGCTGCTCGACGTGCCGGTCGATCCGCGCTATCGCGTCAAGCTGCGCGTCTACATGATCGACCCGCTGCCGGCGTACGGACAGCTCGCGCAGATCTCGCTGCGCAACACTGTCACGCGCGCGACGACGCTCATCCGCACGTTCCAGCTCCAGCCCGGAGGGCGGAACGAGCCGCACTACGCGGAGATCGACCTGCCGGCCGGCGCCGCGAACGAGCGCGTGAACGTGCATGTCAGGATGCCGCTCGACGCCACGGCGTGGGGCTTCGCCACGGTGACGAACAACGCCACGCAGCAGGTCACGATCGTCACGCCCAGCGGCTCCGGACTGCAGCCGTGCGACACCTGCATCGTGTACCCGTGATGTAATCCGCGGCCTGATGGCCCGCCTCCGCATCGTGCTGGTCGAACCGCGGGAGGCGGGCAACGTCGGCGCCGTGGCGCGGGCGATGAAGAACTTCGGCTTCGGGGAGCTGTGGATCGTCGGCACGCATCCGCAGCTCCTCCCCGTGGCGGGATGGTGGGCCAGCGGCGCGGACGACCTCCTGGCCGCCGCGCATTTCGCACCGACGCTCCTCGACGCGATCGGCGACGCGCACGTGACCGTGGCCACGACGTCGATGCGCGGCCGCACGACGCCGGTGACCTTCTCCCCGAAGACACTCGCCGCGAAGTTTGCGTCCCTCGCAAGCGACCAGGTCCTGGCGCTCGTCTTCGGACGCGAGGACAGCGGCCTCACCCGCGAGGAGCTCGTCCTCTGCCAGCACACCGCGGCCATTCCCGCGAACGCGCAGTTCCCGACCATGAACCTGGCCCAGTCGGCTTGCGTCTTCTGCTACGAACTGTCATCTCTCGAGCCGGCCGAACGTCCGCGCGCGCTGCCCGATGCGGCCACGATGGAGCGCATCCACGAGCGCGCGCGGGCCTTGCTCCTCCGGGCCGGCTTCCTCCACGAGAACAACCCCGACCGCATCTACGACGACCTGCGCGCCGTCGTGGCGCGGGCGGAGCTCGACGAGCGGGAAGCGACGATCGCGCTGGGGATCTTGCGGCAACTGGAGTGGGCGCTCAGGCGCTAGCAGAAAAACGACCGAGGGGCCTCTGGCGGGCCGGCGCGGCCGGCAGCGCCGATTCAGGCGCGTCCGGTCGCGAGACGCGCGCTTCAGGCGATACGCATGCGGCCCGGCTATGCCAACCAGCGCT
>DASUSL010000068.1:0-3488 GCA_036375135.1 Thermoanaerobaculia bacterium | reverse complement strand
GATCCACCAGCTCGTCCGCGCCGGCGAACATGAGCAGCGTCGGCACGCGCCATTTGTCCGCACGCTGGCGAACGACTTTGCCCGCGCCGAGGATGAAATCGGCCAGGCGCGGCGTGAGGCGGTCGTGCGTCAGAGGGTCGTTCTTGTACGCGCGCACGACTTCCGGATCGTGCGAGATCTTGTCGGGATCGAGCCCATTGGCGATGGCCAGATTCGGCGTGAGCACGCGTCCGACGGCCAGCTTGATCTTTTCCGCCGCTTTCAGCTTGCTGGCGAACGCCGGTGACGACAGCACGAGGAAGTCGACCTTGCGATGCCATGACGCCGGTTTCTCTCCATGCTGCTGCAGCCCCTCGGCGACGAACCTGGCCGCGACCGCGCCGCCCATGCTGTGGCCCAGCAGAATGAGTGGGCGGACGTTGACCAGGTCGATGACCGCGGAGAGATCCTCGAGCAGCGTGGTGCTCTTCGGCAGCGCGCCTTTCTTTCCCGGCGAGCGGCCGTGGCCGCGATGGTCGTAGCGGAGGACGGAGAAGCCGGCTTCGTGCAGGACGTCGACGACGTGCGCGTAGCGGGCCGAGTGCTCGCCGAGGCCGTGCACGAGGACGACCGTGCCCCGCGGGTCGGCGATGGATTCGTTGACGATGTGCAGATCACTCATCGGCGTGAGTATGGCACTCACGCCGTCCGCGACGAGCTTTCCGTCGACGACGGCCGGCTTCTCCGCGAATCCGGTGAGCACGACGCGCTTCACCCCGTTGAACAGCGGATGCGCCCCCGCGGCTTCGGTCAGGACGACGCGGCCGCTGACTTCGATCGCGCCGCCGTCCCCTTTCAGCCGGAGCATGCGCGTGTGCAGCACTTCCCCGTTGCCGACGACGTGCACGTTCAGCGGATCGAAGCGCTCCGGGAAGAACGAGCCGGTGATGACGACCGTCCACCCTTTCGCATCGAGAAAGTCGCGCTTCCGCTGCTCGCGTCGTTCGCGCACGGCTTGCGCGTCGCGCTGGGCGGTGGTGGGTGGCTCGATGGCCGCGGTCAGCAACTCGTCGAGCGAGCGCTCGTCGCCGTGATCGAGCGTCTCCTTCCACGTCGGGTCGTAGCGGTCGAGGAGCGTGGCCAGGGCGAGGCCGGTCCGGTACATCCGTTCGCGCACGCCGTCGACTCTCGTCAGTACGACCGGCTTGTTGGCGACGCGATGCTCGACGTACGTGGCCAGTCCCTCGTTGAGCTCCGTCCCGCGCTCGTACGCGGCCGCGGCGGCGCCGATCTTCGCGAAGCGCTCGCGCCGCAACGACAGCGCGAGACGCGCGGCGCACCGATCGCCGCTGAGTGCCTGGCGCAGCGCCTCGAATTCACGCAGTTGCAGCGACAGCGCCTCGACGTCGTCCTCGGGGTAGACGAAGAGGTCGGCCTCGTTCGCGCTCCACGACGGATGCTTCGTGCGCTGGTGCACGTGAAACTTCTCGTGCGCGATGAGCGCGGGATCGGGCGAGAGCACCGTCGCGGTCTCGACGCCGCCGATCCGCACGCTGCTGTTGGCGTCGACGAGCGGATGCCGTCCCTCGTAGATGAACCGTGGAGGACAGGCAAGCCTGCCTGTCCCTCCGGGCTCCCCCGAGACCGTGGACAGGCAGGATGGCCTGTCTTCCACTTTGAACTCGGGGGGCGGCGAGGGGTGTCCGTGCAGCGTGGTGCGTTTCCCGTCGTAGACCGCGACGGGGATTTTCTCCATGGCGAAGCCGGGCCACACCGTGGCCGCGAGGACGAGTGCAATCATGTTCACTCCTTTGGTGTGATTTCGAGGATGAGGGTCCGGCCGCCGCCGATCGCGTAGCGCAGCGGCTGGCCGGCGGCGACGCCTTCCCAGCTCCGGGCGAAGACGGCGCCGTTCCTCCACCGGCCGTCGAAGCGCACGCGCGTGGCGTCCCACGCGTCGCGATACGGCGCCGGCTCCGCGCTGATGGTCAACTCCGCGTCGCCGACCGTCAGCTTCGTGCGCTCGCGAAGGAACAATGTGGAGCGGGCTTCAGCCCGCTCGATCCGCGCCCGCACTTCGTAACGATGCGGGATGCGATGCGCCTGCACCGCGATGGCGCTGCTGCTCTTCGTGATGTCGATGCGCGGGCTTTTTGCTTCGACCGCCTGCGGCACGATCTCCAGCTTCAGCAAACCGCGCGGCCCCGCGGTCCCGAACGGCAACAGCTCGATGGTCTGCCCGAGGCGGACGCGGAAGCGATGCTGTTGCGTGTCGACTTCCCACAGCGGCAGTCCGCGCTTCGACGTCCCTTCGCGCCGGCGCGTCTCCAATCGCACGCGCAGGTCGACGGGACCCGCGCCCTCCGCGGTGAAGTGCGCCTTCAGCTCGAATTTGGAGTCGCTCAGCACGACGTCGAAGTCGGTCGCGCCGTCGACGGTGGCGGCGTAGAGCACGCGCGCGTTCTCGCCCGTCGCGCGCACGGAGTAGCGCACGCCGGCGTGCGCGGCGTTGGTGAGCAGCAATGCGAGCAGCAGCGCTTTCATGGCTTCACCACGATCACGGCGCGTTCGCCGCCGTCGAGTCCCGCGAAGGGACCGTCGTCTTCGATCTTTTCCGGACGCAGCATGAGGAAGAGCACGAGGCAGAGGACGATGGCCGCGGGGACGAGCAGCGGCACGTAGCGGCGCCGGGTCTCGAAGGTGACCACGCGGAGCGACTCGCGCAGTTGCGCGGCGTCGCGCAGAAAGGCCTGGCATTCGCCGCAGGCGTCGGCGTGCGTGCGGTCGATGGCCGCGCCGTCGAACAGCGCGGAGGTTTCCTCGAGGTGGGGACAGGTCATGCGCTCCTCCCTTCCGCCAGCGCGGAGCGCAGGGCCTGGCGCGCGCGGAAGATGTCGGACTTCACTTTGGCCACGCTGACGTCGAGCGTGACGGCGATCTGGTCGTAGCTCATCTCCTCCCATTCGCAGAGGAGGAGCGCGGCGCGATGGTCGGGCTTCAGCCGCGCCACCGCACGCGCGAGGCGGCGCTGCTGCTCGTCGCGCTCGAGCCGCGCGTGCGGGTCTTCCATCGCGACGAAGGGACGGATGAACGCGCGCAGCCTCTCGCGGACGCTGTTGCGCCGCAGCTCGTTGAGGGCGAGGTTGCGCGCGACGCGGAAGAGCCAGAAACGGACGCGATCCCCGTCCGGCGCCGCGTCGCCGCTGGCGTGGAGCCGCAGGAAGACTTCCTGCGCCAGGTCCGCCGCGTCGCCACGCCCCGCCAGCATCCCGCGCAGGAAGCGCACGATCTGCGGATGGAACGCGGCGTACGCCGCGTCGAACGTGTCGTCGTTCATCTGCCGGTAAAACAGCTCACGTGGCGGAAAGTTGCAAGAGGGAACGACCGGGAGCGCCTCCGGCGGGCCGGCGCGGCCGGCAGCGCTGATGTTGCACGTGCGCTCACGAGACGCGTGATTCAGGCGATCAGCGTGCGGCCCGGCTATGCCAACCAGCGCTGCCGGCCGTGCC
>DASUSL010000067.1:0-4817 GCA_036375135.1 Thermoanaerobaculia bacterium | reverse complement strand
AGGCTCGGCTCCGTCTCCTCCGGCTGATCGCGCCGGTCGGCGATCTCGTCGACGAACTGCTGCACCGAGCCCCCCGTGCGCTGGTCGTACTCGAAGGCGATGGCGCGCACGTGCTCGAGATGGGCGAGGTGCCGGTCGCCGCCCACGGCCGCGTGATAGAGACTCTCGATACCGGTGGTGGACAGCAGAAGGTCAATCAGTTGACTGATGGTGAGGTGCTTCGCGGACGCACGGAAGCGGTCCATGGTTTCGGTGAAGGCCCGGAAGCTCATCCCGCGCGTGGACGCGGGATCACCCGCGCCGCCGGATGAGTCGTCCGATTGCACCCGGGATCCCGCGTCTTCGCGCGGGATGAGCTCGGAAACGATCTCGACGTCCGTCAGCGCGAAATACGGCGTCCGCGCCGCCGAGATCTGCGCGCCGCGGTCGAACGGATAGGCAATCGCCCGCAGCACCGCCAGCAGGTCCACCGGCGCGCGGCGGTCGAGGAACGACCGCGTGGGCGGCAGCACGTACTCGATGCCGTAGCGCTGCAGTGTGTCGAGGTAGTCGTCCAGCACCGTCAGCCGCCGGAAGAGGATGGCGAAGCGCTGCAGGTCCTTCTCACCGCCGTCGCGGTTGCGCTGGATCCACTCCGCGATCGCCTCCGCCTCGGCGAAGAACCGATCCGCCTTGTCGTCGTGCTGGGCGTGCAGCAGCGTCACCCGCGCGTCGAGCTCGCGCCGCGGCGTCCCGCGCGCCGCGCGCAGCGCGTGATACGCCGGGCGGAACACGTTCGGATCGTGCACCTGCTCGGGAAAGAGCCGCGCGAACATGGCGTTGATCGTCTCCAGCAGCGGCGGGTCGCTGCGGTACTGATCCGCGATCACCCGCCGCTCCGCGCCGCCCCGCGCCAGCGCCTCGGTCATCTGGTAGTACGTCTCCGGATCGGCGCGGCGGAAGCCGTAGATCGACTGCTTCGGATCGCCGACGACGATGGTCTTGCCGGCCACGTACTGGCCGCTCTCGTCGCGCGCGAGGCGGTCGACGATGCGCGCCTGCGTGCGGTCCGTGTCCTGGAACTCGT
Source organism: Thermoanaerobaculia bacterium (assembly GCA_036375135.1). Classification (GTDB taxonomy): domain Bacteria; phylum Acidobacteriota; class Thermoanaerobaculia; order Gp7-AA8; family Gp7-AA8; genus QHVT01. The sequence continues at coordinate 3,751 of DASUSL010000067.1, read as the reverse complement.
CGACGAAGATGAAGTCGAACTGCGAGCGCGCGCGGGCCAGCACCTGCGCGTCGTCGAGCAGTGCCAGCGTGCGCAGCAGGAGGTCGTCGAAGTCGACCACGCCGAGCTTGCGCTTCTCCTCATCGAGATAGAGGACGAAGCGTCGCGTCAGCGAGACGAGCGCCATCGCGGCGCGGTGGTTGGCGAGGCGGTCGTAGATCGACTCGCCGCGATCGCCGGCGCGGAGGAACGTCATCGGCTCCTTCAGCGCGCCGCAGTAGCGGAAGTCGATCTCACGGATGGCCGAGGCGATCGGCTGGAGATAATCGATCCACTCGTCGGGCGTGCCGCCGTCGAACGGCGCCTCGCGCAGGTACGCCGCTACGCGCGACGCCGCCGCGTCCTTGCAGGTCGCCGAGTCGCGGCGGATCCAGAGCACTGCGTCCTCGAGCCGCGGCAGCACGTCGGACTCGAAGTCGCCGAAGTCGTACTCCGATTCGTTGAGCAGGTCCCGGCGGTTGCTGAGTCCGAGGATCAGGTCGCGGATCATGAAGAGATAGCCCGCATGCGCGAAGAGGAGCTCCCACTCGCGTACTGCTTCGGGCACGGGACTCACGCGCGTCTCGTCGTCGAGCCAGGCGTCGTAGATCTGCCCGTAGAGCAGCGAGCGCTCGAACCCTTCGATGATCTTGAACTGCGGGTCGAGCCCCGCCTCGATCGGGAACGTGCGCAGCAGCGACTGGCAGAAAGAGTGGATCGTCTGCGAGCGGAGCGCGTCGATGTTCTGGAGATGATGCGCAATCGCGGGGCGCTGCTCGTCACGCACGTGCACGAGCGGATTCGGCGAGTGCGGCGGCCACGCCGTCGCGCCGGCGGCGAGCTCCTCCAGCGCGACGCGGATGCGGTCCGCGATCTCGCCCGCCGCCTTCTCCGTGAACGTCATCAGCACGATGCGCTCCGGCGCGAGCTCCGCGCGCTCGAGCATCAGCTTCAGCACTTCCGCCACGATGGCCGTGGTCTTGCCCGTCCCCGCGCCGGCCTCGATGACCAGGTTGCGAGGCGTGGAGGCCAGGCGATCCTGCCTGTCCGGACCGGCAGCATTGCCGGTCCCCCACAACGGGAGCTGCTGCTGCATCAGCGCGCGCCTCGCGACAGCAGCGTGCGCGGGTCGCCGAACTGCTGCACCGCGTAACGCTCGTCGAGGTCGTGGCGCGTGCGGCAGGAGTGGTTCACCGGGCAGTACTTGCAGGAGTTGAAGTCGTCGTCCTCGTTGGGGAAGGCGGGGAACGTCCCGCTGAGGATGGCCTGGATGAAGAGCTTCAACGTCTCCAGCAGCGCCTCGCGTTTTTCATGCAGCGCAAACGCGAATTTGGCGGGTTTCGTTTCACCCGGGACGATCGGCTTGATCGTGCCGGAGACGCGCTCCGCGTCGACGTGAAAGAACTCCGCCACGGCCATGGCATAGAGCGCGAGCTGCAGACGCACGCCGCGATCGATCTTGTCGCCGAGGTTCACGTGACGGAGCGCTTTGCCCGATTTGTAGTCGACGATGCGGTATGTGGAGCGGGCTTCAGCCCGCTCGTCCTCGTCAGGGCGGGCTGAAGCCCGTCCCACATCGATGCGGTCGATGGTCCCTTCGACGTGCACGGGGACGCCGCCGGCGTCGACGACGAACGGCTCGGGATGATTGGCCTTCTCGCGATGCTTGGCGCCGAAGCGGTACTCGAAGTGCTTCGGCAGGAGGTCGTTCGCCACGAGGTCCGCCACGTCGGCGGAGACGAACTCGCGGAGGATGCGGCGCGTGGCGCGGCGCTCGATGTCGCGCACGGTGCGGTTGAACGGCGGCGCGACGGCCTCGTGCTCGTCGAAATGCGCGTCGATGAGGGCGTCGAGGCGCGGGCCGAGCTCCTCGGGGAGCGGGATGCGGAACTGCGCGGCGTCGAGCTCGCGGTAGAGCTCCTCGAGGATGCTGTGATCGAGGATCCCTTTGTCGCGATGGTGGATCTGCAGCTCGCGCTCGGGATGGTCGATGTCCTCGACGCGGAGGATGTGCTTGAGGAGGAACTTCTGCGGACACTCGCCGAAGTCTTCGAGCTGGGTGGGGGAGAGGGCGCGCAGTTTTTCGGGATCGAGGGGGCCGATGTAGCCGTCGAAGGCCGACCTGGTGCCGCTCTGCACGAGCAGTTGCAACTGGCGCTCGTGGTGGAGGACAGGCAATCCTGCCTGTCCTTGCGGCTTGCGGACAGGCAGGATTGCCTGCCCTCCACGGACGAAGCGCGAGGGGCGGAGCACCTTGCCGAAGCCGTCGCCCGTCGCGTGCGAGAGCTCTACACGCTCCGCCGCCTGCGTGACGAGCGAGAAGAGGAGTTGCTCTTCGTCTCTGCCGTCGCCGATCTCGCGGACGCCAAGGAGCCGGCGGTCGGCGTCGGGGAGCAGCGGGTCCTCGGTGCGCCGCTGCGGGAAGACGTCGTCCTGCATGCGGATGGCGAAGAGATGCGTGAACGACCTGCCGCGGAAGCGCAGCAGCTCGCCGGCCCAGATCACCGGTTGCTCCAACGTAGGGCAGGCTTCAGCCTGCCCCGGACGGGCTGAAGCCCGTCCTACGTTGAGCGTCGCCTGTTCGATGGCGTCGATCAGGTCGGCCTGCGTGGCGCCGGGTGTGCGTTTGATGAGGGCGGCGATTTCTTCGAGTTTCTCGGCAGCCTGGAGGTCGGATTCCGTTTCGATCCCGAAGCGCGAAACGTCGAACGTCATCGTCTCGAGCTCGGCGACGAGCGAGATGTAGTCCTCGACCACCTTCGCGCGCACCCGCATTTTGCGGAGCTCTTCGCTGGGACCACCGGCAATTCTTGCGCGCCGGGTGGCAAGATCGGCCTCATCGACGTCGATTCGCGTCTGCGTGCGCAGCCCGTCGCGGAGGAGGCCGAGGACCTCGGTGCGGGGGAAACCGCGCTCGCGGAGGCGGAGCAGCGTCAGCGCGCCGCGCCCGAGGCGGTGCGCGGCGAGCGGAATCTCCTCGGCCAGCGTCGTGCGGAACCCATGCTCCTGCGCGAAGCGGTTCAGCAGCCGCACGTCGTACGGCTCCAGCGACCGCGCCACGATCCCGATCTCCCGCGCCGGCGTGCCCGCCGCGAGCAACTCCGCCACCCGCCCACAAACACCGCGCAGTTCATCAATGCGCGTGTCGTAATTTAGGAGTGCGGCGGCCCAGCCGCCGCTTTGGGAAGCGCGCACCTCGCCACCGAGCTCCTCAACAAATCGCCCCGCAAACTTCTCGCGAGTCGGAATCCAGATCCCTGCAACTCGCCCCGCATCGAGCAGCGCGCGCGTGAGCGCCAACTGCACCCCGGTCATGTCATAGAAACCGGCGAGAAGCTGCGGCCGCACCGAAGAATCGACCCTTTGCGTCGCCCGCAACAGCAGATCCGCCGGATCCGTCACCCCCATCGAGGAGATGACCCGCTCGTACTCCCCCCACGCGCGAACGACCAGCTCCGTGCGCCGCACGTTTCGCAGTCCGCGGCGGGGACGCACCAGGGGAGCGTTGCTGTCGCGCACGTCGCGATACGACCGCTCCAGCATCGCCGCGATGCCGCGGCTGGCCATCAGCGGCTCGTCGAAGCCGCGCACGGCGATGCGCATCGCCAGCCGCCGCTCGCTCTCGTTCGCCACGCGCGGGGTCTCGCCGCGCGCGGCGAGGATCTCGCGGGCCAGCTCGTCCAGGGAATGCAGCCGCAAACCGGCGATGCCGCGGGGCAGACGATCGAGCAGC
>DASUSL010000066.1:0-12922 GCA_036375135.1 Thermoanaerobaculia bacterium | reverse complement strand
CACCGGCCGCGGGATCGCCGGTGCGAAAGTCATCGCCGGCAACGAGGCGAACGGCGGGATGCAGCTCGCGCAGCACGTGTCGACCAACGACGACGGCGACGCGGTGCTGCCGCCGCTGCGCGATGGCGAATTGATCGTCAGCGTGCAGGCGGCAAAGTACGCGAGCGTCGAGCCGCAACGCTTCGTCGTCGACGACAAACGTCACGAGCTCGAGATCGCGCTGCAGCCGCTCGACACGCGCGCGGAGCTGCGCGTCGTGTTGCCGAACGGCGCTCCGGCGGCAGACGCTGAAGTGTGGGCGTTCGACGCGGCGATGCAGCCGCTGTGGCGCGGCAAGGCCTCCAACGACGGAGTGCTCGAGCTGCCCGACCTCACCCTCGGCGCGACCCTCCTCCTCCGCCATCCGCAGGCCGCGAGCAGCGTACGCGCGACCGCGGGCGAGGACGTCTGGCGGCTCGAGCCGCCGGCTGCGCCGCTCACCCTCACCGTCGACCCCAGCGCCTCCATCGCGCTCTGGCTGGACGGCGTCCGGCTCAGCGGGCCGGCGCTCTCCTTTGCCGCCTGGTCAGGGCCGTCCGCGAGTCCCGACGGGCGCTGGACCGGACGCAACCTTCCCCCTCGGGAGCTGCGGGTGCTCGCCGGAAACATCAGCAGTACCGTCACTTATCCCTGGTAGCGACCAGGTGGAATTCGCTATTGACTTGCTGCATTCTTAGACTTAGTCTAATTATGATGCAAGTTGAGACCATCCTTCGCGAGCGTGGCATCCAGCCTTCGGCGCAGCGCGTCGCGGTCGCCGAGTACGTGCTCCGGACGTCCGAGCACCCTTCGGCCGACCTGGTCTGGAAGCGGGTGCGGGAGCGTTTCCCATGGATCTCCCGCGCCACCGTCTACAACACGCTCCATCTCTTCGTCGAAAAGGGTCTGCTGCAGCGGCTCCACATCGCCGAGGAGAGCGTGGTCTTCGACCCGGTCACCGGTACGCACCATCACTTCATCGACGAAGAGACGGGTGCCATCCACGACGTGCCATGGGAGCGCGTGCAGGTCTGCAACATCGAATCGCTGCATGACTACGAGGTCCATCAGTACCAGGTGGTCATGCGCGGGAAACGCAAAGCAACAAAGGAGAGTCAGTAAACATGTTGACCGTTGGAGACAAGTTCCCCCAGTTCACCGTCACCGCCAATGTCGGCCGCGAGAAGGGCAAGGAGTTCCAGACCCTCACCAACCGCGACTTCGACGGCAAGTGGCTGGTCTTCTACGCCTATCCGAAGGACTTCACCTTCATCTGCCCGACCGAGATCGTGGAGTTCGGCAAGCACGCCACCGATTTCGCCGACCGCGACGCCGTGGTCCTCGGCGGCTCGACCGACAACGAGTTCTCTCACCTCGCCTGGCGCAACGCGCACCCCGACCTGGCCAACGTGCCGACGCCGCTGGTGCACATCAACCCGACGCTGGCGAACGAGCTGGGCATCATTCACAAGGAAGGCGGCGTGGCGCTGCGCGTGACGTTCGTCGTCGACCCGCAGGGTGTGATCCGCTGGGTCGGCGCGTACGACCTCTCGGTCGGCCGCAACGTCGCCGAGGTGCTGCGGACGCTGGACGCGCTGCAATCCGACGAGCTCTGCCCCTGCAACTGGCAGAAGGGCGAAGAAACGATCAAGGTGGCCTGACCATGAGCGCCGTGGAAGCTCTCCGGACGACGATTCCGGACGTGGCCAGGGACATCAAGCTGAACCTGCAGAGCGTTCTGCAGCCCGGAAGCCTCACGGCGGCACAGCGCTGGGGAGTGGCGATCGCTTCGGCGGTCGCCACCCGCAACGCGGCGTTGCGCGACGCCGTGATCGCCGACGCCGGCGCGGAAGTGAGCGGCGAAGTGATCGACGACGCCGTGGCCGCGGCCGCGCTGATGGCGATGAACAACGTCTACTACCGCTTCCGCCATCTCGTCGGGAAGCCGTCGTACTCGCAGATGCCGGCCCGCCTGCGCATGCAGCGCATCGCCAAGCCGCTGACGAACAAGGCGGACTTCGAACTGTTCTGTCTCGCGGTGAGCGCGATCAACGGCTGCGAGATGTGCATCCGCTCGCATGAGGAGGTCGTGCTGAAGGGTGGGATCTCCGAGGACCAGGTGCACGACGCGGTGCGCATCGCGGCGACGATGAGCGCGAGCGCGCTGTCGCTGGAGCTCGGGAGTGCGGCAGCGGCAGGTGCCGCTCTGGTGACTGCGACGTAGCCGGCACGCTTACCAAAGCGGCGGCTGGGCCGTCGCACTCCTAGACCGGTTCTTGCACGCCCTCACTTCGTGCGAATCGGTGCGGACGTGGTTCCGGGCGGCGTGCGGTTTCGCGTCTGGGCTCCGGGACAGCAGCGGGTCGCGGTCGTCGTCGACGGCCGCGACTTCGCGCTCGAGCGTGAAGAGCAGGGCTACTTTTCCGCGGTCGTCGAAGGAGCGCAGGCGGGCACGCGCTACAAGTTCCGGCTCGCGGACGGCGACTATCCCGATCCCGCGTCGCGCTTCCAGCCGGACGGACCGCATGGCCACTCCGAGGTCATCGACCCGACGTTCGAGTGGCGTCCGTGGCGCGGCATCGACCGGAAGCATGTCGTGCTGTACGAGATGCACGTCGGCACCTTCACGAAAGAAGGGACGTACGCCGCGGCCATGCAGCAGTTGCCGCGGCTCGCCGAGATCGGCATCACCGTCATCGAGATGATGCCGGTGAGTGAGTTCCCCGGCACGTTCGGCTGGGGCTACGACGGTGTCGATCTTTACGCGCCGACGCGGCTCTACGGCCGTCCCGACGACCTGCGCCGCTTCGTCGACGAAGCCCACGCCCACAACCTCGGCGTGATCCTCGACGTCGTCTACAACCACGTCGGTCCCGACGGCAATTACCTGAGGAACTTCACGCCCGCCTACTTCGCGAAAAAGTACGAGAACGAGTGGGGCGAGCCGCTGAACTTCGACGGCGACGACGCGCACGGCGTGCGCGAGCTCATCGCCGGCAACGCCGCGTATTGGATGGAGGAGTTCCGGTTCGACGGGCTGCGCATCGATGCCACGCAGTCGATGTTCGACGCGTCGGAGAAGCACATCCTCCGCGAGATCCGGGAGCGTGCACCGGGCATGTTCCTGGTGGCCGAGAACGAGCCGCAGGACGTGAAGCTCCTCCGTGAATACGGCCTCGACGCGATGTGGAACGACGACTTCCATCACACGGCGCGCGTCGCGGCGACGGGGTTCACCGAGGGGTATTACACCGACTATGAGGGAAAGGCGCGGGAGCTCGCGTCGATGGCCACGAGCGGCTTTCTGTATCAGGGACAGTGGTACCGGTGGCAGAAGAAGCGGCGCGGCACGCCGTCGCGCCACGTCGCGCCGGAGCGACTCGTCTGCTATCTGCAGAACCACGATCAGATCGCGAACTCCGCCACGGGACAGCGCCTGCACGAGCTGACTACGCGCCGCAAGCTGAAGGTACTCACGGCCCTGCTTCTGCTGCAGCCGCAGACGCCGATGCTGTTTCAGGGACAGGAGTTCGGCGCGAGATCACCCTTCCTCTACTTTGCCGATCACCACGACGAACTGGCGAAGAGCGTGCGCAACGGACGGCGGGAGTTCCTCGAGCAGTTCCCGTCGATCGACGCAAGCAAGCTCGCCGTCCCGGACGAGCGCGGCACGTTCGAGCGCTGCAAGCTCGATCACGACGAGCGCGACGAAGAGCTGGAGACGCTCCATCGTGAACTGCTCGTGCTGCGACGGGAGCAGCCTTTCGACGGAGAACTGCGCGCGTCGGCGCACGGCGATGAGTGTCTCGTCCTGCGCTGGTTCGCGGACGGCGCGCGCGACCGGCTGCTGATCGTCAATTACGCCGAGCCGCGGACGATCGATCCGCAGTCCGATCCGCTGCTCGCGCCGCCGCCCGGCTTCGAGCGCTGGACGGAGGTCTGGTCGACCGGTGACGACGCGGCGGTGCTGTCGAGACCGAGCAAAACGTAGGGCGTGGGTTCAGCCCGCCCGCCCACCCACGGGGGGACGGGCTGAAGCCCGTCCTACACGAAAGATGTGGGGCGCGGCTTCAGCCCGCCCACGGGGGGGCCGACAGGCTGAAGCCCATCGTACGTTCAGCGCGCGACCCGCAGGTTGTTCACCACATCCTTCACGCCGCGTACGAGCTCGCAGACGTCCGCGGCGATCCGTTTCGCGTGGCGCTCGCGCACCGTGCCGTCGAGGCGCACCACCGCGTCGCTCACCGTCACCTCGATGTCGCTGGCGTCGACGTCGTGGTCCATCGTCAGCCGCTCGCACACTTCTTCGCGGATGCGGTCGTCGGAGCGCTGGTAGTTCTTCGGGCCGCGGCCGCGGTGCGAGGGACGGTCGCGGTCGCTGCCGATGTTCCAGCCGCGGTCGGGATGACCCGCGCGATCCGAAAAGCCGCGATCGAATCCCTCCCCCTCGTAGCCGAACATCCCGCGGTTCCCTTGATCAGTGGCCATGTTCCCTCCTCGCATGACGTACGCAGCAACTAAAATGCCGCCATGTGCCGGTGGTGCAAGGGGGCGGTGAGCGGGCGGAGGCGCACCTTCTGTTCCGACGCGTGCGTGCACGAGTGGCGGCTGCGGTCGAGCACGTCGTATCTGCGCGAATGCGTCTTCGCGCGCGACAAAGGCGTCTGCGCGCTCTGCGACATCGACACGCACAAACTGCGGCGGCGCGTCATGCGTCTCCCCTTCGCCGAGCGCATGCGCCGGCTCCGCGAGCTGCAGGAACAGGGGCTCATCCATAAGAAGCGCAAGTCGTGGTGGGAAGCCGACCACATCCTTCCGGTGGTCGAGGGGGGCGACTCGAACCTCGACAACATGAGGACGCTCTGCATCCCCTGTCACCGCGGCGTGACCACCGAGCTGCGACTGAGACTCAAGCGGTACGCACTTTGAAGTAACCGGCTCCCGACAACAGGAGCCAACATGCGCAAAGCAACCCTACTCGTCACGCTCGTTTTCCTGGCGGCGTGCAGCACCAATCCCGCCACCGGGAAGAAGCAGTTCAACATCGTTTCGGAATCGCAGGAGCTCGCGATCGGGCAGCAGTCGCATCGCGAGATCATCGAGCAGTTCGGCGTCTACGACGAAAAGCCGGAGCTGAACCGGCTCGTCGAGCGGATCGGGCGCGATCTGGCGTCCAAGTCCGAGCGCCCCAACCTGCCGTGGACGTTCACCGTGCTCGACTCCCCCATGGTCAACGCCATGGCGCTGCCGGGCGGCTACATCTACGTCACGCGCGGCATGCTGGAGCGGATCAACTCGGAGGACGAGCTGGCCGGCGTGATCGGCCATGAGATCGCGCATGTGACCGCGCGTCATTCGGCGCAGCAGATCTCGAAGCAGCAGCTCGCCCAGTTCGGCATGCTCCTCGGCGCGGTCGTGGCCGGACCGGAGGTCCTGCAGCAGTACGGCCAGCTCGCACAGCTCGGCCTGGGCCTTCTCTTCCAGCGCTACTCGCGGCAGCACGAGACCGAGGCCGACCTCCTCGGCACCGGCTACATGGCCGAGGCGCGGTATCACCCGATCGGCGCGGAGCGGATGCTCATGACGCTGCAGCGGCTGGACAAGAATCCGTCCGGCGGCCTCGATCGCTACTTCATGTCGCACCCCGATCCCGCCAAGCGCGTGCGCGACGTGCGGCAGAAGATCACGGAGATGGGCGGCATGCTGTCGTCCGGCAGCTACGAGGCGCCCGACCGCGACGAGTACGTGCGGCTGCTGGACGGCTCGATCACCGGCAACAGCACCGAGCACACGGTCATCCGCAACGGCGTGATCTACGACCGCGGACACGGCATCGTGGTGCGCGCGCCGAACGGCTGGACGGCCACGACGCAGCCCGGCGTGCTGTTCGCGATGACGCCGTCGCGCGACAGCGGCTCGAGCTACTTCGTCGCGCAGGAAGTGAACGCGCGCGAGCTGCAGGGACGCAATGCGCAGGAGGCCATCCGCCTGCGCCTGCAGCAGATGGGACTCGGCTACGTCGGCGCCCGCAACGCCCGCATGGGCACGGGCGAGCAGTTCGCGGTCGACGTGTGGCAGGGACAGACGCAGCAGGGCGCGGTCGGCGTCGAGACGACGCAGTTCGTGCACGGCGATCACGTGGTGGTGATGATGTTCGTCTCGCCCGGCGTGAACGCGCGCAACAGCCCGATGTCCGCGATTCTCGAGCAGATGGACGTGCGGCCGTCGCAGGCGCGCTCGGCCGAGCCGGCGCGGCTGCGCATCGGCGCGGTGCGCAGCGGCGAGTCGTGGGCCGACCTGGCCCGCCGCGCGACCGGCAACACGCGCGACGCGGAAGCGGTGGCCAACATCAACGGCTTCGACCTGAATCAGCCGCCGCAGGTGGGGATGATGGTCAAGCTCCCCGAGGAAGTGGCGCAGGATCGCTAGATCTTCGCGGCACCGGTGACGTCCTCGCCCGGCACGAGCAGCAGTTCGCTGCGCGAGCCGGCGAGGCGTCGCTCGCGGTACGGGCGGTACTCCTCGCTGTCGTAGAACGCATCCGCCAGCTCCTGCGACGGCCACTCGAGGAGCAGCACCAGTTGCGGGCATGGCCGCTCTCCCTCGAGTTTGATGACGCGTGAGGTGCGGGCGAGATAACGGCCGCCGCGCTCTTCGATCATCCTGGTCACGTTCTGCACGTAGTCGGCGACCCACGCGCGATCGGTGATCTCCAGTTCCGCGACCGTGTAGTACTTCACCCTTGTCTCCTCGTCTTCTTGCGGTGGTGACGCGCCCGGGCCTGCTCCTCGGAATGGGTATCCGCGAGCGGCTCCTCGTGCTTGGCCAGCTCGGCGAGCTTGCGGTAGTGGTTGTGGAGGACGTCCAGCTCGTCGTCGGAGAGGTCTTCCACGGAGATGAGGCGGTTGTTGGCGGCGTCGATCGACGCCACGAGCTCATTGAGCTTGAGCTGCACCGCCAGCGTGTCCTTGTTCTGCGCGCGCTGGATGAGAAACACCATCAGGAACGTGACGACGGTGGTGCCGGTGTTGATCACCAGTTGCCAGGTATCGGAGAAGCCGAAGAGCGGCCCGCTGGCGCCCCAGACGACGATGATGGCCAGCGCGGTGACGAAGGCCCAGGCCGAGCCGGCTTTCTGCGAGACCGCGGTGGCGAAGCGGGAGGACAGGTCTCTGAGCATTCGCTCTCCTTGTGGTTCTCATGATGCCAGAGCAACCACGATGCGCCGCGCCGCCTCGCCGGGATCGACGACCGACGTATCGACGCGCAGATCATACGAAAGCCACCGGTGGATGCGCTCGCACTGCGCTCTCGCCATCCCGAGCTTCCGATCGCCGCGCCGCCGCTCCCGCTCCTCCAGCACTTCGGCCGGACAATCGAGTCCGACGACGAACGTGTCGTGCCCGCGCACCGCATCGTGCAGCAGGTCCGCCTCGGCCTGCGACGTCACGGCGTGATCGATGATCAGATCGAAGCCGAGCGCCGCCAGCTCCTTCACGCACGCGTAGAACGCGCGCACGAGCTCCGGCCCCGCCCTCTCCTCGCCGCGCTGCATGCGCGCGAGAGTGCCCGGCGGCAGCGTGTCGAGGATCGTGTCGATGGAGAGGTTGAGGAAGCGCCTCGGCGCGAGCTCCTGAAATGCACGTGCAATCGACGTCTTGCCGGAGCTGGAGGTGCCGTTCAGGACGACGATGCGCGCGGCCGCGGTCATGAGCTCGAGGGTTGCCGTCCCGCCACCGTCAACACCGTTCCCGGCGCGAAGACGCAGTCGCAGTGGAACCGGAGCGAGAGCACCGACTCCGCTTCGTCGTTCCTGTCGACCTCGATGCCGAGGTCGGAGATGAGCGGGGAGCGGGCGTAGTCAGTCAGTCGATTCAGATGACGCACGGCAGGAGCGGAACGTGCGTCAATCACGCTCACCGGAACGTGTCACAGTCGCGGATGTTGCCTGCCTTCATGCCGCGCTGGAACCATTCCATGCGCTGCGCGGCGGAGCCGTGCGTGAAGGCGTCGGGGTTCACGCCGCGGCCGGACATCTCCTGGATGCGATCGTCGCCGACGGCGGAGGCGGCGCCGAGACCTTCCTCCACATCGCCTGCTTCCAGCTTGCCGCGCTCCGCGGCGGAGGCGGCCCAGATGCCGGCGTAGCAGTCGGCCTGCAGCTCGAGTCGCACGGAGTATTCGTTGGCATTGCGGCGGTCACTCTGCATCGCCTCGTGCACGCGGTCGGAGGTGCCGACCAGGTTCTGCACGTGATGGCCGATCTCGTGCGCGACGACATACGCCTGCGCGAAGTCGCCCGGCGCGCCGAAGCGGCGATCGAGCTCGTCGAAGAAGCCGAGATCGAGATAGACCTTGCCGTCGGCGGGACAGTAGAACGGACCACTCGCGGCCTGCCCGGTGCCGCACGCGGTCTGGGTCAGATCGCGGTAGATGACGCCGGTCGCTGGCTGATATTGCAGACCTTCCTTCTGGAAGATCTGGGTCCAGGTACCCTGAATGTCGTCGAGAAGGAACTTCGCGATGAAGTCGTAACGCTCCTGCTCCTCGGGTGACTGCGCGACGGGCGGACCGCTCTGGCCGACCGGCCCGGGCGCGGGGCCGCCGCCGCCGGAGCCATCGACCATGCTGAAGAAGTTCTTTCCCGTGAGGAGGCTGAGCACGAGCAGGATGATCGCGCCGCCGCAGCCGACCGTCGGGCCGCGGCCGAAGCCGAAGCCTCCGCCACCCATGCCACGACGATCTTCAATGTTCGGACTCAGTCCACCAGGCGTCCATCGCATGCGTGTCGGTAAAGCAGAAGAAATGCCCGGTCCGGTTTCCCGAGGGGTGGGACGCGCGTCCAAGGAGGGCAAAGGAGCACTACATGCGTCGCTTGATCCTGGCCCTGGTTCTTCTCACCGCCTGCATGAAAACGAGCCGCCACGAGAGCGTGAATGGCGGCCGCATGGCCGGAATGGCGCGCGTCGACTCGGTGCACGCGAGCTACGTGGCGATGCCCGCGGAGGTGGAGCACAACACCGAGGAGTACGGGCGTTTCGAGGAGAACCCGTTCCTCCGTCCGGCGGACAACCCGCTCTCCACCTTCTCCGTCGACGTCGACCGCGCCTCGTACGCCAACGTGCGCCGCTTCCTCCGCGACGGCGTGCGTCCGCCGCGCGACGCGGTGCGCATCGAGGAGATGGTCAACTACTTTACGTATGACTATCCCGAGCCCGCGACGGGCGAGCCGGTCTCGATCACGACCGAGCTGGCAGCCTGCCCGTGGAACGCGAAGAACCGCCTGCTGCTGATCGGCCTGCAGACGAAGAAGATCGCCACCGCCGACCTGCCGCCGAACAATCTCGTCTTCCTCGTCGATACGTCGGGCTCGATGCAATCGCCCGACAAGCTGCCGCTGGTCAAGAATGCGCTGCGGCTGCTCGTCGACCAGCTCCGCCCCGAGGACACGGTGTCGATCGTGGCGTACGCGGGCAGCGCGGGGCTGGTGCTGAAGCCGACGCGCGGCTCGGACCGCGGCGCGATCCTGGAAGCGCTGGACGCGTTCGAGGCGGGCGGCTCCACGGCGGGCGCCGAGGGGATCGTCCTCGCCTACCAGGTGGCGAAGGACCACTTCCTCCGCGAAGGGAACAACCGCGTGATCCTCGCCACCGACGGCGACTTCAACGTCGGCGTGACGTCGGACGGAGAGCTGGAGCAGCTCATCGAGTCCAAACGCCGCGACGGCATCTTCCTCACGGTCCTCGGATTCGGCAGCGGCAATCTCAAGGACTCGAAGATGGAGCTGCTGGCCGACAAGGGCAACGGCAACTACGCGTACATCGACACCATCGCCGAGGCGCGCAAGTCGCTGGTGCAGGAGATGGGGGCGACGCTGCTGACCGTGGCCAGGGACGTGAAGATCCAGGTGGAGTTCAATCCCGCGGCGGTCGGCGCGTATCGCCTGATCGGCTACGAGAACCGCCTGCTCCGCGCCGAGGACTTCAACAACGACGCGAAGGACGCGGGAGAGATCGGCGCCGGGCATTCGGTGACGGCGCTGTACGAGATCGTCCCGCCCGGCGGCGACGTGCCGAGCGGCAGCGTCGATGCGCTGAAGTATCAGACGCGCAGCGCCGCCGCGTCATCCGATCTGGCCACGGTGAAGCTGCGCTACAAGGCGCCGGACGGCGATGCATCGCGGCTCATGACGCACGTCGTGCCGACGGCGCTCGGACAGCCGTCGGAGAACTTCCGGCTGGCATCGTCGGTGGCGCAGCTGGGGATGCTGCTGCGCGACTCGCCGCACAAGGGCGACGCGGCGTTCGAGACGATCGCGCCGATCGCGGCGGAAGACTTCGTGGAGGTGGTGCAGATGGCGGAGGCGCTCCGCTAAACTCGACTCCGTGGACACGGAGACGACGCTCCCCGCACTCGACGCAGTCCGGCCGCGCGTGCTGCTGGACACGATGTTGCGCACGGCGCAACAGCATCACGTGCAACTGAGCGCGATGGCGGACACGAAGGCGAGCATCCTGATCACGATCTCGTCGATCGTCCTGACCATCGCGCTCAGCCGCGCGGACGAGCCGATCCTCCGCCCCGCGCTGCTGACGCTGGCCACGTCGTCGCTGCTCTCGCTGCTCCTGGCGATCATCGCCGTGCTGCCGACGTTCGCGCCGCGCTCGGTGCAGCGCGGCGCGGCGCGGCGGAACCTCCTCTTCTTCGGCCACTTCGGCGAGATGTCGGAGCAGGAGTTCCTCAAGCAGATGGAGCCGCTCCTCCACTCCGACACGCTGATCTACGAGGCCATGCTGCGCGACCTGTACGGCATCGGCTCGTACCTCTATCGCAAGAAATACCGCTTCCTGCGCTTCGCGTACGTGGCGCTGCTGGCAGGGTTCATCATCGCCACGGCGGTGGAGATCTGGGTGGTGTGGGGGATGGGCTAGGTAAAATCGCCGGACGGTCTCACCAATCAACGGAGGTCCCCGATGAGGATTCGCGCGTTCCTGGCAGTCGCATTCGTCGCCGTGCTGGCATGTGGAGGGAACGCGGAGTCGAAGGCCGCCTCCGTGCAGACCTCCTCACGGATCCCGCTGATCCCGACTCAGGTCGACAAGGGCATCCTGCTCGTGGAGTACCGTGAAGGAAACACGCCCGTCGAACGCCCCTTTCACGCAAATGGAAGAGAACGGGGAAAAACGAATGTCCCGGTGAGGATGGCAGCGGGCACGTACACCATCACGCTCGCTCGGCCTGACGACTACACGCCCGAGCAGCACCTGGTGACCATCGAGGAAAAAGGCAATCACCGTGTGGCGTTCCGGCAAGTGGCTTCTCAGTAGCGCGCTCGCGCTGTTCGCGATCGGCTCCGTGGTGTCGCACCGGGGAGGCTCCGGCAACGTAGCCCTTTCGACGCAGTCCCCCGCCGGCTACCGGTTCGAGAACCTGCCGGCGACGGGCGGCAATTCGGATGAGCTGTTCGTCGTCCTGACGTTCTCCGGCGGTGGGACCCGGGCTGCCGCATTGGCCTACGGCGTGTTGCTGGAGCTTCGCGAAACCAGATTCACGTGGAAAGGAAGGACGTCGACGCTGCTGGACGAAGTGGACGTCATCTCGTCCGTTTCAGGCGGCAGCTTCACGGCCGCGTATTACGGGCTCCACCGCGAGCGGACCTTCGCGACATTCGAGCGGGACATGCTGCACCGCAACGTCGGTCGGGAGCTCGCGCTGGCGGCGCTCCGTCCCGACCGCGCCTTCGCGCTGCCGCTCACGTATTACAACCGGTCGGACGTGGCCGCCGACCTCTACGATCGATCGGTCTTCGGCCACGCCACCTTCGAACACCTCGCCAGCCAGGGGCGTCCGTTCATCGTCATCAATGCGACGGACCTCTCGCGCGGCGCTCCGTTCGAGTTCACGCAGAACCGGTTCGACCTGCTCTGTTCCGATCTTTCCCGGTTCCGGGTCGGCGCGGCGGTCGCCGCGTCCGCCGGATTTCCGGGCCTGCTCACGCCGATGCGAATGGAGAACTACGCGGGACGGTGCGGATTCGCGCTTCCCGTGACGATCGAGAACACCCGGCACGACCGTCTGATCAACCCTCATCGATATCTGAAGGGCAACCGCCTTCGTTCGTATCTCGACGCCGGGCGCCGCCCGTACGTTCATCTCGTGGACGGCGGCGTCAGCGACAACCTCGGCCTTCACACGATTCTCGACGGCATGAACGAGGACATCCCGGACGTTCCAGTGGCGAACCTCATCGAAGACGGCTCGATCAGGAAATTGATCGTCATCAGCGTCAACGCGGGAACGGAGGAAGATGACGAGATTGACCGCAGCCCGCGCACGCCCGGCCTCGCCACTGTGATCGCCAAAAGCGCATACGCGCCGATCGACAACTCCTCGTTTCAGTTTCTCGACTTCGTCCGCATCGGCATGAACGCCTTCTCCGAGCAGGCGGACGTCCATCTGGTGCACGTCAATTTCGAGAGCATTCCGCCGCGGATGGATCCCGCGTATTACAAGACGCTGCCCACGAACTTCAACCTGCCGCGGGGCACCGTGAACAAAGTCCGCGACATTGGACGATTCATCCTGCGCGAGGATCCGAGCTTCCGGCGCCTCCGGGCAACCCTGCGCTGAGCAGCACGCACTCATTCCCCCAACACGAAGGAACGACGAAGGGCGTCCTCCGGCGGGCCGGGTCGGCGGGCAGCGCTGATTCAGGCAAGTGCGGTCGCGAGACCTGCACTCACGGCGACAGGCGTGCGTCAGCCTTGGGCATGAAGCGCTGCCGGCCGGGCCGGCCCGCCGGAGGCCTCCGGTCGTTCTCTTTTGCGTTGGCGGAATGCGTGCGTTCGCGTCAGATCGACTGTCCGCTGGCGGGCGGATAGTCGTCGGCGCGGATGAGGATCTC
>DASUSL010000065.1:0-25688 GCA_036375135.1 Thermoanaerobaculia bacterium | reverse complement strand
AAGCGGCGGCTCGTCGCCGCCGCACTCCTGGACTTTTCCAAGGTTTCCCGCAGGTCTCCGAGGAACCCGAAACGCGAGTCTGCCAGCATGCTCGCGCTGCTGCTCGCCGTCTCCCTCGACCTCACCTCGCCGCAGGCGCTCTTCTGGTACGACCATCTGCTCGCCGAGGGCGGTTACGGACGCCTCGACCGCGAGCGCGCGGCGTTCCTCATCCGCGAGAGCGATGGCACGCTCACGCTCCAGCCGTGGCCGCACGGTGGCTTCCGTCACGCGACGTTCCGCGGCGCGCTGCCGCCGCGCACGATCGCCATCCTGCACACGCATCCGGCCATCGCCCCGCAGCCGTCCGCGCGCGACCATGCCGAGGCGCGGCGGCTGGGTGTGCCGGTCATCGTCATCACGCCGCAGAGCGTGATCGCGGCCCAGCCTACCGCGGCGAGAACGCCAGTCCTCGTTTCAGGAACGAGCCGTGGCCTTTCCGCCCGACGTACTGCCCCTCCTCGATGACCACCTCGCCGCGCGACAGCACCGTCTTCGTCACGCCGCGCACCTTCATCCCCTCGTACGCCGAGTAGTCGACGCGCATGTGGTGCGTCTTCGCGCTGATCGTCATCTCCTCGTTCGGGTCGAAGATCACGATGTCCGCGTCGCTGCCGACCGCGATCGTTCCCTTGCGCGGGAAGAGCCCGAAGATCTTCGCCTGTGCCGTGGAGGTGATCTCCACGAAGCGGTTCACGTCGATGCGTCCCTCCGCCACGCCGCCGTTGTAGATGAGGCTCATGCGGTGCTCGACGCCGGGGCCGCCGTTCGGGATCTTCGAGAAGTCGTCCTTGCCCAGCTCCTTCTGTTCCTTCATGCAGAACGGGCAGTGGTCGGTCGACACCACCTGCAGGTCGTTGAACTTCAGCCCGCGCCACAGCTTCTCCTGGTTCCACTGCTCGCGGATCGGCGGCGTCATCACCCACTTCGCCCCTTCGAAGCCGGGCTTCTCGTAGACGCTGTAGTCGAGGAAGAGATACTGCGGACACGTCTCCGCGAACGCCGGGATGCCCATGTCGCGCGCGCGCGTCACTTCATCGAGCGCGTCGCTGCAGCTGAGGTGGACGATGTACACGGGCGACTTCGCCATGTCCGCCAGCGCGATGGCGCGATGCACTCCCTCCGCCTCCGCCTTCGTCGGACGCGTGAGCGCGTGGTACTTCGGCGCCGTGTGTCCCTTCGCCAGCGCCTGTTTCACGATCACGTCGATGACCACGCCGTTCTCCGCGTGCATGCAGATCAGGCCACCGTACTCGCCCGCGGTCTGCATGGCCTTGTAGATCGTGCCGTCGTCGACGAGGAAGACGCCGGGATAGGCCATGAACAGCTTGAAGCTCGAGACGCCCTGGTCGATCATCCCTTTCATCTCGCCGAGGCGCTGGTCGGGGAGATCGGTGCAGATCAGGTGGAAGCCGTAGTCGATCGACGCCTTCCCGTCGGCCTTGCCGTGCCACACGTCGACCGCTTCCTGCAGCGACTGCCCCTTCGACTGCACCGCGAAGTCGATGATCGTCGTCGTGCCGCCGTGCGCCGCGGCCACCGTGCCGGTGTCGAAGTCGTCGGAGGCCTCCGTGCCGCCGAACGGCAACTGCATGTGCGTGTGCGGGTCGATGCCGCCGGGGATGACCAGGCGACCCTTCGCGTCGATGATCTTGTCGGCGTCGACGTCGATGGACTTCGCGATCATGGCGATCGTCCCGTCCTCGATGAGCAGGTCGGCGTGATAGTCGTCGACGGCGGTAACGATGCGGCCATTCCGAATCACTGTTCGCATGGGAAGATTCTATGCATGAACACGGTGATTCTCGACGCGCGTTCTCGCCAGGCGTATGAAGCCGGACATCGCGTGGGCGCTCTGCACGCCGACCTCGAAACGCAACTGAGCAATCCCGGCGATCCCGCGAAGGGAGGCCGCCACCCGCTGCCGCCGCTCGATCGCTGGCTGAAACAGGTCGCCGAGTGGGGCATCACGCCGGAGTCGTACGTGATCGTCTACGACGACCAGCACGGCGCGAATGCCGCGGCGAGAGTGTGGTGGATGCTCCGCGCAATCGGCGTCCACCACGTCGAGGTGGAAAACGTAGGACGGGCTTCAGCCCGTCCCGGGCAGGCTGAAGCCAGCCCTGCGTCATGGCAACTCCCCGTGGTCACCATGTCCGAGGTGGACGCACGCCGCAACGACCCCGCGTGGAAAGTGCTCGACGTGAGAGCCGCGAACCGATTCCGCGGCGAGACCGAGCCCATCGACCCCGTGGCCGGCCACATCCCCGGCGCGGTCAACCTGCCGTACACCGAGAACCTCGACAAATCGCCGGAAGAGCTGAGAAGAATGTACGAAGAGCTGCTGCAGGGCGTGCCGCCCGAGCGGCTCATCGTGCACTGCGGCTCCGGCGTCACCGCCTGTCACACCCTCCTGGCCCTGGAGCTCGCCGGCCTGCACGGCGCCTCGCTCTACGTCGGAAGCTGGGGCGAATGGTGTCGCAACGACCTGCCTGTCGGTAAGTTGTGATAACATTAGTTCGTCCAATCCATAGAACAGGAGATGTATCCATGCGGAAGCTTGCGTTCGCGCTCTCCCTCTTTCTCTCTCTTTCCCTCTTCGCCCAGGAAGACCAGCTCGACGTCGCCCGTCAGACGATCGACAACACCAACGCGTACCTCGAGTCGGTCGGCAGCGACATGCGCATCGTCAAGGCCTCGTTCTTCGTGCGCGGCCACGGCATGCCCGACTTCCGTTCGCTGCGCCTCGGCGTGAAGTGGCCGTACCGCACGCTGACGTACGTCGTCGACGGCGACGACATGACCACCGACGTGCCGGCGGCCGCCGCGGCGGCGACCATCGTCAACGCCTACGACACCTGGAACGACGTTCAGAACGCGAACGTCACCACCGTGCAGATCCCCGATGACGGCACGAACTTCGACGTCCTCGACGGCACGTTCCACCCGGTCACCGGCCAGTGCCTGACGCTCGTCGACATCACCTCGGCGAACTTCAACCCGGCCACCGGCGTCATCTCCACCGAGGCGGACATCGTCGTCGGCGGCTGGGAGCCGGCGTCGTATTTTTCGCGCTGCTTCGGCAGCAACTCGATCCTCGGCGTGACGCTCGTCCTCGGCTCGGGCGACTCCAACGGCGACAACTACACCGACACGCTCTACGCCGAGCAGCTCTACAACGAGGGCTTCACCTGGGTGCTGAACGGCGCGCAGTTCCTCGGACCGACGGAAGACATCGAGACGGTCGTCCTCCACGAGAACGGCCACGCCCTCGGCCTCGACCACACAGGCGGCCCGAACGCGAACCAGCCGTTCAAGCTCCAGCCGAACGGCCGCGTCTTCGATCCGGAAGCGGTCATGAATCCGTTCTACCTCGGCGGCGAGAAGCGCTCGCTCTTCCCGATCGACGTGGCCGCGCTGCGCGCGCTGTACACGAATCCGCAGTAAGGAAATGACGGCTCCTCCTCCCGCGGTTGGAGGAGGAGCCGGCTTCGTCTGGTGCAGCGAACCGTTTATCCTGAACCAGTCGATGTCCTTTTCCATCTCACGACAAACTTCCGGCCTCGAGATCCTGTACGCCCGCGCGCTCGACGCGCCGGCGGGCCACGTCATCGCCTTCGGCGAGAGCGTCCCCGCGTCGTTGATCGTCCCCGCGCGCCAGCTCGGGCCCGAGCCACTGGTCGAGGTGTGGCAATCCGACGAGCTTCTCTTCGGCGCGGCCGCGCTCGAGGAGACGATGCCGCTGGAGTCACTCAGCCGCGACCACTACGCGAGACTGATCGAGCACGTGCGCGCCTCCGGCTACCCGTACTTTCTGCGCATGTGGAACTTCGTGGGCGGCATCAACGAGATCGAGGAGCGCGAGCGCTACCAGCTCTTCTGCGCCGGCCGCCACGACGCCTTCGTCGCCGCCGGCTACCACCACGACGTCGACCTCCCCTCCGCCAGCGCGGTCGGCATGCGCGGCCGCGGCCTGATCACGTACTTTCTGGCGTCGCGCGAAGCCGGCGTGCAGGTCGAGAACCCCCGCCAGGTCGCCGCCTACGACTACCCGCCGCAATACGGCCCCAAGAGCCCGTCGTTCTCCCGCGCCACGGTCTGGCGCGACACGGTCTTCGTCTCCGGCACCTCCAGCGTCGTCGGCCACCAGACCGTCCACGCCGGCGATGTGCTCGCGCAGCTCGAAGAGACCCTGCGCAACATCGAAGTCGTCCTCGCCCAGACCGGCCGCACCCTCGACAGCGTCACCGCCGCCAAAACCTACATCCGCCACGCCACCGACTACCCGCTCGTGGCCGCGCGGTTGGCCGAGGTGTTCCCGGTCAACCTCTACCTCGAAGCCGACATCTGCCGGAAAGACCTGCTCCTCGAGATCGAGTGCGTGGCACGCTGAGCGCGCGCCGCGCTCACCTTAGGTCGCGCACACCTCTTTTGCGCCGGTTGGCTTGCCACCCTTCAGGTATTCGCTCGTGCTGCGCGCTGCATATCCGGGATAGTCGTCGGCGCTGTCAGTCTTCTGATCTGCGCGTGCGCACCGGCGCGGGCATCTTCCGGAAGGCGCGCGTCATCTGCTTGCCATCGCGCAACTGTGCATTATGCCGCGGCTGGAGGAACCTTCAGGCGGGTAGGTACTATCATCGCAGAACGGACGATCGTCGCGCCATGACTATCTATGTATATGAAATCAGGACGTTATCGTGCTGCTCATCCGGAGCCGACGTCCACAGGGTTTTGCGTGACGTCTGAACCGCGGAACACGAACCGGTCACGGCGTACCTCAGCGCGCATTCGGAGCCAACCTCTTCACGAACGAAAGGGGCGTCGGAGGCGTAGAATGATGCCGGATGGAGTTTGAATGGGATCCGAACAAGGATCGCTCGAATCAGGAGAAGCACGGCATCAGCTTCAAAGACGCGGCGACAGTCTTCGACGATGAGTTGCAAGTTACGATTCCGGACCCCGATCATTCATTTGGTGAGTTCCGGTATGTGACGATCGGGTTGACTGCGCATCGGCAACTCGTCGTTGTCTGCCACACCGAAGATGAAGACGACCGGATTCGAGTCATTAGCGCGAGAAGCGCCACAACGCAAGAGCGTCGAACTTATGAAGAAGGCGACTGAAGAGCAGCCAGACGATGGGATGAGAGCTGAGTACGACTTCAGCAAAGGCGTGCGCGGGAAGTACTACCAACGGTATCGTCAAGGAACGAACCTCGTTCTGATAGAACCGGATCTCGCGAAAGTGTTTCACGACTCCGAGACGGTCAATCTCGCGTTGCGTCAGTTTCTCGCCGAGCACGGTGAGCCCCCACGTTCCTCAAAGCCCAGCGCGGGCTGACTTCAACGGTGAAGCTGATGCGGCCCCGACTTCGGCCCGGCGGCCGGGCGGCCTATGTCTCGACAATCGTGACGGCGGCACGACGGCCGCAGGGCGGCAGTCGTGGCTGTGCAACATTGCCGGCAGCCGCGCCGTTTTCTGGCTTCGGCACATGGTCTTATGGGCCACGTCGACGCACAATACGGTAGTTTGTCCCACCTGAAGTTCCTCCAGCCGCGGAGTGACGACGACTTCGATGTCGATATACAAGCTGGGCCGGCCGCCGGAGGCTTCGGAGAGTCAAGCCGTTGTGAAGAATGGGCGACGCTAGCGACACTGATGCGAGCAATCCGATCGCCTTCTCACACTGGAACGTTGCGACTGGCCAGCCTGAGGCTCAGCAGACCCTCCCACCAGCGTTCGGTGTAAGGACCAGGTACGCCCGGGGACGCGACTGGTCCTGAACAGGTGCAGAAGCTTGACGTATCGCATCGACTGTCGCAGTTTAGATCCGTCAGCGTATGTGTTACCTCATTCATGTGGGCGTTCCGAGTTGGTACGAATCGTCGGTTGAGGCGCCGCGCGAGTTCCACGTCGAACGTCATCACAACGCGTCGGTCGAAGCGGCCATCGGCTCGGAGTTCGCCCTCTTCAGCATTTCGGATGGCGGCTGCTCGTGCGCGATGTACGTTGCGCCACGTCACCGCGGCACAGACGATCGACGTGCGGATAAGATGCGCAAGAAATACGGCCGCTTGGGTTGGTCAGAAGCCAAGGTGCAGCGCGCTCTGACGGCTGCGACAGAGGCTCGAGCGCGCAACACCAGACCACCGGGTCTGAGAGTCGACGTTTCCGAGTACATCGCAGACTTGGCCGATGTAGTGCTCGAGGTGAGGCTGATTGTGCATGACTATCGCGGACCGTTTTCGGAGGAGCATGTCTCCAGCAGTGCTCCGAAGAGCGTCCAAGCGAGTGACGTACGCGAAGGCCTCATCTTCAACGTGGATACGGTCTACACCGTCCGCGTGTAGGCGGCTCGAGCTCGACGTTGAGCTGCAACTGTGGCGAGATGCGTGTCGTAACGCGACCGTCGGAACGTGAGCTGAAACGGATCACGTCGATCGGAACGTCCACCATGTCGTGATTCTTGGGCAGGTCGCCGGGAAGGACAACCGGATTGTCCGAAAGCATTTCTGGGCGCTTCGCACGCATTTCCTAGGGCTTCGAAAGCATTTCCCGACGCTTCGAAAGCATTTTCCGTGCATCGAAAGCATTTCCCGGCGCTTTGCAAGCATTTCTGGGCGCTTCGAAAGCATTTTTCATTACTTCGAAAAGATTTTTCACCGCTTCGCGAGCCTTTTTCGCCGCTTCGCGAACAATCCTTTGCGTCATGAAAGCATTTTCTCGCGGCGGCGACGGCCGGCGCACGCGGGGGCGGGCGCGGCGCACGTAGGGTGCGCCGCGCTCTCGTGGTCTACGCGTTCGTGGTTTCGGCCGCCGGTTGTGCGTATCCCTCGTGCTGCTCGTCTTCGTAGCCGCCGTGGTAGTCCGCGTTGTCGGGGCGTTTGATCTGGTTGTGGGCGACGATGCGGTCGCGGCGGAGGCCGCGGAAGTCGGAGAGGGACGCGAAGCCGCGCTTGTCCATGAACTCGGCCATGCCCGAGTTCAGAGCCTTGATCACGTTCGGGCCGATGGCGGAATCGAGCATCGCGGCCGTGCAGACCTGCACCGTGCCGCAGCCGAGGAGGAAGTAGTTCAGGGCGTGTTCAAAGGTCGACACGCCGCCGATGCCGGAGAACTCTTTCTCCGGGAACGCGCGCGTCAACTGGGCCATCTTGGCCATCGACAGCGGCAGAATCGCCGGGCCGCCGAGGCCGCCGGAGGAGCAGTAGCCTTCGACGTTCATCTCGAAGTCGAGCGTTTGCGGGTCGATGAGTGGCAATGACGGCCAGGTGTTCGACGAGCAGATCGCGTCGGCGCCGCCGAGGAACGTCGCTCTCGCTTCGACCACGATGTCGGACGTCGCGGGGGTCAGCTTCACCCACACCGGCACGCTCGACACTTCCTTCACCGCCTGCGTCACCACCGAGCAGAGCACCTTGTCCTTGCCGACGTTCGATCCCATGTCGACGCGGTCCATGTGCGGGCAGGAGAAGTTCAGCTCCAGCGCGTCGCATCCTTCCGCGATGCACGCCTTCGCCAGCGTCTGCCAGTTGTGCAGCTCCTTGTCGTTGCCGGAGCCGGCCATGATCGACGCCACCAGCATGCGGTCGGGGAACTGCTTCTTGATCCGGGCGAGCTTGCCGATCCACCAGTCGAGCGGCTTGTCGGAGATCAGCTCCCAGTTCCACGAGGCCATGAGCGTCGTGTCGGGGCCGCGTTTGTTCATCGAGAGGCGCGTGCCGGCGTTTTCGGCGCGCAGGAACTTGGTCTTCGGTCCCTTCACGTTCGTCACCGGGTGCAGCCCGATCGTCTTCGTGACGACGCCGCCCCAGCCCGCCTCGAAGGCGCGGATGATGTTCGAATCGGACTCGGTCGGCGGAGCGGACGCGAGCAGGAATGGGTTCTCGAAGCGAAGCCCGGTGAAGGTGGTCGACAGGTCGGCCATTTGGATGATGTCCCCCTTTCGTGAGGAAGCGCTGATTATGCGCCCTCCATCCGACATTCGTCCCATCCCCCCTCCGGCAAACGGTCGATTCGCTGGTGGTAGTGCTACAGATAACTTGGCGGCGCTCCAGCAGTAAATCACTCCATACCGCAGTCAAGGGGGATTCATGGATTTGCGCAGCAAGGCGATAGCCCGTGTGCTTCGCCCGCTTCTGATTCTGTGTCTCACAACCTGGGGAGCCTCGAGCGCCATGGCCCAGTGCAGCCGCACGATCACGGCCGACGTCGTGGCGCTCGACCAGGCTTTCATCTGGAACCGCCTCGGGGCGATCCAGCCACAGGGGATGGTGTACGCGCTCCGCCGCGACGTCGTTCCCATCGACTCGGCGCAAGGTCTCACGCCGGGCAACGTGCAGCTTCGACAGGGAAAGCGTCCGCGCCCTCTCGTGCTGCGAATGAATGTCGGGGACTGCCTCAGCATTCAGTTCCAGAACCTGCTGGCGAACGCGCCGGTGGACAACCAGCAGCCCGCCACGCGCACCGCCTCCATCCGCGCGCTCGGGCTGCAGCTCGTGAACAGCATCGCTTCCGACGGCTCGAATGTCGGCGCGAATGCGAGCAGCCTCGTTTCTCCGGGCGGATCGATCACCTACACGTACTACGCGGAACGTGAAGGGTCGCACCTGCTCTACAGCGGCGCGGCGCAGACCGGCGGCGAAGGCGACGGCGGCTCGATCAACGCCGGCCTCTTCGGCGCGATCACCGTGCAGCCGGCGGGCGCCGAGTGGTATCGCAGCCAGGTCACCAACGCCGACCTGGCGCTGGCGAAGACGGGCACCACTCCCGGCGGCCAGCCGATCATCAACTACAACGCCACGTATCCGAACGGCATCCCCATCCTGAAGATGCTCAAGGGTACGGAGATCGTGCACTCCGATCTCACGGCGCTCATCACCGGGCCGAACGCGGGACGTTTCCCCGCGGGCACGTACCGCCCGAACCCGGCCACGCCGGACCGCAACCAGCCGTTCCGCGAATTCACGATCATCTATCACGACGAGATCGGCGCGGTGCAGGCGTTCGCGGAGTTCGAAGATCCGGTGCTCAGCCACACGCTGCACAGCGCGCGCGACGCCTTCGCCATCAACTACGGCACCGGCGGCGCGGGCGCGGAAGTGCTGGCCAACCGCTTCGGCGTCGGCCCGATGCACGCCTGCACCGAGTGCAAGTACGAGGAGTTCTTCCTCTCGTCCTGGACCGTCGGCGATCCGGCCATGGTCGTCGACGTGCCGGCCAACGCGCCGTGCGATCCGAAGTCGATGCACGAGGGCAACCCCTGCACGCCGGCGCCGGGTCCGAAGGCGACGCGGGTCTTCTATCCGGACGATCCGTCGAACGTCTACCACAGCTACCTCGGCGACCACGTGAAGTTCCGCATCCTGCACGCGGGGTCGAAGGAGCATCACGTCCATCACCAGCACGCGCACCAGTGGCTGCTGACGCCGGACAGCGACAACTCGAATTACCTCGACTCGCAGGCCATCGGGCCGGGCGCTGCCTACACGCTGGAGATGACGTACAACGGCAGCGGCAACCGGAACCAGACGCCCGGCGACTCGATCTTCCACTGCCACTTCTATCCGCACTTCGCGCAGGGCATGTGGGCGCTCTGGCGCGTGCACGACGTCTTCGAGTCCGGCACGCCGCTCGACGGCAACGGCCGTCCGCAGGCCGGCACGCGCGCGCTGCCCG
This sequence comes from Thermoanaerobaculia bacterium, assembly GCA_036375135.1. Lineage (GTDB taxonomy): Bacteria > Acidobacteriota > Thermoanaerobaculia > Gp7-AA8 > Gp7-AA8 > QHVT01. The sequence continues at coordinate 15,971 of DASUSL010000065.1, read as the reverse complement.
ACGGCGAGATCGCCGCCGGCACGCCGATCCCGGCCATGGTCCCGCTGCCGACGATCGGCATGCCGCCGCTCCCCGGCGCGACGGTCTCCATCGCGCAGGGTCAGGCGGTGGTGACCGGCAGCGGCAACCCCGGCTTCCCCTTCTTCGTGCCGGCGCAGGCCGGCCACCGCCCGCCGAAGCCGCCGCTGGACACCGTCGATGACGGCGGTCTGCCGCGGCACATCATCACCGGCGGCACCTTCCACGAGAAGCACACGCGTCTCGACTTCAGCAAGGACCTCCTCACCGCCGACGCGAAGGCCATTCCGGAAACCGGTACGGCCGTCGAAGTCGCGGCGATGAACTTCCACGCGCAGCGCACGCACTCGACGTACAAGCCGGACGGCACTGTCGGCACGTACATCACCAACGGCCGCCCGGCCGTGGCGGGTGCGCCGTTCGCCGATCCGTGCGTCAACGACGCCGGCCAGGCCGTCGGCAATGCGCGCACGTACAAGGCCGCGGTCATCCAGCTCGACCTCAAGCTGAACAGGGCCGGCTGGCACTACCCGCAGCAGCGCATCGAGGCGCTGTGGGACGACGTGGCCGCGACGAAAAACGGCACGCGCGCACCGGAGCCGTTCTTCTTCCGCGCGAACACGAACGACTGCATCTCCTTCTTCCACACCGTCCTCACGCCGCACTACTACGAGATGGACGACTTCCAGGTGCGCACGCCGACCGACGTCATGGGTCAGCACATCCACCTCGTGAAGTTCGACGTGCTCGCCTCCGACGGAGCCGGCAACGGCTTCAACTACGAGGACGGCACGTTCGCGCCCGATGAAGTGCTCGAGCGCATCCACGCCATCAACCAGCTCGGTGGCCTCAAGCAGACGAGCGGCACGCGCACGACGCTCACCGCCCGCGCGCACCCGTTCTTCAACACCCTCGGCGCGCAGACCACCGTCCAGCGCTGGTACGCCGACAACCTCCTCAACAACGCCGGCAAGGACCGTACGCTCCGCACCGTCTTCTCGCACGATCACTTCGGACCGTCGACGCACCAGCAGGCGGGTCTCTACGCCGGCCTCGTCGTCGAGCCGCAGGGATCGACGTGGCGCAACCCGGACACCGGTGCCACGATGGGCTCGCGCTTCGACGGCGGCCCCACGAGCTGGCGCGCCGACATCATCACGCCGAACAGCGCGGACTCCTTCCGCGAGTTCCTCCTGCAGCTCGCCGACTTCCAGCTCGCGTACAAGCCGAACAGCACGTTCCCCGACCCGGCCAACGTCATCAATCCGCCGGCGAAGAAGGAAGTGGGCCTGCCCAAGCTGCTGGCCAAGGCGCCGGACTGCCCGGGCGGCGTTCCTCTGCCGTGCCCCGAGGCGTTCTCCGCGGACGATCCGGGCACGATGGCGGTCAACTACCGCAACGAGCCGCTCGCGCTGCGCGTACGCGACCCGAACACCAACGGCCAGGCCGCGAGCACCGCGGGCGATCTCTCGCACGCGTTCCGCTCCAACGTCACCCGCGCCGACTCCGCCTTCAACTCGCAGCCGAGCTTCTATCCGCCGCTCACGCCGGACGTCGGCAACGGCGATCCCTGGACGCCGCTGATGCGCGCGTATCAGAACGACAAGATTCAGGTGCGCATGCTCGTCGGCGCGCATGAGGAAGGTCACAACTTCACGATGAACGGCCTGCGCTGGCTCACCGAGCCGTCCGAGCCGAACAGCGGCTACAAGAACAGCCAGATGATGGGCATCTCCGAGCACTTCGAGTTCGTGCTGCCTTCATCGCGCGAGCCGATGCCGAATCCGACCGACTACCTCTACCGCGGCGCGTCGACCGACGATCTGTGGAACGGCGTCTGGGGTCTGATGCGTGTGTTCGACGGCAAGGCCGGCATCAAGGCCAACCTCAAGCCGCTGCCGAACAACCCGCAGGGCACCGCCCCGCAGTTCTACAACTACTTCGAGTTCAACGGCGTCTGCCCGAACTCGTTCGGCAGCACCACCCGCGTCTACGACATCACCGCCACGACGGCGCAGCAGGCGCTGCCCAACGGCACGCTCGTCTACAACTCGCGCGTCGGTCTCAACGACCCGACCGCGATCCTGTACGTCCGCACCGCGGATCTCGACAGCAAGACCGGCAAGCTCAAAGCGGGCGTGCCCATCGAGCCTCTGGTCCTCCGTGCGAACGCGGGCGACTGCATCATGCTCACGCTCAACAACAAGCTGCCTGCCACGCCTCCCGATCTCGCCGGCTTCAACACGCTGCCGATGATCGTGGAGAACTTCAACAACAACGACATCAAGCCTTCGTCGCACGTCGGCCTGCACCCGCAGCTCCTGACGTACTTCCTCTGGACCGGCGGCGACGGCATGAACGTCGGCAACAACCTCGTGCAGACGGCGGCGCCGGGCGCCAGCATCACGTACCAGTGGTACGCCGGTGCGGTCGACGTGATGGCCGACGGCAAGCGCGTGGCCACGCCGGTGGAGTTCGGCGCGACGAACCTGATGCCGGCCGATCCGATCAAGCAGGGCAGCAAGGGCGCGATCGGTACGCTCATCGTCGAGCCGAAGGGCGCAGTCTGGGCCGAGGACGCGACGACGCGCGCGGCGGCAACCATCTCCACGCCGGACGGCAAGCAGTTCCGCGAGTTCGTGGTGCTGCTGCAGAACGACGTCAACCTGCGCTTCAGCGACGGCTCCGCGGTGCCCAACACCGCCGAGGCCGAGGATCCGGAGGATTCCGCGCAGAAGGGGATCAACTATCGCACCGAGCCGATGTGGGCGCGCATGAACTTCGCGCCGCAGACGCCGCTCGAGACCACGCGCACGTTCAACTTCACCAACGCGCTCTCCAACAGCCAGGTGGGTGGCGATCCGGTCACGCCGGTCTTCACCGCGAAGGCGGGCGTTCCCGTCCGCTTCCGCGTCGTCCATCCCTCGGGCAAGCAGCGCAACAACGTCTTCACCGTTCACGGCCACGGCTGGCAGCGCTCGCCGTACGTGAACAACTCGACCGCCATCGGCTCGAACCCGCTCTCCGAGTGGACCAGCGCCGAGATGGGCGTCGGGCCGAGCACGCATCTCGATGCGCCGATCGCCAAGGCGGGCGGCGTGTTCATGCTCCCCGGCGACTACCTCTACCGCACCTTCCAGTCGTTCCAGTTCGACGGCGGCATCTGGGGGCTTTTCCGTGTCACTCCGTAATCTCATTGCTGTTTCACTGTTCACCGCGGCGGTCCCCATCATGGGGACCGCCGTTCAGGGGAGCGCCGCCGTCCCGGCGGCTGCCGCGCAGGCGTCCTCGCCTGCGCCCCCGGGGGTGGCGGCGCGGGACGCCGCCACGGCAGCCGGCGAGGCCGCCGGCGGTCCGCTTGTGAAAGCCGGCGAGGCCGCCGGCGCTCCGCGTCTCGTCAAAGACGGCGTGGCCGTGGAGCTCTCCATGACCGCCGTCAAAGACAACGACGTGGAGGTCCGCTTCGCCATCACCAATGCCGAAGACGGCTCGCCGATCACCGGCCTCAATCCGATCGCCTGGGTCGACCGCTGGACGGCCGCGCCGACGGCCGACTCCTGCAAGGCCAAGGTGAAGTCGTTCCTCGGCGGCAGCCTGCAGGCGCGCCCCGAGGCCGACCTGAACAAGTACGCCATCATCACGCTCAACCGCGACGGCACGGTCGCCGTCATCGATCCGCTCCTCGGCTTCGGCGGCAGCAAGCTCCTCGCGCTGGTCCTCCTCGGCGGCGAAGGCTCCGACTGGACGCTCACGCCCGATCAGCAGACGCTCTTCGTCAGCGTGCCGGTGCTCAACGAAGTCGTGGCCGTCGACACGCAGACGTGGAAGATCGCGCAGCGCATCACCGTCGGCCGCAAGCCGCAGCGCCTGGCCCTGCAGCCGGACGCGGGTTACCTCTGGGTGGCCACCGAAGACGGAGCGAGCGTGATCGACGTCGCCGAGCGGCGCCTGATGTGGAGCGGGCTTCAGCCCGCTGGCGGACTGAAGTCCGCCCCAGGCGGACTGAAGTCCGCCCCACATGGACTGAAGTCCCCCCCACATGACTTCACGTTCTCGCGCGACAGCGGCTACGCCTTCATCGCCGGCGCGGACGGCGTCTCCGTCGTCGACGTCCGCGACCCGAAGCAGGTTCGCAATGTCGCGACGGGCAAACCGGTCGCTCTCGCGTACTCCGCGCTGAGCAACGCCGTCTACGCCGCGCATGCGGACGGCACCGTCGTCGTCATCGACGCCGCGAGCCACGAAGTGCGCAGCCGCGTCCCGACCAAAGCCGGCCTGCACACGATCGGCTTCTCGCGCGACGGCCGCTGGGGCTTCCTCCTCAATCCGGCCACCAACACCGTGAACGTCCTCGACTCGTCGACGAACGAGATCACGCAGAGCATCACCATCGAAGGCAGCCCCGACAAAGTCTCGTTCACGGAGCTCTACGCGTACATCCGCGCCGCCGGCTCCGAAGAAGTGAGCATGATCCGCCTCAGCACCGTCGAAGGCGGCAAGGAGCCGGCCATCAGCCGCTTCCCCGGCGGCCAGACCGCGCCCGAGTACGCGTCCGGTCCCGCCATCCCCGCGGCCATCGTTCCCGCGCCGGAAGAGGGGACGGTGCTCGTCTCCAATCCCGCCGACAAGACCATCTACTACTACTCCGAGGGCATGGCCGCGCCGATGGGCAGCTTCCAGAACTATCGCCGCGAGGCCCTCGGCGTCCTGGCCGTGAACCGCAACCTGCGCGAAACGAAGCCCGGCGTCTACTCGACCACCGTGCGTCTCGCCAAAGGCGGCCGCTTCGACGTCCCGTTCGTGCTCGACTCGCCGCGCCTGACGCAGTGCTTCGACTACGCCATCACGCTCCCGTCCGATCTCGAGAAGAAGGACACGAGCAAGGTCGTGAAGCTCGAGCGCCTCTTCGAGCCCGCCACCACCGCCGGCGCGCCGATGAAAGTGCGCGTGCGCATTGTCGACGGCGACGGCAAGCCGCTTCCCGACGTGCAGGACCTGCGCGTGCTGACCTTCACTCCCGCGCGTCACCAGGCGCGCGTCGTCGCCACGCCCGTCGGCGACGGCGTCTACGAGGCCACCGTCGTACCGCCGCATGCCGGCGTGTACTACGTCTTCTTCGAATCGAGCTCGCTCGGCAAAACCTATCGCCAGTTGCCCCACTGGGTGGTGACGGCCACGGAGAAAGACTCATGAAAGCTCTGTTCCTTGCAGTCGCACTGCTGACCGCGGGCATCGCCAACGCCGACTCGTGCCACAAGCACGCAAGTGGAGGACAGGCAATCGCGCCTGTCCAACCGTCTCCCACCGAAATCCCCGACGTGAAAGTGATCACGCAGGACGGCAGGACGGTCGACTTCTACAGTGACCTGATCAAGGGCAAGGTCGTGGCGGTGAACTTCGTCTTCACCACCTGCACCACCGTCTGCCCGCCCCTCGGCGCGATTTTCGGCAAGCTGCAGGAACAGCAACCGGGCGCGCAGCTCGTCTCCGTCAGCATCGACCCCGAGGTCGACACGCCGCAGCGCCTGAAAGCGTGGGGCGCGAAGTTCGGCGCGCGTCCCGGCTGGACGCTCGTCACCGGCAGGAAGGACGACATCGTGCGCATCCTCAAGGCGATGAACGCCTACTCGCCCGATTTCGCCAATCACCAGCCCGTGACCCTCGTCGGCAACGACGCCACCGGCACGTGGAAGCGCTCGTACGGCTTCACCACCGCCGCGAAACTCTCCGTGATGCTCAAGGAGCTCGGATCGTGAAGAAGCTTCTCGTCATTCTCGCTTTTGCGATGTCCCTTGGGGCGTCTCCTGCGCACAACTACTTCACCGACGTCCAGCTCACCGATCACAACGGCAAATCGGTGCGCTTCTACAGCGACGTGCTGCAGGGGAAGACGGTGGTCATCGAGTCGTTCTTCACGAGCTGCACCGGCACCTGCCCGCTCATGAACTCGACGTTCGCGAAGATCCAGCAGGCCGTGGGCAATCGTCTCGGCAAGGACGTCTTCCTCGTCTCGATCACCGTCGACGCGGAGCACGACACGCCGGCGAAGCTGAAGGAGTACGCCGCGCACATGAAGGCGCGTCCGGGCTGGCTGTTCCTGACCGGCAGGAAGGAGAACGTCGACCAGGCGCTCCACAAGCTCGGCCTGAAAGTGAATTCGCGCGAGGAGCACAAGAACCTCTTCCTCGTCGGCAACGAGCCGAAGGGCGTCTGGAAGAAGGTGCTCGGCCTCGGCAAGGCCGACGAGATCGTCGGCATCGTCAAAGGGGTCATGGACGAGAAATGAAGCGCATCCTCCTGCTGATCGCCATGCTCAGTGGAGGACAGGCAATCCTGCCTGTCCTCGCGTTCGCCCAGGACAGGCAGGATTGCCTGTCCTCCACCTGCCTTGGGCGTGAGATTTATACGGCCGGCGCGGGTACCGCCGTGGTGGCGGGGAACGAGATGTCCGCGACGATGTTCCCGTGCGCGAACTGCCACGGTGCGGACGGCCGTGGTGTGGCCGAGGGGGGCGTCGTGCCGTCGAACATCACGTGGCTCGAGCTCACCAAGCCGTATCGCGCCGCCACGCCGAATGGGCGCAGGCGTCCCGCGTACAACGAGCAGACGCTCCGCCGCGCCATCACCAAAGGCGTCGACTCCGCGGGCAACCCGCTGCACGCGGCCATGCCGCGCTACACGATGGCGGAGCCCGAGCTCTCCGCGCTCGTCTCCTACCTGAAAGTCCTCGGGACGGAAACCGTTCCCGGCGTGACCGCGACGGAAGTACGTGTCGGCACCATCGCGCCCGAAGGCGCAATCGGCCAGCAGATGGCCGCCGTGCTGTCCGCGTATTTCAAAGACGCCGGCGAGATTCACGGACGCCGCGTCACGCTGGACGTCGTCACGCCGGCCAGGCTCGACGCCACGCTGGCGAACGCGCAGCCGTTCGCCTTCGCCGGCGGGGTGATCATCGGCGCCGACGAGCGGGTGGAACAGGCGGTGGAGCGCGCCGGCGTTCCGCTGGTCCTTCCATTGAGCATGCGCAGCGACTCCTCCGCGGAGAATCGCCAGCGTTTCTATCTCTCGCCCGGCATCGAGCCGCAGCTTTACGGCATGCTGCGCTTCAGCAGGGACAAGGCGTGGAACCTGAAGCGGGTGATGGTCATCGCGCGCGACGAGCAGATGATCGCGCTCGCGCGACGCACCGCCGCGCGGCTCGAGCAGCCGCCCGAGGTGGTCATTGTGAATTCGTCGGCCCGGGTGCCGGCGGATCTCGACGACTCGACGGCCGTGGTCTTCCTCGATCCCGACGCCGCACTCGGCGACGTTCCGGCAACGGGAAAACCGCGCTTACTCCTCCTCGGCAATCTATTGCCGGAGGATTTCTTCAAGGCATCCCGCAATTACGGCGACCGCATTCTGGTCGCATTGACGACCACGCCGGCGCATCTGGGCGGTATCGCCGAATATCGCGCCTTCGCCACCCGCCACAAGATCGCCAGTACGCAGGTCGCCTCCCAGCTCTCCGCTTATGCCGCGGCCAAAGCGCTCGTGCACGCATTGAAGCAGAGCGGCCGCACCTTGACGCGCGACGCATTACGCACGGCGCTGGAAGGGCTGTATGAGTTCGAGACCGGCGTCACGCCGCCACTGACGTTCGGACGCAGCCGCAGAATCGCCGCGCCGCGCGTCCACGTCGCCACCATCGACCCCAAGCAGGGGACCTTCGTCCCGGCTGGAAACTTCACCATCGACCGTTGAGCCATGTCCAGAAAACCGATTCAGATCGACCCTCATGTAGTGGATGCCTATGTCGCGCGCTGCTGGGAACGGGCCACCGCTCCGCGGGTCTCGGAATGCGCCTGGGAGCTCGGCATCTCCCGCGTCACCCTCAATCTGCGCTTCCAGGAGATCACCGGCAGGTCGCTGTCGGAGTATTTCGCCGCGAAACGCGCCACCGCCGCCACGACGCTGCTCGTGGAATCGAATTTACGCACCGAAGACGTGGCCATGAAAGCGGGATTCGGTACGCCGCGCAATTTCCATCGCGCCTTCGCGCGCAAATTCGGCGTCAGTCCCGGGCGCTGGCGAGCAATGCACAATCGTTAGTTATCACAATGTCCGTAGCGCGGGCGTAACGAGTTTCCTATTCTCTTCCTGCAGTCAATTTCAAAGGGAGAGAGAACCAACGATCATGAGCAAGTACCTTTTCATTGTGTGTGCAGCCCTGCTGGCGACGATGTCCGCCGGCGCGCAGATGGTCAATCAGTCGCGCCCGTACTCCGGCGTGACCCAGAACCCGTGCAACGGCGAGTACGTCGACTTCAGCGGGAACATTCATTTCCACGAGAAGACGCAGATCGCCGCCGACGGCCGCATCCACTTCGTGGCCAACAACAACTTCAGCGCCTCGGGCCGCGGCCGCAACACCGGCGTCTATTACAACATCGGCGGCAACATGCACACGAACTCGAAGTTCCCGACGTACCCGATCTCGTTCCGCCAGCGCAGCCGCTTCGTCAGCCAGAATTCCGCCATTCCGAGCTTTCACTCCACGTTCGCCTTCCACGTGAACGGCGCCGGAGTGCAGACCACCGTCACCACCACGTCCGACTGCAACTGATCCGGGGGGAACTCATGAAGCTCAGACTTTCACTGCTGTGCGTGGTCCTGGGACTCTTCGCCCTGCCGACGTTCGCCCAGCGCTATTACCTCGAAGACACCATTCAACCCGCGGAAACCGGCTGGGCCGAGTCGGCCTCGTACAATCAGGGCCAGTACCTCGACAATCCTTGCACCTCCTGGTATGACGCCATCTGGGTCGATTACTCGGCCTACGTCGAGAGCGCGCAGAAAGAGGCCGGCGTCGACCGCTACACGCTGTTCGAGAGCACGACCATGGGCGGCACGTACAAGGCCGCCGGCGCGCAGGAAGCCGATATCGGTTACGCCGGCGCCTTCTCCATCCGCAATTACTACAAGGTCAATACGAGCGACAACTTCCACGTCGTCACCGTGGTCAGCCTCGATCCGGCCTCGCGCTATACCAGCGTGACCGTGGAGACCGCGTGCGGCGACGGCTCGCCGGACTCGAAGGAGTAACCCCATGCAAGCGAGAACGTGGCTCCTCTGTGCGGTGCTCGCGGCTTTCGCCGTCCCGGCGTTCGCACAGTACAACGAGCGGCAGCTTCTGCGCGAGGTCGACGAAACCGACAGCGGCGGTGGCTGGTACGACACTACTTCTTACCGTCAGGGACAGTACCTGGACAATCCCTGCACCTCGTCGTACGACGCCGTCTGGGTCGACTACTCGGCCTACCTCGAGGGGCAGCAGAAGACGGCCGGCTTCGACCGCTACATCTTCGACGAGAGCACGACGGTGTCCGGCCTGTATTCGGCTTCCGGCAGCGCGCAGGCGGACGTCACGTACGCCAGCCCGGTCGCCATCCGCAATTACTACAAACTCAATACGTCCGACAATTTTCACGTCGTCACGGTGATCAATTTCGATCCCGCCTCGCAATATACGAGTCTGACGGTGGAAACTGCGTGCGGCGACGGCTCGCCGGACTCGAAGGAATGACTCTCATGAAAAGCAGAACCTGGATGTTTCTCATCCTCCTCACCTGCGCCACCGCCGCGTTCGGACAGACCGGCGCTCCGGCCACGCAGGAGGACGACGGCTCCACCCCGGAGCGGCAGATGTGCATCGACTGCGACCTCAACAGCGGCGGCGGCTGGTCCGGCGGCAGCAGCTACGACGCCGGACGCTACGTCGACAACCCCTGCACGTCCTGGCAGGACCTGGTCTGGATCAATTACCAGGCGTACGCCAACGGCGTGCAGCCCGACGCGGGCGTCAACCGCTATCAGTTCAACGAGAGCACGACCATGAGCGGCACGTACGCGACCTCCGGCACCTCGAATTCCGACGTCGCCTACAAGACCGCGTACACCACCCGCCACTATCACAAGGTCAACACCAGTGACAATTTTCACGTCGTCACGGTGATCAATTTCGACCCCGCGTCGCGCTACACGAGCGTGACCATGGAGACTGCCTGCGGCGACGGCACGCCGTCCTCGGCGCAGTAACCGAAAATGAACATGCGAATCTGGTTTTTACTCGCCGTCGCCCTCCTCGTGGCCATCCCCGCGTCGGCGCAGTTCCGGCCGCGGGAGATCTCCGACGTCGAGGAGGGATGGTCCGGCGAGAGCAGCTACAGCAACGGCCAGTACCTGGACAATCCCTGCACCGCGGTGCAGGACTGGCTCTGGGTCGATTACCAGGCCTATGTCAGCGGCTGGCAGGCGCAGGCCGGCGTCGACCGCTACCTGTTCGACGAGAGCACGACCATGGGCGGGATGTACTCCGCCTCCGGGACGTCGCTGTCCGACGTCGGCTACGGCGCGCCGTTCACGGTCCGCAAGTACCACAAGGTCAATACCGCCGATCAGTTCCACGTCGTCACGGTGATCACGTTCAATCCCGCCACGCGCACCACGACCATGTCCATGGAGACGGCGTGCGGGAACGGGATGCCGGATTCCGCTCAATAGGAGACCCATGATGAAGACTCGATTTCTCGCGCCGGCACTGCTGGCGATGCTCGCGGTGCCCGCCTTCGCCGGTGCCGTCAACGTCGGCTCGGTGACCGCCACGCAATACGAATATCCGTACTTTACGGCGCTCGTGCAGGCCAGCAGCACAACTCTGCTCGCCGACGCGCACCTCGTCATCAACGGCACGACCGTTCTGCAGGCCGATAAAGTCGAGCAGGTCAACCTCGACGGCCGCGGCAACTACGTGCTCTGGAAGATCTACAAGTACGCCGCCGGCGTCGTGAAGCCCGGCGACACCGTCACCGCCGTCGTCCGCGACCTCGACGGCGACAGCGACGACCGCCTCGTCCCCTGCGGCGCCGGCTCCACCAAGCGCAAGTCGCAGGAAACCGCCGCCTGCCGCTGACCCAGTTTTCGCTCGGACCGCCGGCGCATGCCCGGCGGTCCGCTCGGCCGGTTGGTAGGATGGACGTCGTGAAAGACCTCTCGCACATTCTCGAGCTTCCTGCAGACGAGCGTCTGCAACTCGTCGAAGCAATCTGGGACAGTCTGATCGAGGTTCCCCAGGCGATTCCCGTGAGCGACGCGGTTCGACAAGAGCTCGACCGTCGCCTGGCGGCTTACTACGATGATCCTTCGTCTGCCCGCCCCTGGAGTGAGATCAAAGAGGAGCTGTTCGGGGCGAAGTGACGCGTGAGTTACTGATCTCAGGAGCGCGCGGAGATCTGGCCGAAGCAATCGGTGGATTCCGCGAGATTTCGCTGCAGCTCGTCTCCGCTTCGGGCTTGAACTGGAACGAATTTATTCTCTGATCCTCGAGTACCCGCAGCTCTATCCCGTCGTATACAGGAACTTCCGGCGCGGGCTCATTCGACGCTTCCGTATTCGGTCTTCTATGTGATTGAGGAATCCGCCGTCGTGATCATGGGTGTGGTTCCTCAGGCACGTGATGAATCCACATGGAGGGTTCGGGCTCGGAGTACGAGCTGACCACGTAGAATCGGCGCATGCTCCAGCCCGCCGCGGCTCTCTGCAAGGCAGCAGCCCGCGTGTTGCCCCTCACATGGACATCGACCCGGCGCATGCCGTCGAGCGCGCGGTCCCGCACCTGCTGCGAGGTGCCGTCATGAAGCGCGTCACCGCGCTGCTCCTCCTCACCCTCACCGCCGCCTCGGCCGTCGCCGAGCCCGCACGCGTGGTCGTGTTCACGATGGACGAGCAGGGGCGCGTGAAGCCGCACAGCTACTTCCTGCGGGAGCGGGAACTGGCGATGCGGAGCGAGTCGGAACTGGCGGCGGTCGTGGCCGGCGAGCGGAAGCATCCGCCGGGGGAGAAGGGGCACATCGCCGTCCGCGCGCGCAACCGGTGGGGGCAGGTCGTGTACCGGACGCTGGTGGAAGTGGTGTTGACGGGCGAAAGCACCTGCTGTCCGCACGTGCCGGTCCGGATCGAGCCGCCCTCGTTCGTCGTCATCGTGCCGCAGGGCGCACGGTCCGTGTCGCTGGAGGGATGGCGGCCGGAATCGACGGCCAGGTTCGTCTTTCGTGGGGACAGAATCGACTGACGAACCGCCCTGAGACTTTTTCCGCGGTTGCCTGTCTCCTCTTGTACAGAACGACGGCCAGACGCCTTTAAGTGGCATGCGGCCCGCAGCAGTTCCTCCATAAAACGATGAACCGAGCGGGGAAAGACGAAGTCGCTTCACCGCGGTCTCCGTTTCCATGGACGGAAGCTCAGGAGCTCCCGCGGCGGCTCCGGTCGCCGGCACCGACGAAGGTGCTGCTGTGTGGGGATCACTCGCTCTATCGCGCCGCGCTGCGCATCCTCGTCGAGATGCGCGACGACTTCCGCATCGTCGCCGAGAGCACCTGCCAGTCGTCGCCGCTCGAGTACGCGCTGCGCGGCGAGGTCGACCTCATCCTCATGGACCACGAGCTGCGCCACGTCACGCGCACGCAGTTGGCCAGCTTCGCCAACCTGCTGGACCGCTTCGCGCCGCGTCCGATCGTCATCGTGACGTCGAGCATCGATCCGCAGACCTGCCTCACCGCGCTGCGCCACGGCGTCTGCAGCATCGTGCTCAAGGCGCGCGGCGAGGAGACGCTCCTCGACGCGATGACCAGCGCCGCGCGCGGACAGGTCATGCTCGAGCGCGCCGTGCTGACGGACATCCTCGCCGACACCACGACGGCCGCGCCGGACGTGCCGCGCATCGAGCAGGTGAAGATCGATCAGCTCACGCCGCGCGAGCGCGAGATCGCCGAGGTCGCGTGCACCGGCCTCACGAACAAGCAGATCGCCGAGAAGCTCACCATTTCCGAGGCCACCGTGCGCCATCACCTCGGCGTGATCTTCTCTAAGCTCGGCGTCTCCACGCGCTCCGAGCTCACCGCGTACGGCTACCGCCACAACCTCGTCGGCAGCCGCGTTACGCCCGGCGTCTCATCAGTAGTAGATACAGCAAGAAACTGAGCGCGAACGTCACGAACCACGCGTACGTGTAGAGCGTGTCGAGGAAGCTCGGATCCGGCACCTGTCCGCCCGGCGTCATCGCCGCGCGGATGAAGCCCGGCACGACCGGCAGTATGGAGAGCACCAGCGCCGTCACCGCGCGCCAGTTCGTCCCGTTCGAGTACGTGTACTCGCCGCGCGGCTCGAAGAGGTCGCGCAGGTTGAGCTTCTGCCGCCGCACGATCCAGTAGTCGGCGATGAGGATGCCGCCCAGCGCGCCCATGAGGCTCGAGTAGCCGATCAGCCACGTGAAGATGTACGCGGAGGCGTCGGAGTAGAGCTTCCACGGCATCATGGCGATGCCGATCACGGCGGTGATGAGCCCTCCCGTGACGTACGTGATCTTGCGCGGATTGAGATTGGAGAAGTCGTTCGCGGGCGAGACCACGTTCGCGGCCATGTTCGTGGTGAGCTGCGCCGCCAGCACGACCAGCGCGGCGAAGATGATCACGGCCGGGCTGCCGATGCGCGTCACGAGCTCGATCGGATCCCAGATGGCCTTGCCGAAGACGACGATGGTGGCGCTGGTGACGGCCACGCCGATGAACGCGAACGCGGTCATGGTGGTCGGCAGGCCGAGGGCCTGGCCGGTGGCCTGCGAGCGCTGGCTCTTCGCGTAGCGGGTGAAGTCGGGGATGTTCAGCGAGAGCGTGGCCCAGTAGCCGACGTTCGCGGTGAGAGCGGCGGGAAAGAGGTCCCAGAACGGCGTCTGCCCGGTCTGCAGCGCGCGGGAACGAGCGAGCACCGCGCCGAGGCCGCCGCCTTTGCTGATGGCCCACACCAGCAGCGCCGCGCCGCCGGCGAGCAGCAGCGGCGCCGACCAGCTCTCCAGCACTTTGATCCCCTCGGTGCCTTTGATGATGATCGCCACCTGGATCAGCCAGAAGACCATGAAGGCGATGGCCTTGCCGTACGCGAGGGCCGACCAGCCGGACCACGCCGCGGTCATCAGCGCGTCAATGGCCAGCCCGCCGATCCACGTCTGGATGCCGAACCAGCCGCAGGCGACGATCGCGCGCAGCATGGCCGGGATGTTCGCTCCCTTCACGCCGAAGCTGGCGCGGCAGAGCACGGGGAACGACACGCCGTACTTCGTGCCGGCGTGCGCGTTGAGGATCATCGGGATGAGCACGATCGAGTTGCCGAGGAGGATCGTCGTCAGCGCCTGCGCCCAGTTCATCCCCTGCGCCATCAGTCCCGAGGCGAGGGTGTAGGTGGTGATGACCACCGACATGCCGATCCAGAGCGCGGCGATGTTGTACGTCGACCAGGTGCGGCGCGACAGCGGCGTCGGCGCGAGGTCTTCGTTCCAGAGAGGGGAGTGCGACACGTCGGCGTCGAGCTCGACGAAATCACGGCGCACGGATGGCACAGAGGGCACATCGCTTGTGGACATGGCGGCGATTGTAACGAATCCGATTGCACCCGCGCGGTCCCGCTGCGCGTACTCTGCCGCCCATGCGCGCCATCCTGCTTTCCCTCCTTCTCGCCCTCCCTGCCTTCGCGGAGACGATCGTCTTCCGCAACGTGAACGTCATCACCATGACTTCGCCGAAGGTGCTGGAGAAGCAGAACGTGATCGTCCGCGACGGGAAGATCGAGTCGATCTCGACGCGCCTGGCCAAGATGCCGGACGGCACGAAGGTCGTCGACGGCACGGGGAAGTTCCTGATGCCGGGCCTCGCGGAGATGCACGGACACGTGCCGCCGGCGCAGGCCCCGAATGGCGCGACCGAGGATGCGCTGTTCCTGTATGTGGCGAACGGCATCACCACCGTGCGCGGGATGCTCGGGCACGAGGGACAGCTCACGCTGCGCGAGAAGTCGAAGCGCGGCGAGATCGTGGCGCCGAACCTCTACCTGGCCGGCCCGTCGTTCAACGGCCAGAGCGTGAATTCGCCGGACGAGGCGGTCGCCAAGGTGCGCGCGCAGAAGAAGGAAGGATGGGACCTGCTGAAAGTGCATCCCGGCCTCACGCTCGCCGAATATGACGCGATGGCGAAGACGGCCAATGCGGAGAAGATCCGCTTCGGCGGACACGTCCCCGCGGAGGTCGGGCTCGAGCACGCCATCGAGATGGGGCAGGAGACGTTCGATCACATCGACGGCTACGCGGAGCTGCTGGAGGCGGAGAAAGGTCCGGTCGATCCGAAGAAACTCGCCGCGATCGTGAAGAAGTCGAAGGCCGCCGGCGTGTGGATCGTCCCGACTTCCGCGCTGTGGGAAGTGCTCTTCAACACCATTCCGCTGGAGACGCTGAAGGCGTATCCGGAGCTGAAGTACGTCTCCGCGAACGCGGTCGAGCAGTGGTCGACGGCGTACAACAACCGGCTGGCGCAACTGCCGCGCGAGGCGGCGAACAACATCATCGCCAACCGCACGCGCATCCTCCGCGCGCTGCACGAGGGCGGCGTGCGCATCCTCATGGGGACCGACGCGCCGCAGCAGTTCAGCGTCCCCGGCTTCTCGCTGCACCGCGAGCTGCTGCGCATGCGCGAGGCGGGGATGTCGAATTACGAGATCCTGAAGAGCGGCACGGTCAATGTGGGCTCGTATTTCGCGAAGCAGGATGCGTTCGGAACCGTCGCCGCGGGCCAGCGCGCCGACCTCGTGCTGCTCGACGCGAGCCCGCTCGAGGACATCGGCAACGTGGCGAAGATCCGCGGCGTGATGGTGCGCGGGCGTTGGCTGGACCGCGCCGCGCTGGACGCGCGTCTCCTGGAGCTGGAAGGCACGCTCTTCTGACGTTGGTTGTGGCCGAGTATCGTGGCGTTGCCGTCTGATATCATCTGGCAACGCCACCGCTCAGCGCGCCCGTTCTGGGATGGGCATTGCTGTGTACGCCGTGTCGGCGCACCGCTGCGCCGGGAAAGACCTGTGATCACCATGATGACTCG
>DASUSL010000064.1:0-11903 GCA_036375135.1 Thermoanaerobaculia bacterium | reverse complement strand
GTTTCCCAGTAGTAGCGGAAGAGCTCCGCGGCTTTGCGGTTGCGGCTGCGGAGGCCGATCACGGCGGGGGCGAAGCG
The DNA here is from genome assembly GCA_036375135.1 of Thermoanaerobaculia bacterium. GTDB lineage: Bacteria > Acidobacteriota > Thermoanaerobaculia > Gp7-AA8 > Gp7-AA8 > QHVT01. Next base: position 11,826 of record DASUSL010000064.1, on the reverse strand, counting down.
GCCCATGTAGACGCCGAGGAATGCGCGCGCGAGGCGCGACTCGGGGGCGGTGATCTCGAGGATCAACAACTTTCCGCCAGGCTTCAACACGCGGTGGCATTCCTCGAAGACCGAAGAAAGGTCGGCGAAGTGGCGTAACGCGAAGCCGATGGTGATGCGGTCGAACGTCGCGTCGCGGACGGCGAGCGATTCGGCCGGGCATTGCACCTTCGACGACGACGTGCGGCCGGAGCGGAGCATGCCCAGGCTGGCGTCCATGCCGACGATGGAGCGGGGATCGTTCGTCACTTCGGCGGCGGCGCGCGCCACCACGCCCGTGCCGCTGGCGAGGTCGAGGAGCTTCATCCCCGGCGCGAGGCCGATGCGGCGCAGCGCCTCGCGGCGGTACCAGTCGCCCGAGCCGAAGGAGAGGAACCAGGTGGCCCAGTCGTACCACGGCGCGGTCTCGTCGAAGATCTCGCGCACGTACTCCTCGCGCCGCGCGGGATCGCCGTAGTAGTCGGTGAGCGGGGGATGGGGGGCCAGTCGGGTCAACGTCCGAGCTCCTCGAAAATCTCGTGTGCCTCGCGCGCGTCGCCGCGCGCGTAGGCCTGGTCGATTGCGGCGACGTACTGCTCCGCGGGCTGGTCGTACGTGCGGCCGCGGTTTCCTTTCGCGTCCTTTGCCGTTTCCGCGCCGACGAGCGAGCGCACGTAAAGCACGCGGTCTTCGCGCGACATGCGCTCCCATTCCGCGCGCGAGATCGTGTCGGGCGCGCACGAGAGGAACAGAAAGAGGGAGAGGGCGAGAAAGGGCTTCAATGCGTGTTCTTCCCCGGCTCGCGGCGCCACCGCTGGGCGATGGGCATGTCGCGCCCGCTGCCGAACGCCTTGCTGGAGACGCGGATCGTCGGCGCGGCCTGCCTCCGCTTGAACTCCGCGGTGTCGACCATCTTCAGCACGCGCGCGACGAGCTCGCGGTCGAATCCGCGCTCCGCGATCGCGTCGACCTCCAGCCACTCCTCGATGTACAGCTGGAGGATGCCGTCCAGGATGTCGTAGGGCGGCAGCGTGTCCTGATCCGTCTGATTCGGACGCAGCTCCGCCGAGGGGGCCTTGGTCATGGTCGACTCGGGGATCAGCACGCGCTCGCGATTGATCCAGCGCGCCACGCGATAGACCATCGTCTTGTAGACGTCGCCGAGGAGTGAGAGCCCGCCCGCCATGTCGCCGTACAGCGTGCAGTAGCCGACGGCCATCTCCGACTTGTTGCCGGTCGACACCACCATCGCGCCGAGGCGGTTCGACCAGGCCATGAGGATGTTGCCGCGGATGCGCGCCTGGATGTTCTCGTTGGTCGTGTCGAACTTGTGCTCGCCGAACAGTTCGTCGATCGCTGCTTCGTACGGCGCGTAGATCGGCGAGATCGGGACGAGATGAAAACTGATTCCGAGATTCTCGGCGAGCGCGCGCGCGTCGTCGATCGAGTGCTGCGAGGAGAACTGCGACGGCATGGCGATGCCGGTCACGCGCTCGGGGCCGAGCGCCGCGGCGGCGATGGCGGCGGTGAGCGCGGAGTCGATGCCGCCGGAGAGGCCGATGACCACGTCCTTGAAGCCGCATTTGCGGATGTAGTCGCGCAGGCCGAGGATCAGGCCGCGGCCGATTTCTTCTTCCTCGCCGAGGGCCAGGACCATCTCGCAGGGGCTGCCTTGCAACTCGACGAGCGTGGAGTGCTCTTCGAAGGCGCGGGCGCAGAAGACCGTCTGGCCGGAGGCATCGAAGACGATGGACGAGCCGTCGAAGAGCAGCTCGTCGTTGCCGCCGACCTGATTCACGTAGACCAGCGGCACGTCGTAGCGCGTGGCGATGTTCGAGAAGATCTGCCACCGCGCGCGGCGCTTGCCGGAGTTGAAGGGCGACGCGGAGATGTTGAGCAGCACTTCCGCGCCCTGGCGGGCGAGGTCGTCGACGGGATTGCTGCAGTACAGCTTCTGGCCGAAGACCTCGTCGTCGAACCAGAAGTCCTCGCAGATCGAGACGCCGACGCGCTTGCCGGCGATCTCGACGAGGTGCACTTCCTTGCCCGGCTCGAAGTAGCGCAGCTCGTCGAAGACGTCGTACGTCGGCAGGAGCATCTTCTTCTGCTCGAGGAGGATCTCGCCGTTGCGCGCGACGATGGCGGCGTTGTGCAGCGGCTTGCCGCACCAGTGCGTGTTGCGCACGGGGCAGCCGAAGATGAGCGTGGTGTCGCCGGTCATCTTCGCCAGCTCGTCGCGGATGGCGAGCGCGCGCTCGATGAAGTGCGGCCGGTCGAGGAGGTCGCGCGGCGGATAGCCGGTCACGGCGAGCTCCGGGACCATGACCACGTCCGCGCCGGCGGCGACGCCTTCTTCGTAGGCGCGGCGGATCAGTTCGGCGTTCGCGGTGAGCGCGCCGACGGTGGAGTTGATCTGTCCGATGAATACTTTCATTTGCAACAAAAGGTCACGCGACCAAACCTTCGCGGCCCGCGCGCGTCTTTAGTGTCGAGTCACGGTTTCCACCGTCACTCGACACTGCGATTGAATCACATCTCGCGAAGGGGAAACCCCATGACGCTCCGCCGGCTCGTCCCGATCCTGGTCGCGGTCACCACGTTCACACTCGCAGCACAGGAAGCAAAGCAGCGGCCCGTCTTCCGGGCCGTGCGCGCCGAGCAGGCGCCGAACGTCGACGCCGACCTCTCCGACCCGGTCTGGCAGAACGCGCCGGAGATGACCGGCTTCACGCAGCGCGACCCGAACGAGGGACAGCCCGCGGTCGGGCAGACGCGACTCAAGGCGGCGTACACGAACGAGGCGATCTACTTCGCCGCGGTGATGGAAGACACCGAGCCCGCGCGTCCGCTGCTGGCGCGCCGCGACTCCGATCTCAACAACGGCGACTACATCCGCATCAGCATCGACTCGCAGCTCGACCGCCTGAACGGCGCGGCGTTCGTGGTCAACGCCTCGAACGTGCAGATGGACATGATTCTCTACAACGACATCAACGACGACATCAGCTGGGATGCGGTGTGGGACTCGGCGGCGAAGATCACGAAGAACGGCTGGATCGCGGAAGTGCGCATCCCGTTCTCGCAGCTCCGCTTTCAGGACAAGCCGGTGCACACGTGGGGTCTGAACGTGAGCCGCTGGAACGCGCGCACGCGCGAGAGCTCGCGACTCGTGCATTCGCCGAAGTCGGAGTCGGCGTTCGTGTCGCGCTTCGGCGACCTCGAAGGGATCGAGGGGATCAGGCCGAAGCGCGCCTTCGAAGTGATGCCGTACGGCGTGGCCCGCACGGACCTGCACAGCCGCGCGAACAATCCGTTCATTCAATCGACGTCGCACAACATGGACGCGGGCGTGGACGTGAAGTACGGCCTCACCTCGACGCTCACCCTCACCGGCACGATCAATCCCGACTTCGGGCAGGTGGAAGTCGATCCCGCGGTGCTGAACCTCTCGCAGTTCGAGACGTCGCTGACGGAGAAGCGTCCCTTCTTCACCGAAGGGGCGAGCGTCTTCCGCTTCGGCAACGGCCCGGCCAGCTCGCGCTGGGGCTTCAACATGTCCTTCCCGACGTTCTTCTACTCGCGGCGCATCGGCCGCACGCCGCAGGGCTTCATCGACGCGGACCACGTCGACGCCCCGCGCGAGACGACGATCCTCGGCGCGGCCAAAGTGACGGGCAAGGTCGGCAAGGGTTGGACGGTCGGCATCTTCGACGCCCTCACCGACGAAGAGCAGGGGTGGTACAGCCTCGGCCCGGACGTCGGCAAGCAGACCGTCGAGCCGATGACGAACTATCTCGTGGCGCGCGCGACGAAGGAGTACGGCAGGGACTCGCGGGCCGGCTTCATGTTCACCTCCGTGAACCGCCGCCTCTCCGACAACCTCGAGCCGGTGCTGCGCGAGAGCTCGTACTTCGGCGGCGTCGACGGCTACACGCTGCTGAAGAACAAGACGTGGATCGTGGAGTGGCTGGCCGGCGGCTCGATGGTGCAGGGCTCGGAAGATGCGATCGCGCGCACGCAGCGCAACGCCGCGCGCTACTACCAGCGTCCCGACGCCGGTCACGTCGAGTACGACCCGACCCGCACCTCACTCACCGGCTATATGGGCCGCGTGATGGTGGCCAAACAGAAAGGCCGCTGGCGTCCGAACCTGCAGGTGCAGGCGCTTTCCCCCGGCCTCGAGCTGAACGACCTCGGATTTCTCACGCGCACCGACGCGATCTCCTCGCACGCCGTGCTGCATTACCTCAACACCGACCAGACGAAGTGGACGCGCGAGATCAGCACGTGGGTGAGCAAATATCAGAACTGGAACTTCGACGGCGACCTGACCACGAACGGCGTGGCCGGCAACTTCTACGTGCAGTTGAAGAATTACTGGTCGGCGTACATGTGGGGCGGCGGCACGGCGGATGACCGCGTGAGCGATCAGGCCACGCGCGGCGGCCCGACGATGCTCCGTCCCGGCTACAAATACGTCGGCGGCGGCTTCGGCAGCGACAGCCGGAAGAAGTTCTCGGTGTCGATCGAAGGGGAGCAGCTCACGGACGATCTCGGCGGGACGTCGGACTTCGTCTGGAGCTCGTTCACGTACCGCCCGACGCCGGCCATCCGCATCGCGGTGACGCCGATGTTCAGCCGCCTGCACGAAAAGGCGCAGTACGTTTCGACGATCGAGGATCCGTCGTACGCGCCGACGTTCGGCAACCGCTACGTCTTCGCGACGCTCAATCAGCGCACGCTCGACGTCGGCATCCGCACGGAGTGGACGATGAACGCGCGCCTCTCCGCGCAACTCTACGTGCAGCCCTTCATCGCCAGCGGCGACTATTCGGACTTCAAGACGCTCACGCGCCCGCGCGACGACGAGTTCGAGGCGACGCAGTACGACAACAACCCCGACTTCAACCTGCGCAGCGTGCGCGGCAGCGCGGTGGTGCGATGGGAGTTCCGCCCCGGCTCGGCGATGTACGTGGTGTGGAGCGAAAACCGCGCGGAGGTGGCCCCGGTCGGCGACTTCCGCGTGCGCCGCGACTTTGCCGCGCTGCCCGACGCGCCGTCGCAGGATGTGTTTCTGGTGAAGTTCTCGTACTGGTTGCCGATTTAGGTCGCTGGTTGAAACGTAGGGCAGGCTTCAGCCTGCCGGGACAGGCTGAAGCCTGTCCTACGTTTTGAGGAACAGGGCTGGTCGAGTTTCGCGAGATGCCACACGCAACCGGCAACCAGCAACTGGTAACATCGTTCCGATGAGCGACGACTTCGGCACCGTTACGGCCCGTCGCGCCCGCGAGATCGACGTGCTGCGCAGGCATCGCGAGTCGCTCGTGAAGATGCTGGCGGACGTCGATGCGCAGCTTCGCGAGCTGGGCGAGATCACGGCGCCGATCATCCAGCCGCCGCGCACGGCACCTCCGACCCTGCCCGATCACGACGCCATCGACTCGCGTCCGCTCGTCAACACCGCGGCCGCGTACGACGACGAGCCGTCCGACACGGTGGCGCAGCCGGGGGGCGGGCCGCGCATCCTCATCCTGGCCGGCGTGGCGCTGCTCGCGCTCGCGCTGATCGGATGGCTGATCTGGCGGGCGAGCTCCGATCGTCCCGCCGCGGCGACGGAGACCGTGGTCGAGGAAACGACCGCTGCCGTGGCCGAGGATACGGTGGCCGAGACCGCGGCGCCGGAGCCGGGGACCATCGCGCCGGCGTCGGCGCAACTGCGCATCACGCCCGCCGCGCACGACTATGGCGTGATCCGCAAAGGGACGCGCGCCACGCGGCAGTTCCAGTTCCGCAATGACAGCGACGCGCCGGTGACCATCGCCGTGGCGCGCTCGACGTGCCGCTGCCTCTTCTATGAATACGAGGCGCTCGTGCCGCCGAAGGCCTCCGAGACGATCACCGTGACCGTCGACGGCGCAAAGGCGAAGGCAGGCGACCTCCGCGAGACGATCGGCGTGACGGCGAAGAACGGCTCCGGTGGCACATCCTTCAACGTGATCGCAACCATCCGGTAACCGCGTTCGGACAGAGGAAACCGCTAGAGTTCACCCCGGGCGAAGTCGAGGGCTCCCCCCGATGAGAAGACTCCGTCGATCGCCCGCGATGCTCGGGATGAACTTTTGTCCGTGATCGCCACCATCCGTTAACCTCGTTCGGACATAGGAAACCGAACGTCTGTGTTGTGAAGCCGGCCGTGAAGCAATCCCTTCTGCTGTTCCTGATCTTCGTCTGCTTTCCCGCGCTCGCGCAGGAAGCCCCGCTCACGCTCGAGCGTGCGGTCACGCTCGCCCTCGAGCGCAACGAGCGCGCGGCCATCGCCGACACCACGGTCGAGGCCGCGGAGGCGCGCGTCAGCCGCGCCCGCTCCGCCTTCTTCCCGCGCGTCGACGTCACCGGCAACTGGCGCAACGACTACGACTCCGTGTCGACCGACCGCCAGCTCGCCACCGCCGCCTCGCTGTCGCAGCCGCTCTTCGACGCGCGCGTCTTTCCGCTCTTCCGCCAGGCGCGCTTCGCCCGCGAGGCGGCCCGCTTCGGCGCCGGCGAGAGCAAGCGCCTCCTCGGATTCGACGCCGCGGCGGTCTTCCTGACCACGCTCAGCTTCGAGCAGGTGCTGCTCGCCGCCGAGCGCCGCCGCGACTTCGCCCGCACGAGCCTCGACGACGTGCGCGCGCGTTTCGAGGCCGGCCTCGTCAGCTCGAACGACGTGACGCGCGCGGAGCTCGAGCTCGCGACCGCCGTGCGCGGCGTGGCCCAGGCCGCGGGCGACGTGCAGGCCGCGCGCGTGGAACTGGAGAACCTGCTCAAGGCGGACGTCGGACCGCTGGCGCCGCCGACCGCGCTGCTCGACGCCGCGGCCGCCGCGCCGTCCACCGATGTCGCGCGGGCGCAGCAGCGTCGCGGCGACATCGCGGCGGAGCGTGCCGAGGTGGAGGCGCTGCGCGCGTTCGCCGACGAGCCGCGGGCGCGCTTCCTCCCGTCGGTCGGCTTCAACGCGCAGACGCGCAACATCAACGACGGCCCGCTCATCGACCGCACCAACGACGCGTTCTTCTCGTTCAACTTCACCTGGCCGGTGTTCGACGCCGGCGTGCGCCGCGCGGAACGGCTCGAGCGCGAGGCGCTCGTGCGCGGCGCGGAACTGGAGCTCGAGGCCTCGCTGCGCGACGTCGACCGCGAGCTGCAGAGCGCGGCCGTGCAACTGACCACCGAGCAGGCCGCGCGACGCGAGGCCGCGGCCGCCGTCGACGCCGCGCGCCGCAACGCGAACGAGACCACGATCCTCTACCGCGAGGGCCTCGCCAGCGCCCTCGAGCTCGCCGACGCCACACAGCGCCTCTTCGAAGCCGAAGTGGCGCAGGCCACGGCCACCTATCGCATGGCCCTCGCGTACCTTTCTCTGCGCGAGGCGAGCGGAGTCCCCGCAACCGGAGCAACCGAATGAAGAAGACCTTGGCCGTACTCCTTCTCCCTCTCGCCTTCGTGGCCTGTTCGAAGGATGGATCCGAAGCGAAGGGGGCACCCGGCGGCGGTGGTCCCGGCGCGAACCGCAAAGCGATGGCCTTTCCCGTCGAGGTCAAGCCGGTCGAGTCGCGGCGCGTCGAGTACACCGTCACCGCGGTCGGCTCGCTGGCGGCGTTCGAGAGCGTGGCCGTCACGGCGCGCGTCGCCGGCGCCGTCGAGCGCGTGATGTTCCGCGAGGGACAGCAGGTCAGCGCCGGACAGCCGCTCGTCGAAGTGGAGCCGGAGCGCTATCGCCTCGCGGTCAGTGCGGCCGAGGCTACGCTGCAGAAGGCGAGGGCGGGGGAGGCCGAGGCGCAGGCGGGCTTCTCGCGGCGGCAGCAGGCCAGCGAGAAGAATCCCGGACTGATCCGCGGCGAAGAGATCGAGACGTGGCGCACGAAAGTGCAGAGCACCGCGGCCGAAGTGGCGCAGGCGCAGGCCGCGCTGGCGCAGGCGAAGCTCAACCTGCGCGATGCCTTCGTGCGGGCGCCGGTGAGTGGCGTCATTCAAACGAGGACGGTCGAAACGGGACAGTACGTGCCGGTCGGCACCGTGCTGGCGACGCTCATGCGCCGCGATCCGCTGCTGCTGCGCTTCCAGGTGCCGGAGCAGGAGGCACAGCCGCTGCGGCCGGGCATCGTGGCGCGCTTCAACGTGGCCGAGGGAGAGAAGGTGTACGAGGCGACGATCACGCACGTCGCCGCGGCGGCCAGCCAGGCCTCGCGCATGGTCGACGTCACCGCCAACGTCGTGAATCCGAATCAGCCGGAGCTGCGGCCCGGCGCGTTCGCGCGCGTGACGGTCCCGATCGGCGCGCAGCGCGAGGCGCCGGTCATCCCGCAGACGGCCATCCGTCCGAGCGAGAAGGGCTTCCTCGCGTACACCGTCAGCGACGGCGTGGCGAAGCAGCGCATCCTCACGCTCGGGATGCGCACCGCCGACGGACAGGTGGAAGTGAAGTCCGGCCTCGCTGCCGGCGAAACGCTCGTCATCCGCGGCGCAGAAGCGTTGCGCGATGGTGTGCAAGTAAAAGTGACGCAGTAGGTCGCAGAGTCTCAAAGCCGCAAAGTCTCAAAGGAGGCGGACGGCTTTGCGACTTTGACCCTTTGAGACTTTGAGGCTGCCATGAAAATCACCGAAGCCTGCATCAAGAACCCCGTCTTCGCCTGGATGCTCATGCTGGCCACCGTCGTCTTCGGCGGCGTGGCGGCGACGCGCATCGGCATCTCCCAGTTCCCCGACGTCGACTTTCCGACCATCAGCGTCGGCGCGGCGTGGGAAGGGGCGGCGCCGGAAGTGATCGAGCACGACGTCATCGAGCCGATCGAAGAGGCGCTGATGCAGGTCGAGGGCGTGCGCAACATCACCTCCACCTCGCGCCAGGGCTCGGGCAACGTCACCGTGGAGCTCGACCTCTCGCGCAACGTCGACCTCGCGCTGCAGGACGTGCAGACGCGCATCGCGCAGGTGCAGCGCCGCCTGCCGCGCGACATGGAGCCGCCCGTCGTCTCCAAGAGCAATCCCGAGGACAACCCCATCCTCTGGATCGGCCTCTCCGGTCCGTACCCGCCGCAGGTGCTGGCCGACTACGCGCGCTACCGCGTGAAGGAGCGGCTGCAGACCGTGCCGGGCGTCGGCGAGATCCAGGCGCAGTCGGTCGAGCGCAACATCCGCATCTGGATCGACTCCGACAAGCTCGACGAGCGCCGCGTCACCGCCGGCGAGGTGCTGCGCGCGATCCAGCAGCAGCACGTCGAGCTCCCCGCCGGCCGCCTCGAGACCTCGGGGCGCGAAGTGAACGTGCGCGTCCTCGGCGAGGCCTTCGATCTCGACGAGTTCCGCCAGCTCGTGGTGAAAGACGTCCAGGGCTCGCCGGTCTACCTGAGCGACGTGGCCATCGTCGAAGACGGCTTCGAGGACGTGCGCCGCGTCTCGCGCGTCAACGGCGAGCCGGCCCAGGGCATGGGCATCCGCAAGCAGCGCGGCTCGAACGCGGTCGCGGTCGCGCGCGGCGTGAAGGACGCCATCGCCGAGATCCAGAAGACGCTGCCGCCGGGCATGGAGCTCGGCATCAACTTCGACTCCACGCAGTTCATCGAGGAGTCGGTGCACGAGATCCAGTTCGAGCTGCTGCTGTCGGTGATCCTGACGGCGTTCATCTGCTGGCTCTTCCTCGGCTCGTTCGGCGCGACGCTGAACGTGATCATGGCCATCCCGATGTCGCTCCTCGGCACGGTGGCCTGCATCTACTTCTTCGGCTTCACGCTGAACACGTTCACGCTGCTGGGGCTGGCGCTGGCCGTCGGCATCGTCGTCGACGACGCGATCATGGTCCTGGAGAACATCTTCCGCCACGGCGAGATGGGCAAAGACCGCGTCAGCGCGGCGCGTGAAGGCACCGAGGAGATCAGCTTCGCGGCGCTGGCGGCGACGCTGGCCGTCTGCGCGATCTTCCTCCCCGTCGTCTTCATGAGCGGGATCATCGGGAAGTTCTTCCTGCAGTTCGGCGTGACGCTCTGCATCGCGGTGCTGCTGTCGTACGTCGAGGCGGTCACGCTCGCGCCGGCGCGCTCGGCGCAGATGCTCAAGACCGGGCATCGCCAGTCGAAGCTCGGCCACTTCGTCGACGTCGCCTTCGACAAGCTCGCCGCCGGCTACGCGAAGGTGCTGGGCATGGGGCTGCGCCGTCCGGTGATGGTGCTGCTGATGGCGGCCGGCGTCTTCGTGGCGTCGATCTTCGTCTTCAAGAAACTCCCCAGCGAGTTCGTGCCGTCGCAGGACCAGAGCCGTCTCATGATCCGCCTGCAGACCGCGGTCGGCGCGAACCTCGAGGAGACCGACCGCGTCTTCCGCCGCGCCGAGAACTACCTCATGCAGCAGAAGGAGGTGGTGCGCGTCTTCGGCAGCGTCGGCGGCTTCGGCGGCGGCGGCGGCAGCGTGAACAGCGGCATCCTCTTCGTGACCATGACCCCGCCCGACCAGCGCGTCGGGCAGGCGGAGTTCTCCGCGCGCATCCGCAAGGAGCTGAACTCGTATCCCGGCGTCCGCGCCAGCGTGCAGGACCTCTCGCAGCAGGGCTTCACCGGACAGCGCGGCTATCCGGTCGAGTTTTCCGTGCGCGGACCGGAGTGGGGCAAGCTGATCGAGCTCTCGACCGACCTGCGCGAGAAGCTCTCCGCGAGCGGCTTCGCCACCGACGTCGACACCGACTACCAAGTGGGCATGCCCGAGCTGCGCATCGTGCCCGACCGCGCCCGCGCCGCCGACCTCGGCGTCCCGGTCGAGGAAGTGGCCACGACCATCAACGCGCTCGTCGGCGGCGTGCGCTCGGGCAAGTACTCGAGCGGCGGACGCCGCATCGACATCCGCACCCGCCTGCTGGCGAACCAGCGCACGCGCCCCGAGGATCTGGCGCGGCTGCGCGTGCGCACGGCGGACGGATCGCTGATTCCGATGTCGGCACTGGTCAAGGAGGATGAGCGTCCGGCGCTGCAGTCGGTCACGCGCCGCGACCGCGAGCGCGCCATCTCGATCTACGGCAACGTCGCGCCGGGCAAGTCGCAGAGCGACGCGCTGGCGTACGTCGAGCAGATCGCGAAGGATCTGCCGCCCGGCTACCGCGCGGTGCTCGGCGGATCATCGGTGGCGTTCAAGGAGTCGATGGGGCAGCTCATGTTCGCACTCATCCTCGGACTCGTCGTCGCGTACATGGTCCTGGCCTCGCAGTTCAACTCGTTCCTCCATCCGGTGACCGTGCTGTCGATCATCCCGCTCTCGATCGCCGGCGCCGCGTTCGCGCTGCTGATCACGGGGAAGACGCTGAACATCTTCTCGATGATCGGATTGCTGCTGCTGATGGGCATCGCCAAGAAGAACTCGATCATCCTCGTCGACTACGCGGTGCAGGGGCAGCGCGAGCGCGGCCTGAGCGCGCACGAGTCGATGATGAAGGCCGGCCCGACGCGACTGCGCCCGATTCTCATGACCACCATGGCCACGATGATGGCCGCCATTCCCCCGGCGCTCGCGCTGGGTCCCGGCGCGGAGACGCGCGGCCCGATGGCGGTCGCCATCATCGGCGGCCTCGTGATCTCGACCGCGCTGTCGCTGCTGGTCGTCCCCGCATTCTTCGTCGTCGCGGACAACGTGAAGACGAGGCTCGCCGCGCTGATGCATCGCCAGCGCGAGGAAGAGCCCGAGGAAGCACCCGCGCACTAGCCACAAAAACAAAGTGGACCGCCGGCGTCCCGCCGGCTGTCTGCGGAGGCGTCCCGCCTCCGTACGCGGCAAGGTGCGGGCGAGACG
>DASUSL010000063.1:0-6419 GCA_036375135.1 Thermoanaerobaculia bacterium | reverse complement strand
ATCAGCGGAGCCGCGTCGGCGTCGGCCACTCCTTCGAACGGCAGGTTCACCGCCGAGACGAAGATCGACCCGCGCAAGGCCTCGATCACCATCTCCGAGGTCTGCACGGCCACGCGGTCCTGCGCCTCGATCGTATTCGCGCCGATGTGCGGCGAGAGGATGATGTTCTTCGCGTTCAGCAGCGGGTGCTCTTTGCCGGGCGGCTCGTCGACGAAGACGTCCACGGCGGCGCCGGCGATCTTGCCGCGGTTCAGCGCGTCGGCGAGCGCCTGTTCGTCGTAGATGCCGCCGCGGGCGATGTTCAGGACGATCACGCCGTCTTTCATGCGTGCGATCTCGTCCGCGCCCAGGAGGCCGCGCGTGTCCTCGGTGAGCGGCGTGTGCACGGTGATGACGTCCGCCTGCGCCAGGAGCTCGTCCAGCGTGACTCGCGTGGCCACCACGCGCTCGAACACCGAGTCGGCGATGAACGGGTCATAGGCGATGACGCGCATGCCGAAGCCGCGCGCGCGGACGGTGACGCGCGTGCCGATGCGCCCCAGGCCGATCACGCCGAGGGTCTTGCCATCGAGCTCGATGCCCATGAACTTCGAGCGCGTCCACTCGCCGCGCTTCACGCTCGCATGCGCCTCGGGAATGTTGCGGCAGAGCGACAGCAGCATGGCCATCGTGTGCTCGGTGGCCGACATGATGTTCGCCGTCGGCGCGTTGATGACCAGGATGCCGCGCCGCGTGCAGGCGTCGACGTCGACGTTGTCGAGTCCCACGCCGGCGCGCCCGATGATGCGCAGCCGCGTGCCGGCGTTCACCAGCTCCGGCGTGACGGCCGTACCGCTGCGGGTGATGAGCGCGTCCGACTGCCGCACGGCGTCGAGCAGCTCTTCCCCTTTCAGGCCGGGGCGGTAGTCGAGCTCCACGTCGCTCGCGTTGCGGAGGATGTCGAGGCCGGAGTCGGCCAGCGTGTCGGTGACCAGGGCGCGGTACATGCCGCGTATCCTACCGCCCATGAGACGCGTTGCACTGTTGCTGCTCTTGCTCGCCGGATGCGCATCCGTCCGCACGCCCGATCCTCTCGACGCGATGCGCGGATGGATGGAGGCGCTGAACTCGCTCGACGAAGCGCGCATCGTCGACGCGTTCGCGGAGGACGCCACGGCGTTCTTTCCGGTGGTGAAGGCGGAGCGGCTCGACGGCAAGGCGGCCATCGCCGCGGTGTTTCACGATTACGTCGCCGCGTCGAAGAAGACGAACATCGTGCCGGAAGAGCTGCGCGTGCAGCAGCAGGGCAACGTGGCCATCGTGACGTTCAACGTGCACAACCCGAGCGCCGTGTCGCGCCGGACGTTCGTGTGGCGGCTCGATGGTGGCCGCTGGCGAATCATGCACATGCACGCCTCGAATGTGGCGCGGGCTTCAGCCCGCGAATGATGGCGGGCTGAAGCCCGCCCCACATCACGCCCGCGTGACTTCGCTCAGCGCGTCGAGCATCGCCTCGAGATCCGCGAGCGGGATGTCTCCCATGTGCCCGATGCGGAACGTCGTGTCCTTCCAGATCCCGTAGCCGCCGCCCAGCGTGTAGCCGCGCTTCTTCATCTCCGCGCGGATCGTGTCGGGGGGGAGCACCGGCGACACCGCGGTCACGCTGTTCGAGGCGAACGCGGGGTCGGAGGCGAGCTTGGCGAAGCGCGCGGTGCGCTGCTGGGTCATCTCGCGCATGAGGCGATGGCGCTCGTAGCGCGCGGGAAGACCTTCCACGCGCAGGATGTGATCGAGCTGCGCGGCGAGCGCGTAAAAGTGCGGGATCGACGGCGTCGACGGCACGCTGTCGTCGTCCGCCTTCTCCTTGTACGCCACGAAGTCGAAGTAGGTCCCGCGGTAGGGATGCTTCTTCGCGCGCGCCAGCGCCGCGTCGGACGCGGCCACCACGGTGATGCCCGGCGGCAGGGCGATGCACTTCTGCACGGAGGCCATGCAGACGTCCACGCCCCAGCGGTCGAGCTCCACCGGGATGCCGCCCAGCGACGACACGGCGTCGACGAGCACCAGCGCGTCGGGCGCTTCCTCGCGCACCACCGCCGCGAGCGCGGCCACGTCGTTGGTGATGCCGGTGGAGGTCTCGTTGTGCGTGATGGTCACGGCGTCGTAGTGCGCGCGGTGATGGCGGGCGAGATGATCCGCGAGATCGTCGGGATCGACGGCTTTGCCCCAGCCGGCGTCGAGGCGGTCGACCTCGTAGCCGAGGGACTCGGCGATGTTGTACCAGCGCTCCGAGAACGCGCCGCACGTCGTCACCAGCACGCGCCGCGCGACGCAGTTCTCCAGCGCGGCCTGCATCACGCCGGTGCCGGAGGAGGTCATCACGAACGTCGACTGCGTCGTGCCGAAGAGCTCCTTGAGGCCGGGATTGATGCGCCGGAAGAGCTCTTTGAACTCGCTGCTGCGGTGGCCGATCATCGGGCGCGTCATCTCCGCCAGGATCTCGGGGCGCACCCAGGTGGGGCCGGGGACGAAGTACTTCGCGGTTTCAGTCATGGCTCACGTACGACGGGCTTCAGCCTGTCCGGGGGCAGGCTGAAGCCTGCCCTAGGTCAGGTAAGGTAGCACGGCTGCCAGCGTCGGTTCCGTCACGTAGACCGCGGCCTGCTCGCGCACGCGGTCGCGCGTCACGACGCCGCCGAAGCCGATGAAGAGGTCGACCGCCGGCTTCGCGTCGAGGTCGGTGATGCCGTCGCCGACGAACGCAGACTTTCCTTTCGCACGCGTGAGGATCGCGCGCACGACCAGCTCCTTGCCGCCGGCGCGGGTGAGCAGCGAGCGGCGATCGAAGTCGACGTAGTTCCCGTCGGCATCGAACTGCAAAGGCACCGCATGCACCGCGCGCGGCGCGATGTTCAGCCGCGCCGCGAGCGGCGCAATGGCCTGAGCGATGCCGGCGGTGACGAGGTGCACGTCGACGCCGGCGCTCTGCAGCGCGGCGATCGTCTCCTCCACTCCGTCGACCATCGAGTTGACGTACTGCTCGCCCAGCGCGAGCACGTCGCCGAGTGTCGGCCTGATGATCTCCAGCCGCCGCCCGTACACCTGATCGACCGGGATCTCGCCGTTCATCGCCGCCTCCGTGAGCCGCACGATCTCGGGATCGCCGTTCGCGAGCACGTCGATTCCCTCGATGGTGACCAGCGTCGAGTCGACGTCGAAGAAGACGAAGCGGTATTTCATCGGATCAGTTTCACCAGGTCGGAGAAGCGCTCCAGGAAGTGATCGGGCCGCGCGTCGACGAGCTGCTCGCGCGTGGACGAGCCCGTCGGCACGACCGCCACGTCGACGCCGCTGTTGCGCGCGGCGCGCACGTCGATGGGCATGTCGCCGACGAAGAGCGTCTCGGACGCCGCACACTGCACCGCCTCCAGCGTGACCAGCAGATGCCGCGCCTCCGGCTTGCGCGCGCCGGCGAGGTCGGGACCGACAATGGCGCGGAAGTAACGCGACAGGTCGAGGAAATCGAGGATCTTCTTCGAGAAGACGGTCGGCTTGTTGGTGCAGACCGCCATCTCCACGCCGCGCTCGGCGAGGTGCGCCAGCGTGGCCTCCACGTCCTCCAGCACCTTCGACTCCTGGCAGCACACTTCGTCGTAGCGCGACTCGAACGCGTGCTTCGCGCCGTGCGGCACGCTGCCCGGATCGAAGGCGCGCTCGAGGAGCTTCTCCACTCCGTCGCCGACGAGCCCTCGCACGCGCGACTCGCTCAGATCGTGCAGCCCCTCGGAGCGCCGCGCATGATTCACCGCCTCGGCCAGTGCCGCGTAGGAGTCGACGAGCGTGCCATCCAGGTCGAACAGCACAGCCTTGTAGCGGCTGGCACTCATGGCGACGCAGATTCTATCGAGGTTCGCCGGCGGGTCATGGTTCTTCGATTGCAACAGGACGCCATGCAACGCCCGCTTCGGCATGCGCCCCTCCCTCCGGTTGCTGTTCATTCTCACGGTTCTCCTGGGTACCGCACGCGGAGCGTTGGCCGCCGATTACACGCAGGGCGGCTACGCGGACCGCACCAGCGTGGTCCAGGGCGGCACGATCCGGTTCAGCATCGCCACCGCCGTCGCGCCGTTCGCGCTGACGATCGTCAACCTGGCGCGGCCGACTCAGGTGCTCAGGACCATCACCGGGCTGACCGCGCCGCCGCGCGACTGCACCGGGCTGTGGGAGACGGGTTGCGGCTGGCCGGTCACGACGTCGCTGACCATTCCGTCGAGCTGGCCCAGCGGCTATTACGCCGCGAGGTTTCCGATCGGCGGCGGCCAGACGCGGAACGTCATCTTCGTCGTGAAGGCGGCCGTGCCCGGCAGCACTTCGCCGATGGTCATCGTCTCCACGACGAACACGTACACGGCCTACAACCCGTTCGGCGGAAAGAGCGTCTATGACTTCAACTCCACCGGCCGGGTGCGCGCGGCGACGGTCTCGTTCGCGCGGCCGTACGACGACAACGAGGGGCTGTCGCGCTTTCCGGCGTGGGAGCAGCAGTTCGTCGACTGGCTCACGGCCGAGGGACGCTCGTACGAGGTGATCGCGGACGACGACCTCGAGTCGCCGACGGCGCTGGCGAACTACAAGGTGGTGGTGCTGGTCGGGCACTCGGAGTACTGGACGCTGCGCGCGCGCAGTCACGTGGAGGCGTTCGTCGCGGCGGGCGGACACCTGGCCGTCTTCAGCGGGAACACGATGTGGTGGCAGGCCCGGCTCGATTCGGCCACGCGTCAGTTCACCTGCTACAAGAACGGGACGGCGGATCCGATGGCGGGCGTGAACGACGCCGTCGTCACGACGAACTTCTTCGCCCGACCGGTCTACAACCCTGAAAACACGATCCTCGGCGCCTCGTTCCGCCATGCCGAATACGCCAACCTCGTGGCACCGGGCGACTACGAGCTCGCGCCGGTGGAGCAGCGTACGCCGTACACGGTGCGCGACGCATCGAGCTGGGTGTTCGACGGCACGGGTGTCGTGACGGGGCAGCAGATCGCGCAGGCCACGGGCGGGTTCGAAGTGGACGGCGTCACGTTCAACACCACGGCCGGCGGCGCGTTGAAGGTCGACGGCTCGGACGGGACGCCGCTGAACTTTCAGATTCTGGCGACGCTCCCGGCCGAGCTCGGGTACGGCGTGATCGGTCTCTACACGCATCCGGGCGGCGGGACGGTGTTCAACGCCGCCACGCAGTCGTGGTCGCACGGGCTGGCCTCCGACGCGATCGTGCAGCAGATGACGCGCAACGTGCTGAATCGCCTCTCCACCGGCGCGCCGCTGCCATATGTGCGCGTGGAGTCGCCGTATCTCTCCGAGGATCTGTTCAACACGCCGAGTCCCCAGCCGGGCGTGCTGCAGAACTGGGACGGCGGTCTGGGCGACGCCGCGATCTCCGCGCGCTGCGCGTACGAGGGAGCGCGCGGGCTGGAGTTGAAGGGGACGGAGTGGCTCGAGCTGCGGCGCGACTTTTCGCCGTTCAACAACGGGCGCAGTGCCGTCGAGGCGAGCTTCGCGATCAACCTCGATCTGCTGCAGCAGACTGCGAGCTGGCCGCTGCCGCTGGTGCAGTTGGCCGGGCGTGGCCCGTCCGCGATCGTCTACGCCGTCGTCGAGGTGCAACTGCGGCCGGCCGGGAAGTCGATCCGCCTGTCGACGTTCCGCGCCGACGGGAGCAGCACGTCGAGTACCGCGTGGAGAGTGCTGTCGCCGGGGTGGCACACGGTGCGCGCGTCCTGGCGCTCGCCGGGCGCGGTGGCGCTGCAGGTCGATGCGCAGCCCGCGCTGGAGGCGTTCAACGCCGAGAGCGGCCAGACCGTGCACGACCTCTTCCTGGCCTTTCCGGGCACGGGGTACGACGCGGTGGGCTCGATCTGCATCGACGCGCTGCGCGTGGTCGACGGCGGCTGCGACCCCGCGCTCGTGACCGGCCAGCCGCAGTCGAAGACGATCGCCGCCGGCTCCAGCACGACGCTGAGCGTGACCGCCTCGGGGACCACGCCGCTGTCGTATCAATGGTTCGCGGGCACTTCCCCGATCGGCGGCGCGACGGACACCTCGCTCACCGTTGCACCCACCACCACGACGAGCTACTTCGTCCGCGTCACGAACGGCTGCGGCACCACGGACAGCGCCACAGCCACGGTGACGGTGTGTAATCCGGCGACGATCACTGGTGATCCGCAGTCCGTGACGATCCCCAGCGGGTCGAGCACGACGCTGAGCGCGACCGCCTCGGGAACGGCGCCGCTGTCCTATCAATGGTTCGCGGGGACGACGGCGATCAATGGCGCGACGAGCAATTCGGTCACCGTGTCGCCGACCGCGACGACGACTTACTTCGTCCGCGTGACGAACAGTTGCGGCACCGACGACAGTGCGCCCGCCACGGTGAC
>DASUSL010000062.1:0-7194 GCA_036375135.1 Thermoanaerobaculia bacterium | reverse complement strand
GTCGCCGCAGGAGTACAGCGACACGCGGGCATACATCCGGAACAACCCGGCCAAGGCGGGCCTGCGAAACTGGCCATGGGTGGACTGAGGAGCGCCGGCCTCCCGGCCGGCTGCCGTGGCGGCGTCCCGCCGCCCCCCGGGGGGGCGCGGGCGAGACGCCCGCGCGGCAGCCGGCGAGGACGCCAGCGCTCCGCTGCGGCGGCGTCTCGCCGGTGGTCTGCTTGGGTGGTGGATATAATCCGCGCCCTTATGGTTCGGATCAGAGAGTTACCTCGCCATGTCGGCGAGACGGTCACCATCAACGGGTGGCTGTACAACAAGCGCACCTCGGGGAAGCTGCAGTTCCCGATCGTCCGGGACGGCAGCGGCTTTCTGCAGTGCGTCGTCTCCAAAAAGGAAGTCGCCGAGGAGTCGTGGAATGACTCCGATCGCGCCACCCAGGAGTCGACCGTCACCGTCACCGGCAAGGTCGTCGCCGAGTCGCGGGCGCCCGGGGGCGTGGAGATGCACGTCCAGGAGCTGAAGCTCATCGGGCTGGCCGAGCCGTATCCGATCTCGCCCAAAGAGCACGGCACCGACTTCCTCATGAACCACCGCCATCTCTGGCTGCGCTCGATGAAGCAGCATTACATCCTGCTCGTGCGCAACGAGATCGAGAAAGCGATCCGCGACTTCTTCTACGACCGCGACTTCGTCCTCATCGACTCGCCCATCCTCACCGCCAATGCCGCGGAGGGCACCTCCACGCTCTTCGAGACCGACTACTTCGGCGACAAGGCGTACCTCTCGCAGTCCGGCCAGCTCTATCTCGAGCCGGCGGCGGCGGCGTTCGGGAAGGTCTACTGCTTCGGCCCGACCTTCCGCGCCGAGAAGTCGAAGACGCGCCGCCACCTCACCGAGTTCTGGATGGTCGAGCCCGAGGTCGCGTTCCTCGAGTTCGACGGCCTGCAGGAACTGGCCGAGGAGTTCATCGAGTACATCGTCGGCCGCGTGCTGGATCGCCAGATGGAGGCCCTCAAGCAGCTCGAGCGCGACGTCACGAAGCTCGAGAACGTGAAGCGTCCCTTCCCGCGCATCACCTATCGCGACGCCATCGAGCTCCTGAAGTCGAAAGGGATGCCGGCCAACTTCGGCGACGACATCGGCGGCGACGAGGAGACGGTCATCGCCAACTCCTTCGACCGCCCGGTGCTGATCACGCGCTATCCCGTGGGCATCAAGGCGTTCTACATGAAGCCCGACCCCAACGATCCCGAGGTCGCGCTGGCCATGGACATGATCGCGCCCGAGGGCTACGGCGAGATCATCGGCGGCTCGCAGCGCATCGACGACCACGACCTCCTCGTGCAGCGCATCCAGGAGCACAAGCTGCCGATGGAGGCCTTCCAGTGGTACCTCGACGTCCGCAAGTACGGCACCTTCCCGCACAGCGGCTTCGGCATGGGAATCGAGCGCTGCGTGGCCTGGGTGACGGGCGTCCCGCACCTGCGCGAGACGATTCCGTATCCGCGCATGATCAATCGAATCTATCCGTGATGGCTGACACGACCCTCCGCGTCATCCCGCTCGGCGGCCTCGGCGAGATCGGCATGAATCTCATGGTCTACGAGTGTGGCGACGAAGCCATCCTCGTCGACTGCGGGATGATGTTTCCCGACGCCGCCACGCTCGGCGTCGACGTCATCGTCCCCGACATGACCTACCTCTTCGAGAACGGCTCGAAGATCAAGGCGCTCTTCCTCACGCACGGGCACGAGGACCACATCGGCGCCGTGCCGTTCCTCGTCGAGAAGCTGCCGCTGCCGATCTACGGCATGCCGCTGGCCCTCGGCTTCGTGGCCGACAAGTTCGAAGAGTTCGGCATCAACGACATCGAGCTGCGCGAGATCATGCCGCGCGACGTGGTGGACGTCGGCGTGTTCCGCGTCGAGGCCATCCGCGTCACGCACTCCATCGTCGACGCCCTCGGCTACGCGATCATGACCCCCGCCGGCACGATCATCCACACCGGCGACTTCAAGATCGACCACACGCCCGTCGACGCGAAGACCACCGACCTCGCGCGCTTCGCCCATCACGGCGAGCAGGGCGTGACGCTGCTGGTGAGTGACTCCACCAACGCGCTCGTCCCCGGCCACGGCCCCTCGGAGCGCAGCGTCAGCGCGGGACTGGACCGCATCTTCGCCAACGCGCCGGGCCGCATCATCGTCACCACCTTCGCCTCGCACATCCACCGCGTGCAGCAGGTCATCGACCTCGCTCTCAAGCATAACCGCCGCGTGTTCCTCATGGGGCGCTCGCTGGTCGACAACACCGAGACCGCGGAGAAGCTCGGCTACATGAAGTTCCCGCGCGAGGCGCGCGCCGGCTCGCTCGACTACGACGCGCGGAAGCTGGTCATCCTCACCACCGGCACGCAGGGGGAGCCGTCGTCCGCGCTGACGCGCATGTCGATCGGCGAGCACAAGCAGCTCACCATCGAGAAGGGCGACATCGTGGTCATCTCCGCGCGCACGATCCCGGGCAACGAGCGCGCGGTGGCGCACGTCATCGACAACCTCTACCGCCGCGGCGCCGAGGTCGTGCATCACGAGCAGGCCGACATCCACGTCTCCGGCCACGCCTGTCAGGAAGAGCTGAAGCTGATGCTCAACGTGACGCGGCCGAAGTTCTTCATCCCCATGCACGGCACGCTGCGCCACCTGATCCACCACGCGCGGCTGGCCGAGGAAGTGGGCGTGCCGCACGGCGTGGTCATCACGAACGGGCAGGTGGCGGTGATCGAGGACGACCGCATCGAAGTGCTGCCCGACCGCGTGGCGCAGGGGAAAGTGTTCATCGACGCCGAGGCGGAGGAAGTGCCGGAAGTGGTCGTGCGCGACCGCCAGCATCTGGCCGAGGACGGCTTCGTCATCGTCGTGGTCGCGGTCGACTCGAACGGGAAACTGATCCGCGATCCGGAGATCATCACTCGCGGACTCGTGCACGTGGACGCCAGCCAGGACGTCCTCGACGAAGTACGCCAGCTCCTCGTTGGCATGTTTGACGAAAGTCCTGCCGATGAGCTGCGCGACTCCGACCTGTTGCAGGAGAAGATGCGCGCCCTGCTCAAGCGCTATTTCCGGAAGAGCATGGGCGCGCGGCCGATGATCCTGCCGGTGATCTGGGAGATGTGAAAACGAAGTCTCAAAGTCTCGGAGTCTCAGAGTCTCAGAGAGGTAGCGGCACGGCCTCTGAGACTTTGCGACTATGAGACTCTGAGACTCCGCGATCCGGAGCCTGAATGTCCATCATTGAAGCGATTGTTCTTGGCCTGGTCCAAGGTCTCACCGAGTTCATCCCGATCAGCTCCACCGGCCACCTGAAGCTCGTCCCCGAGCTCCTCGGCTGGGGCGATCCCGGCGCCGCGGTCTCCGCGGTCATCCAGTTCGGGACCATCCTCGCGGTCATCATCTATTTCTTCCGGGACATCCTCCGCCTCACGGTCGGCTTCTTCCGCGGCCTGGCGACGCGGAGGCCGTTCGAGGACGATGACTCGCGCGAGGCGTGGTACGTCATCTTCGCCACGATCCCCATCGTGGTCGTCGGACTGCTGCTCGAGGACCTGATCGAGGGCGTCTTCCGCAGCACGTGGGTGGTCACGTTCCAGCTCATCTTCATCGCCATCCTGATGCAGGTGGCCGAGGCGTACGCGAAACGCCGCGGCTTCCGCGCGAAGGAGGACTTCAACGCGAAGGATGCGTGGATCATCGGCGCCGGACAGTGCATCGCACTCATCCCCGGCTCGTCGCGCAGCGGCTCGACGATCATGACCGCGCTCTTCCGCCGCGTGCCGCACGACTACGCCGCGCGCTTCTCGTTCGTGATGAGCATCCCCGCCATCACCGCGGCGGGCGTGTTCCAGCTCTTCGACGCGAAGGAGGAGCTGGCCCGCGTCGGCACGACGCCGATCCTGGTCGGGATCGTGGTCGCGTTCATCTCCGGCTGGCTGTCGATTTACTTCCTGCTGCGCTACCTGCGCACGCACACGACGCACGTCTTCATCTACTACCGCTACGTGGTCGGCGCAATTCTGGCCGTCATGCTGATCACCGGATACGCGAAATGAAACTCGCAGGCGTTGCTTGCATCATGGCCGTCCTGTTGCTGGCATCATGCACGTCGGTGAGTGAGACTCCGCGCCGCTATCTGGCCCTCGGCGACTCGTACACGATCGGCGAAAGCGTCGACGTCAGCGAGCGCTTTCCCGTGCAGCTCGCGCGCACGCTGAACATCGGCGAGCCGCAGATCATCGCGAAGACCGGCTGGACGACGGACGAGTTGAACGCCGCCATCGACGAGGCCGACCCTCAGGGCCCGTTCGATCTCGTGACGCTGCTCATCGGCGTCAACAATCAGTACCGCGGCCGCAGCGCCGACGAGTACCGCACGCAGTTCGCCGGCCTGCTGCAGCGCGCCATCGGCTTCGCCGGCGGCGACGCGTCGCGCGTCGTGGTGGTCTCGATCCCCGACTGGGGCGTGACCCCGTTCGCCGAGGGACGCGACCGCGCGAAGATCGCCCGCGAGCTCGATCAGTACAACGCCATCAACCGCGAGGAAGCCTCGCGCGCGGGGGCGAAGTGGGTCGACATCACCGCCATCTCGCGCCGCGACGATCCGGCGCTGGTCGCTGGCGACGGACTGCACCCGTCGGGGAAGCAATACGCGGAGTGGGCCAAAGTCATCGCGCGAGAACTAAGGTAAAGGGGACCGCCGGCCTCCCGGCCGGCTGTCTGTGGCGGCGTCCCGCCGCCACTCCCGGGGCGCGCGCAGGCGAGACGCCTGCGCAGACAGCCGGCGGGACGCCGGCGGTCCACTGGACTCAGTCCGAGAGGACCTGCACCTCGGGGATGTTGCGGTACTTCTCCGCGAAGTCGAGCCCGTAGCCGATGACGAACTGCGGGTCGATGGAGAAGCCGATGTAGTCCGGGGTGAACGGCACTTTGCGCGACTTCGGCTTGTCGAGGAACGAGGCCGTCTTCACCTGCGCCGCGCCGCGGCTCTCGATGTAGTTGTGCACCTCGCGGATGGAGAGGCCGCTGTCGATGATGTCCTCGACGATGAGCACGGCCTTGCCGCGCATGTCGAGCTGCGGCTCCTTGAGGATCGTCACCACGCCCGAGGAGTACTTCTGGTTGCCGTAGCTCGAGACCTGGATGAAGTCGAGGGCCACGTCCATGGTCATGTGGCGCACGAGGTCCGCGCAGAAGAACACGGCGCCTTTGAGCACGCAAAGCGCGATGACGTCGGAGCCTTGCAGGTCGGCGCTGATCTCCTTCGCCATCTCCGCCACGCGCGTCTCGATCTGTTCCCGGCTGATCAACGTCGTCTGTGCCATCGGGCGCGAATGATATGCGCTCTCCTGCCATTCGTGCCAGAATCTCGCCCTCCGGAGTGCTGATGACCGTCGTCGAGCTGGGCGCGTTGCACGCGCGGTACGTCCGTGTCGCGGACCGCTTCAAAGCGATCTGGACGTACCACCAGTTCGCCTCCGGCGCCTTCCGCAATCTCCTCGGCGCGGCCATTCCCTACACGGTCGAGTTCGAGAAGCTCTACGAGTCGATCAAGCACGTCTCGACGATGCTCAACGCCGCGCAGACGACGTCCGCCGCGCAGGCGCTGGAGCGCGTGGAGACGGCGATCGAGCGCGTCACGCATACGCTGCTCGAAGCGGACGACCGCATCGCCGCCTCCGTCCTGCGCCGCTTCTTCGAGAAGCTGAAGCGCCAGGACGACGACATCATCCAGTTCCTGATCAAGTTCTACTGCTACGCGGACGCGGTCGAAGCGGACCGCCGCGACAAGCTCGACTTCCTCTTCACCCGCCTCGGCGAGGACTACGCACCCATCCGCGGCGAGTACGTGCAGCGCGAGGCGCTGCAGCTCCGCCAGCGCGTGATCGCGCTGGTGTCGCTGCTCCGGCTGGCCGAGGCGCCGCAGGACGAGGTGATCCGCATCATCCGCGCGCTCCGCTCGATGCGCGACGACATCGCCTCCGCCGAGCGCTTCGACGATCTCGTGGAGCGCAACCTCGTCCGCAACTCCCGCGCGTTCAAGCACCGCGTCGGCGATCTCTACTTCCATCCCGACGTGCTGATGGCGGTCATCGAGCTGAACATCGAGGCGAAGAACCGCTATCTGCGGCTCTACGCACCCGAGGAGCGGCGGCTGATCGAGGAGACGGAGAAGCTCGTCGCGCACGGCTCGGCGCTGGAGCGCAACTTCGGCGGGCTGGCCGAGGAGCTGGAGCGCTTCCGCGTGCAGAAGGAGCGCTTCGACACGGCACGCGCGGAGTCGAACGTGAAGTCGGACATGGTGGCGCGGCTGAAGGCGAGCATGAACAGCATCCTCACGCAGATGGACCGCGGACTCGAAGAGGACGTCGAGCTGCTCGCCGGGCCGCTGCCGGAGTCGTTCTTCGACGAGACGCGGCAGACCGAGGAAGTGACGGAGCGCTTCGGCCGCAACGAGCCGCTGCTCGACTTCCTGCAGCGCATCGCCGGCGGCGTGGCGCTGGTCGACATCAGCGTCGAGCCGGAGGAGGTCGTGCAGTTGCCCTGCGCGCGCGAGCTGCGGCTCGAGCCGTGGGAGGCGGCCGCGTATCAGAAGCTCTTCGACCGCCGCGCGGCGGAGGCGGAGGAGGACGGCGAGGAGCTGTGGCTGCTCTACCTGCGCGCGGCCGCGCTACGCATCAAGGTGGACGAGGAGGCGACGATCCTCGCCACGGCCATGGCCGCGGGCGTGCGTCCGGAGCCGGAGCTGCTGGCGCGCGCGAAGAAGAGCCTCGACCTGGCGAAAGAGCTCGACGAGCAGTTCGGCGACCTGCTCCAGGAGGCGGTCTATTACTCGAACCGCCGCATCCTGCATCAGCTCTACCGCTCGCGATTCCGCCTGCTGCGTGGCTTCTCGGGACTGTGGCTCATCTACGACCGACAGTCGTAAAAGCAAGCGGACCGCCGGCGTCCCGCCGGCTGCCTGTGCGGGCGTCTCGCCCGCACTGTGGCTCATCTACGACCGGCAGTCGTAAGAACAAGCGGACCGCCGGCGTCCCGCCGGCTGTCCGTGCGGGCGTCTCGCCCGCACTGTGGCTCATCTAGACCGGCAGTCGTAAAAGCAAGCGGACCGCCGGCGTCCCGCCGGCTGCCTGTGCTGGCG
>DASUSL010000061.1:0-9199 GCA_036375135.1 Thermoanaerobaculia bacterium | reverse complement strand
CTTGCGGTTGTGGATCCCCTTGAGGATGGCGAAGTGGTCGAGCATGTCCTCGGCCGTGATGCGCGGATAGACGCCGAACTCCTGCGGCAGATAGCCGAGGACGCGGCGGACCGCGTCTTTCTGCCGCAGGACGTCGATGTGGCCGAGCGTGACCGAGCCCGAATCCGCCTCCTGCAGCGTGGCGATGGTGCGCATGAGCGTCGATTTCCCCGCGCCGTTCGGACCGAGGAGGCCGAACATCCCGGTGGGGATGGCCAGCGTGACGCCCTGCAGCGCCTTCACGCCGTTCGAGTAGGTCTTGGAGAGATTGTCGATGCGGAGTTCGAGCATGCCCGATATACGCGCGGAAAGGCGGCGGGTTTCCAAACGTAGGGCGGGCTTCAGCCCGCCCCTCCCGTGGGTGGGCGGGCTGTGGGCGGGCTGAAGCCCGCCCCACATTACTTCGCGTCCGGGAACGGATTGATCCGGTTCTCCACCGGCGGCACCGTGCGCAGGTACGCGTAGATCGCGCCGAGGTCCTCGTCCGTCATTCCCGAGTAGGCGATCCACGGCATGAGCGTGTTCCGTCCCTTCGGCGCCTCAGGCGCGGTCTCGTGGGTGTATCCGGAGAAGGCGCGGAAGCGGCCGATGAACTCTTCCTTCGTCGCGCGGCCCATGAAGGTCGTCGGGTGCGGGGTGATGTTCGAGGTCACGACGCGGAACTGCGGCGTGTGCATCTCGAAGCCGCCCGCGAACTCCATCCCCGGCAGCGAGTTGCCCTTGTCGTCCTTCGGCGTGTGGCATTCGGCGCACGCGGCGATGGTGGTGAGGTACTTGCCGTACGCGATCGTGTCGCTGCGATCCGGCGCCGCGACCGGCGCGTCGACCGGCTTCGGGACGAATTTCTCGATGAAGTTCAGCGGCACGTCGAGCGACTTGGCCGGCCGCTCGTAGCGCTGCGGCTCGAGCGTGCGCAGGTAGACGACGATCGACTTCGCGTCCTCGTCGCTCATGGAGCGGTAGTGGCCGTACGGCATGATCGGGAAGAGCGCCTTGCCTTCGCGGTCGACCCCCTCGCGCATGGCGCGCAGGATCTCGCCGTCGGTCCATTTGCCGAGGCCGGTCTCGGGGTCGGGAGTGAGATTCGCGGCCGCCAGCGTGCCGGGGAAGCCGATCTTCCGGTCCCACACGAAGCCGCCCACGCCTTCGCGTCCCGGCTTGAAGGGGAGGGCGTACGCGTACGTGCGCTCGGAGTGGCAGTCGAGGCAGATGCTGACGTTGTGGACGAGGTACTTGCCGCGGGCGACGCGCTCCGGCGTGGCTTCGATTTTCTCCGCCGCGGCGGGACGCTGCGCCGGCTTGCGCAGGGCCAGGTACGAGACGCCGATGGCCGCCAGCGCCACGACGACGAGCACAACCAGCCCCACGACCTTGAAGAAGGTTTTCATGAATCTCTCTCTGCTGAAATTGGACCGCTGTGCCGCGTATTCTACGCGAACGATGCTGATTGAGACGCCGATCGGTCCGCTGCACGCGGTGTTCGACGAAGAGGAGCGGCTCGCGGAGCTGAGCTTCCAACGTACGACAGGCTTCAGCCTGTCGATGGGCAGGCTGAAGCCTGCCCTGCGTCAGCAACTGCTCGAATACTTTGACGGGCGTCGCAGAACGTTCGACTTCCCGCTGGCCCCGAAAGGCACGCCGTTCCAGCTCGACGTCTGGAACGCGCTGCTCGAGGTCCCGTACGGCGACACCGTCACGTACGCCGAGCTGGCGCGCCGCATCGGCAGGCCGAGCGCGATACGCGCCGTCGGCGCGGCGAACGGCGCGAATCCGATCCCGGTGATCATCCCCTGCCACCGCGTCATCGGCTCGAACGGCACGCTCACCGGCTACGGCGGCGGCATCGAGCGCAAGCAGTGGCTGCTCGCACTGGAAGGACGGAGACTCTTCTGATGCTGCTCGCCTCACTCCTCCTCGCCGCGGCGGTCGATCCCGTCCTCGCACACTACGACGCGCACGAGAGCAAGCACCTCGTGCCGATGCTCTCCGAGGTGCTGCGCTTCCGGACCTATGAGCACAACGAAGAGGCGCACGCGCAGCAGAAAGCGTGGCTGATGCAGGCCGCCTCCGACCTCGGCTTCGTCGCGCGCGACGCCGGCAAGATCACGGAGATCGAGCTTACCGGTCCGCAGCACGCCCCGGTCCTCGGCCTGGTCGTGCACGGCGACGTCGTCCCCGTCGACGCCGACGCCTGGGCCTTCGGCCCCTTCGACGGCCGCGTCGAGAACGGCTACGTCCTCGGCCGCGGCGCCGCCGACGACAAGGGTCCGCTCGTGCAGGCGCTGCTGGCGATGAAGGCGCTGAAGGAGAGCGGCGTCGCGCGCACGCACACCATCCGCCTGCTGGTCGGCAGCGAGGAGGAGTCGTCCGCGACCGAGATCCCCGAGTACCTGAAGACGCACGAGGCGCCCGACTACTCGCTCGTCCTCGACTCCGAGTTCCCTGCCGTGGTGGGAGAGAAGGCGTGGGACGGCGTGGCCATCGTCTCGCCGCTGGCGGATCGCGGCGACTCGACGAAGCGCTTCACCGTCGGCCGCATCGACGCCGGCCTGTCGCCGAGCATCGTCCCCGACCGCGCCGAGGTGAAGCTGTACTGGAAGGGGGAGTCGGTGAACTGGAACGCGACGGTCGCAGAGCTCGAGCGCATCGAGCTCCCCGAGTCGCGGCGCCTCGCGGTCGCGCCGGAAGCGGACGCGGTGGAGATCCTGCGCATCGTCGCGTACGGCAAGTCGGCGCACGCCGGCGTGAACCTCACCGGCGGCAGGAACGCGCTGGTGATCCTCGCCAACGCGCTGGAAGGGAAGCTCCCCGCCGGCGGCGCGAACGACCTCCTCGCCTTCGTGCGCATGGCCGGCCGCGATCTCCACGGCACAGGCCTCGGCATCACCGACAGCGATCCGGTCTGGGGCCGCTACGGCGTCAACATCGCCACCATCAAGCCGCACGAGGACGATCCGCTGAAGAAAGCGGTGCTCTTCATCAACCTGCGCCGCATCCCGCCGCGCACGGCCGCGCAGATGAAGGCGCACCTCGCGCAGGTCGTGGCCGACTTCAACAAGCGCACCGGAGCCGCACTCACCATCGACGACAAGCTCTCGTACTTCGAGGACGAGCCGTTCGGCGTCGACCCGAACGCGAAGCTCGTGCGCCGGCTCATGAACGCGTACACGCGCGCCACCGGCGCGAAGAATCCGAAGCCCGCGATCTCCGGCGGCGGCACGTACGCGAAGCGCCTGCCGAACGCGGTCGCCTTCGGCATGTGGTTCCCCGGCCAGCCGTATCCGGGACACGACGTGAACGAGAAGGTGGCCATCGACGACCTGCAGCGCGGCGCGAAGGTGTTGATTCACGCGCTGACGGACATCGCCACGGGGCCTCGAATGGAAGCGCCGCTGCAGTAGTTTATCCCGCGCGTAGACGCGGGATCTCGGTTGCACTCACGCGATCGTTGGCTTCTGCGGCGCAGGTGCACCCGAGATCCCGCGTCTACGCGCGGGATAAACTCGGAGAACGCGATCAACATGCTCACGGACTTCATCCACAACGCCCGCAGACTGGTCGTCGTCACCGGCGCCGGCTGCTCGACGAGATCGGGCATCCCCGACTACCGCAGCCCCGGCGGCGCGTGGACGCGGCACAAGCCGATCTACTACAGCGCGTTCGTGCGCAGCGCCGAGGTGCGGCGGTTCTACTGGGCGCGCAGCTATCGCGGCTGGCCGCGCTTCGACCGCGCGCGGCCGAACGCCGCGCATCACGCGCTGGCGCGGCTCGAGCGCGACGGACGCGTGCATCAGCTCATCACGCAGAACGTCGACGACCTGCATCAGGAGGCAGGGAGCCGCGCGGTCGTGCAACTGCACGGACGCAACCGCGTCGTGGTCTGCCTCGACTGCGGCGGCGAGCTGCCGCGCGAGGAGATGCAGGAGCGCCTCCGCGAGCGCAACGCGGAATGGCTCGCCGCCGCGCGCTGGGACGGCCTCCATCCCGATCGTCTGAACCCGGATGAAGCCGACTTTGCCCCCGACGGCGACGCCGACGTCGCGCAACACGTCGTCGGCGGCTTCGCCGTCCCCGAGTGCCACCGCTGCGGCGGCGTCCTCAAGCCGGCGGTGGTCTTCTTCGGCGAGTCCGTCCCGCGCGACAAAGTCGACTACGCGATGTCGCGCGTCGACGAGGCGGACGCCATGCTCGTCGTCGGCTCCTCACTCACCGTCTGGTCCGGCTTCCGCTTCGTCAAACGCGCCCACGAGCGCGCCCTCCCCATCGCCATCGTCAACATCGGCCCCACGCGCGCCGACGAGCTGGCGACGATCAAGATCGAGGAGGGGTGCGGAGAGGTGCTGACGAGTTTATCCCGCGCGTAGACGCGGGATCTCGGGTGCACCTGCGACGCACGAGCCCTCATCGACGCGGTTGCACCCGAGATCCCGCGTCTTCGCGCGGCACCACCTCGATGATCGTGATCTCCGGCGTCATCCCCAGCCGGAACGGAAAGAGCCAGTAGCCCGTGCCCGTGTTGATGTACATCTGCGTCGGCGGGATGTCGTAGAGGCCGAGGTGGTAGGGGAGGAAGAGGCCGGCCAGGCTCCAGCGGAGCGGGCGGAAGCCGAGCTGGCCGCCGTGCGTGTGCGCGCAGAGTGCGACCGGGACGCCGAGCTTGCGCGCCTCCTCGAGGATCTTCGGCTGGTGCGAGAGCGCGAGCGGCACGCTCGACGGCGGGCGTCCCGCCAGCGCCTTGCGCAGGTCGGGCGTGTAGCGTTTCGCGTCCGGCACGTCGCGCGCGGCGGGGTCGGAGACGCCGGCGATCCAGAGGCCGCGCACGGACGCGCCCTCGTTCACGAGCAGGCGGATGCGCGATCCCTGCAGTCCGGAGATGACCGCGGCGGGATTGCCGTACATCTCGTGATTGCCGAGGACCGCGAAGAGCGGGATCTCCGGCGCGAGGGCGCGCGTGCCGGACAGCAGCTTCGGGACAAAGTACGGGTCGTCGTCGATCAGGTCACCGGCGATGAGCAGCGCGTCGGGACGCTCGGCGCCGGCGGTGGCGAAGAGCTTCTCCAGCCGCGACGGCCGCGTGAAGAGGCCGACGTGCAGGTCGCCCATCAGCGCCAGCTTCACCGGCTGCTGCAGGTTCGCCACGCGGATCGTCACCCGCTCCACGCGCAGCGGCACGAGCGCCTGCCAGCAGCCGGCGAGGAAGCCCACGACGATCGCGGCCAGGAACACGCGCGACGGCCAGTGCGCAAACTCCGCAAAGATCCGGGGCCGCGCGAAGATCGCCCACGCGATCAGCACGAGAAACAGGAAGAGAGAATAGAGGAGAGCGAAGGACGTCCAGCCGAACCACACCGGGCCGAGGATGGCGCGCGTGGCGCGGCTGAAGTCCGTCGACGACCGGAGCAGCGTCAGGAACGGCCACATGAGGTTCCCCGCCACCGCCGCGCCGATGATCCAGCGCCTCCTCCGCGGATGGATGCGCAGCAACTGCCGCACGGTCAGCCAGTTGAACGGGAGGAAGAGCAGCAGGACGACGCCGAGGAAGATCAGGAGGCGGAGCATGCGGGCGAGCATGCTCTCACAGCACGAGGGGACTCCGGCCGGATGTGGCGCGGGCTTCAGCCCGCGGACGGTTCCCCCCGCGACTACGCGCGCCGCACGACGACGAACTCCTGGGTGTCGTACTCCTCGACCATCGCGGGGGCGGCGGCGAGGACTTCACGGCGGAGGAGCTGTTGGCGCAGGTACGTGTGGATGACGACCTTGGAACGGAGAGCCTTCAGCTCCGCCGGCGTGGCGGGCGAATCGGTATCGAAGACGGAGCAGGCGCGAATCTCCTCCTCCAGCCTCGAGACCTGACGGCGCAGCCAGTCGGTGTAGCTCATGGCTCGTAATATTCGTTTTCGGGGACACAAGGTTGCGTGAGCCGCGTCACGCGTTTGCCGTTTGGTGACGGCGGCCCGGTTGGCAACGGCACGTCAAAACGTAGGACAGGCTTCAGCCTGTCCCGCTCTCGCCAGAAACGCGACCACGAACGGTCAGGTCGGCCGCCAACCCCCAACCCCCCATGCGACAATACGCGCCGTCCAGTGATGTCCCTCCTTACGGCAGGAACGCGGATCGGCCCGTATGAGATCGTCTCGCGCATCGGCGCCGGGGGGATGAGCGAGGTCTATCGCGCCCACGACCCGCGCATCCGCCGCGACGTGGCCATCAAAGTGCTCCCGCCGACGCTGGCCAAGTTCGCCGACCGCATGCATCGCTTCGAGCAGGAGGCGCGCGCCACCGGGGCGCTCAATCATCCCAACCTGCTGACCATCTTCGACACCGGCAAGCAGGATGGGCGTCCGTACATCGTTACGGAATTGCTGGAAGGGGAGACGCTGCGCAGCCACCTGCGCGACAACGGCACGGCGGTGCGCCTGCCGGTGCGCAAGACCATCGACTACGGCATCCAGATCGCCAACGGCCTGGCCGCGGCGCACGAGCGCGGCATCGTCCATCGCGACCTCAAGCCGGAGAACCTCTTCGTCACGCGCGACGGGCGCGTGAAGATCCTCGACTTCGGCGTGGCCAAGCTGCGCACGAACGAGGCGGGAGAGAGCGGCCTCTCCGACGAGCAGACCATGGAGCAGGACACGTCGCCGGGCACGGTCATCGGGACGGTCGGCTACATGTCGCCCGAGCAGGTGCGCGGCCAGTCCGTCGACCCGCGCAGCGACATCTTCTCCCTCGGCACGCTCCTCTACGAGATGCTGGCCGGCGAGCATCCGTTCCGCGGCGACTCGCCGGCCGACACGATGTCGGCCATCCTCCGCGAAGACCCGCGCGAGCTGACCAGCATCAACCCGAACGTCAACCCCGGCCTCGACCGCGTCGTGCGCCACTGCATGGAGAAGAGTCCGGAGCAGCGCTTCCAGTCGGCGCGCGATCTCGCCTTCCAGCTCGACGTCCTCTCCAGCGCCTCCGGCACCGCGCAGACGATCGAGACCACGTTCCGCGAGCGCTGGAACCGCCCGCTCGTCGGGACCATCGGCGCGCTGGTGCTGCTCGCGGGGGGGCTGGCCGGCGGCTGGCTGCTGCGCGAGCGCATCGCCGCGAAGGCGCCAGAGCTGCGTTTCGCGCAGGTGACCTTCGAAGAGGGCGTGGAGATGCAGCCCGCCCTCGCGCCGGAAGGGGAGTCGTTCGTCTTCACGCGCGGCACGGGGCCGCAGGCGGACATCTATCTGCAGCGCGTCGGCGGCCGCAACGCCATCAACCTCACGCCGCGCTGCCCGCAGTCGGACAGCCAGCCCGCCTTCTCCCGCGACGGCTCACTCATCGCCTATCGCTCCGAATGCGAGGGAGGCGGGATCTTCGTCATGGGCGCGACGGGGGAGTCGGCGCGCCGCATCACGCCGTCGTGCTTCAACCCCTCCTGGTCGCCCGACGCGGCGCGCATCGTCTGCGGCACCGAGTCGATCGGCTTCACGCCGACCTCGCGCGGGCAGATCAGCGAGCTCTGGACCGTCAACACCGCCACGGGGGAGCGCAAGCTGCTGCTGCCGGCCGACGGCGTGCAGCCGAACTGGTCGCCGAACGGGCACCGCATCGCCTACTGGGGCATCGTCGGCGAGTCGGCCCAGCGCGACATCTACACCATCGACCCGAACGCGGAGAAGCCGGCCGACACGGTGGTGCGCGTGACCAACGACCTGGCCGTCGACTGGAATCCGGTCTGGTCGGCCGACGGCAAGTATCTCTACTTCGGCAGCGACCGCGCCGGCTCGATGAACCTCTGGCGCGTGCGCATGGACGAGGAGAGCGGCAAGCCGCGCGGCAACCCGGAGCCGGTCACGACGCCCGCACTCTTCGGCGCGCACTACTCGGCGTCGCGCGACGGCTCGCGCCTGCTCTACTCCTCGTTCGACCAGGAGGAGACGCTGCGCACGGTGGGCTTCGATCCCGCCACCGGCACCGTCACCGGCACGCCGCGTCCCGTGCTGGCGGGGTCGTTCCTCGTCTTCAGCTCGCAGGTCTCGCCGGACGGCCGCTTCGTGGCCGTGACGAACCGCGGCGTGCAGGAAGACCTCTTCGTCATCGAGATCGCCACGGGGGAGATCCGCCAGCTCACCAACGACGCGTTCCGCGACCGCGGCGCGGTCTGGTCGCCCGACGGCCAGAGGATCTACTTCTACTCGCAGCGCGACGAGAACCGCTACGAGATCTGGAGCATCAACGCCTACGGCAGCGACCTGAAACGCGTGACCACGACGAAGGGACGCAGCGTCTGGTATCCGGCGCTCTCGCCGGACGGCACGAAGCTGTCGTTCTACAACGACGAGCACACGTTCATCCTCGAGATGAACAAGCCGGGCGCCGAGCCGCAGCCGGTTCCCAGCGCGCTGCAGGGGAGCTCCTCGGAGCTGAGCGCCTGGTCGCCCGACGGCACGATGATGGCCGGCTACCTGCGCGGCCGCCCCGGCATCGTCGTCTACTCACTGCAGGACCGCGAGCATCGACCGATCACGTCCAGCGGCTCGCGCCCGCTCTGGATCGCCCCGCGCGAGATCCTCTACGCCGACGCCGGCCGCCTGCGCATCGTGAACGTCGACACGAAGGCGATCCGCGACGTGGCCACGCCGTTCCCGATCTCGGGGATGTCGCTCTCCGCCGACGCGCGCACGCTGGTGTTCTCCGACCGCGTCGTCCGCGCCGACGTCTGGATGGCAGACCTCGGCGAACCAAAGCGCTGAGTTTAGGAGTGCGGCGGCACGGCCGCCGCTTTGGTGAGGGAGCGGCGCGCGCAAAGCGTGTTGCACGCTGACGAGCTTAGGAGTGCGGCGGCACGGCCGCCGCTTTGGTAAGGGAGCGGCGCGCGCAAAGCGTTGCACGCTGACGAGTTTAGGAGTGCGGCGGCACGGCCGCCGCTTTGGTGAACGTGCCGGTTACCGCACGTTTACCAAAGCGGTAGCTCGCCGCTACCGCACTCCTAGACTTCGGCGGCTGCGGCCTTCTTGGCTTTTTTGGCGGCCACTTCTCGTTGCGAGTGGTCGAGCGTCATCTTGCGGATGCGGATCGACTGCGGCGTCACTTCCACCAGCTCGTCGTCCTCGATCCACTCCAGGCACTGCTCGAGCGTCATCTGGCGCGGGGGAGTGAGGCGCACGGCGATGTCCGATCC
>DASUSL010000060.1:0-3197 GCA_036375135.1 Thermoanaerobaculia bacterium | reverse complement strand
TGTGGCTGACTGGTTGGTGAGAGTGAGCGTCAGGGGGAGCGGCCGATCATCGTTGACAAGATCGCGGGGCACGGAGGCTAGCACGACGGCGCTCTTGTCTCCGTCGTCGCTTTCCGCACGAACCACGAGCGGGCCCGTCGGTTCGGTCGTCCGGCTGCGGATCCACTCCGCCGGCAGAGCGGCGACGAGTGCCAGCAACAGGAACGGCAGCACGATCCAGGTAATGAAGAGTCGAAGTCTCCTGAGATTCGTTTTGTTAGCTCCGGTCGTTGGACGCATCTCTTCGGCGCTCATCACAAGGGAGAGCCGCGAGCCGATCCAAGCCCTACCATGGCCGCGCGAGTACTCCTCCCGCGCACTCGCGCGCGAGAGGCCGTCGCGGCCGCGTCGCTCTTCGTCGACCGGCGCGAGTCGAGGGGCTGATCGACCAGAGCCACATTCGCGCCGAGCTGGGCGAGATCCTGGACGGGGACGGCCGAGGGGCGGAAATCGGAAGACGAGATCACGCTCTTCAAGTCGCTCGGGCTGGCGGTGGAAGATCTTGCGGCGGCGGCATTCCTGTACGACAAGGCGCGACGTCAGGGGACCGGCAATTGGGTCGACTTCTAATCTCTTTTGGTGTCGCGTTCCTTAAGCGGCTCTGAACGTCAGAGCCGCACAACGTCGGGCGAAGCAATCGACAGCTCGAACCGAGCGATGCGGCTCTGAGCGTCAGAGCCGGACCGCTTCGGCGAGGCGATCCATGAGTCGAGCCGGACTCTCATTCGCGTAACATCGTCTCACCCGGCATGCGCAAGGTCTTCATTTCGCACAGCTCGAAGGACGACGCCTTCGTTCGCGAGCTCCGCGAGTCCCTCGCGTACCACGATCAGGACGCGTGGATCGACTCGCGCGAGCTGCGCGGCGGCGATCCGCTCTGGGCGGAGATCCAGGCCGCCATCGAGAGCGCGTCGGGCTATGCGGTGGTCGTCAGCCCCGACTCCTTGCAGTCCAAGTGGGTCGGCAAGGAGCTGCAGCATGCGCTGAACGTGCAGCGGCAGCGCGGCAGAGACCAGTACCCGGTCATCCCGCTGTCATTGGACGGCACGAACCTCGGCGTCACAGAGGCGCTCTTCGACGAGGAGCCGATCTACGTCCCCGTGAGCAGCGCCGCGGGCGGAATCGACGCGGCGCTGAACGCGATCCTCGTCGCACTCGGCAAACGGCTTCCGGCCGACGCCGCGGCCGCCGAACAACCGAAGGCCGAGCCGCTCGAGGAGCTGGTGCTGGAGCTGACCGATCTGAAGTTCCACGAGCAGGACGGCGTGCGCCGCGCCTCGGCGCGCGCGCGGCTCGTGTACGAGCCTGCGACCTCGGAGAAGAGGGACGTTCACAGTCCGCAGTCCTGGCGATTCATCGCCCCCATCGGCCCGATCGAGGCCGAGGAGCTGCGGTGGTACCTGGAGAAGTTCGCCGTCTGGCCCAGCGAATACTTCCGCAACCGCGCGCGCAAGGTCGAGGAGAGCCTCGTGCAGTGGGGACGGCTCCTGCACGACGCAGCACTGTCCGCCGCGCGCACGTCCAACGTGCTGCAGGCGTGGGCGCAGGTCGACGGCCACGCCGGCCGACGCTTTTCGGTGGAGGTCGACGCATCGCTCGAAGAGGGAGCTCCGGCCGCCGACGTCGAGGCCGCCCGTGAATGCGCGACGATCCTCCTCGGCCTGCCGTGGGAGCTGCTCCACGACGGCGAGGCCTTCCTGTTCCAGGGCGCGAAGCCCGTTCGCGTCCGCCGCCGGCTGCCGAACGTACGCCCCCTGGACGTGCCGGTCGTCGCCACGCCCATTCGCATCCTCCTCATCACCGCACGGCCGGAGGACGACGCCTGTGGCTACATCGATCACCGCGCCAGCGCGTTGCCGCTCGTCGAGGCGATGGAGGCGCTGGGAGGTCTCGTCCATCTCCACGTGCTCGATCCACCCACCTTGCCCGCGCTGCGCGAGGAGCTCGACCGCGCCCGGCGCGCTCGCGCGCCGTATCACGTCGTCCACTTCGACGGCCACGGCGTCTACGACCGCCGCGCCGGCCTCGGCGGGCTCTGTTTCGAAGCGCCGCAGGACGCCGGCAAGCTCGAGCAGCGCCGCCACGTCACGATCTACACGAAAGACCTCGGTCCGCTGCTCAGCGAGCACCGCATTCCGCTCGTGTTCCTCGAAGCCTGCCAGACCGCACAGGCGGAGCAGGCCTCGGAGTCCGTCGCCTCGGAGCTGTTGAAGGTCGGCGTGGCCTCCGTCGTGGCCATGAGTCACAGCGTCCTCGTCGAGACCGCGCGCCGTTTCGTCGAGGCCTTCTACGACGCGCTCGCGGACGGTGCCCGGGTCGGCGACGCCATGCTCCGCGGCCAGCGCGCGCTGAAGGACGACGACTCTCGCGGCCGCGTCTTCGGCGCCGGAGAGCTGCGGCTCCAGGACTGGTTCGTCCCTGTGCTCTTTCAGGAGAAGGACGACCCGCAGCTCTTCCGCACCATCACCTCGCGGCAGACGCAGGAGGACTTGCAGACCGCACTGGCGGCGCGCCTCGGCGAGCTGCCCGCTCCACCGGAGACCGGGTTCATCGGCCGCAGCCGGGAGCTCCTCGCGCTGCAGCGGCTCCTACGCCAAGGCGGAAAAGCGCGTTACGCCGTGATCCGCGGCCAGGGCGGCGAAGGGAAGACCGCGCTCGCCGCTGAATTCGCCCGCTGGATGGTCCGCTCGCGCCAAGTCCGCCGGGCCGCGTTCGTTTCCGTCGAGACGCACAGCAACGCGGACGCGGTGCTCGATGCCATCGGCCGCCAGCTCGTATCGAAGAAGTACTCCGTCGCCACGTTCTCGGACCTCGAACAGGCCATCCTTCCGGTCGAGCGCGCCCTCGTCGAGCAGTCCACGCTGGTGATCGTGGACAACGTGGAGAGCATTCTCCTTCCGCCTTACGTGGAGGCACCGGACGCTCTCTCCGAGGACGCGCGCCGCGAGCTGGATGCCATCCTCGGGCTCTGCGCGCGGCTGAACGCGAAAGGCGACACGCGGCTGATCTTCACCAGCCGCGAGGCCTTACCCGCGCCGTTCGACGCCCAGCGAAACCGGCGCGAACTGCAGCAGCTCGACCGCGAGGACGCCGTGAAGCTCGTCGAGCGCGCGCTGAACGAAGGAGACGCGGGCGCCGGCGCCGCCGCGGATGCCGCC
>DASUSL010000059.1:0-2621 GCA_036375135.1 Thermoanaerobaculia bacterium | reverse complement strand
GACGACTCGTAATCGGCGAGGCGCTCGTACTCGTCCTGGATGCGGCCGAGGTGCTCGAGCACGGCCTCGATCGAGCCGCCGTACTTTTTCTCCAGGCGCTCGATGGTGACGAGGCGGTCTTCGACCTGATCGAGTCGCGCCGGATCGTGACGCGTGCTCTCGCTGAGATTGCCGAGGGTGCGGCCCAGGTCCTGGACGCGGTAGAGCGCGTCCTGCAGCTCGTCGGAGATGCGGCGCACTTCGTCGATCTGCCGCGAGAGCGGCTGCAGCAGATGCAGCGCGCGGCCGAGCTGCGCGATGGCGGAGCTCTCGTCTTCGTCGACGAGTTGATACGCGCCGGCGGTGGCCTCGATCAGTTCGCGCGCGTGGCTGAGGACTGCTTTCTCCTCGCGCAGCGTCTCTTTCTCCGTAGGGTCGAGCTTCGCCGCGGAGATTTCGTCGAGCTGATACTTGAGCAGGTCGAGACGGAGCGTGCGGTCGCGTTGCGCGTCGCTCATCTCTTTGAGCTGATCCGCTGCGATTTTCCACTCCCTGTAGGCAGTGCGAGTGTCACGCAGCAGCGCCTCGTGTGCACCGTATTCGTCGACCAGCTCGCGGTAGCCCTGCCCCGCGACGCGCTGATGCGACTCGTGCTGGCCGTGGATCTCGAGCACGGCGTCCATCGCTTCGGCGAGCTCGCGCACGGCCAGCGGCGAGCCGTTGATGAGCACGCGGCTGCGGCCGGCGGCGGCGATCTCGCGGCGCACGATCAGCTCGACCGACTCTTCGTCGTGGCACTCGATGCCGAGCTCGTCTAGTTGTTCCCGCACGCTTCCCGGCAGATGGAACACGGCCTCGGCCGTCATCCTGTCGCTGCCGGCGCGGATCATCTCCGTCGAGCCGCGCGCGCCGCGCAGGAACTCCAGCGAGTCGATCAGCAGCGATTTGCCGGCGCCCGTTTCGCCGGTCAGGACGTTGAGGCCGGGACCCGGCTCGATGGCGAGCTCTTCGACGATGGCGAGGTTCCGGACTTTGAGATAAGTGATCATGTGGGACGGGCTTCAGCCCGCCAGAAGGGGGCTTCAGCCCGGCGAAAAGTGTACCTCGGCACGTACCTCGCTAAGTATCAGCCTCATGAAGAGAAACATGCTGGTGCTCGCCGCAGTCTTCGCCCTCGCGGCCGCGTGCTCGAAACAGGAAGCGCATCAGGCGAAGGAAAACGCACAGCAGACGGCGTCGAACGTCGCGGAGAAAGTCGAAGACGCCATCGACGTCGCGGTGCCGCTCGGCGGCAAGGACGATCCGGCCGCCCGCGAGAAGGAACGCTTCGACGAGTCGTGGCGCGGCGTCTTCCAGAACGCGAAGGTGCAGTCCGCACCGCAGGGGCCGCAGGCTCCCGAGGTGAAGATCACGTTCGTGCCGAACGGCAAGGAGAAGTTCGCGAAGCCGATCGACCCGAACGCGCTGAACAACGCGCCGGTGATCATCCCGATCAAGGGCGACGTGGCCGGTCCGTCGGTGCTGAAGACGCAGGTGTATCTCGATCGCCTGAACTTCTCGGTCGGCGTGCTGGACGGGCGCTGGGGACGCAACTCCGCGATCGCGCTCTGGTGGTTCCAGCGCTCGCGCGGCATCAACGCCGCCGATCCGGGCGCGGTCGACGAGCCGACGTTCCGCTCGCTCGCCGCGGCGGCCGGCGGCGTGCCGGCGCTGAAGCAGTACACGCTCACGGCCGAAGACCTCGAGGGTCCGTTCGTCAGCATCCCCGACGACATGTACGACAAGGCGAAGCTGGACTGCCTCTGCTACGAGTCGGCGAAGGAGAAGATCGCGGAGCGCTTCCACACGACGATGGAGTTCCTCGACCAGCTCAACGAGAACGTGAAGTTCGGCGAGCTGAAGGCGGGCGACGCGATCTGGGTGCCGAACGTCCGCGAGCCGCTGGCGCAGGACCGCCCCGACATCGCGCGCGTGGTGGTGTCGATCCGCGGCAACACGTTCAACGCGTTCGACGCGAGCGGCAACCTGACCTTCCACGCCCCGACGACGCTCGGCTCGAAATACGACCCGTCGCCGAACGAGACGGTGGAGGTGAAGAAGATCGTGCACGATCCGCACTTCCACTACCAGCCGAAGCTCTTCTCCGAGGTGCCGGACGACGAGCCGGAAGCGAACCTCAACCCCGGCCCGAACTCGCCCGTGGGCGTGGTCTGGGTCGCGCTGAGCAAGCCGCACTTTGGCGTGCACGGAACGTCCGACCCCGACTCGATCGGCTACGCGTCATCGCACGGCTGCGTGCGACTGACGAACTGGGACGCGAAGGAAGTCGCGCACCGCCTGCAGCCCGGCGTGAAGATCGAGTTCTCGGATACGCGCGCGGCGGCGGTGGAGCAGACGGCCTCGCAGTAGCAACGACGCGAAGCGCCTGGAGAGCGGCAGCCGCGCTGCCGCTCCGCGGCTTTGAGAGCGCGAGCTGCGCTCGCGCAGTCCAGACGCTGCGCGTTGCGACAGGGAGCGCCGCCGTCTCGGCGGCTGCCCGGGCGGCGTCCTCGCCGCCCGCCCCGGGGGTGGCGGCGCGGGACGCCGCCACGGCAGCCGGCGAGGACGCCAGCGGTCCGCTGGCTACTGCTGGCTGGAAGGCC
>DASUSL010000058.1:0-21464 GCA_036375135.1 Thermoanaerobaculia bacterium | reverse complement strand
TGCCGGCCGGGCCGGCCCGCCGGAGGTCCCTTCGTCGTTCCCTGTTGCGTCTCGGCCTAAAGGAGCCCGAACTCGCGCATCTTGCGCCACAGCGTGGCGCGGCTGATGCCGAGGGCGCGGGCGGTGTCTTCGCGGCGCCAGCGGTTCGTTTCGAGCGCGATGCGCAGGCGTTGCGACTCCGAGGCGCTCGGCTGTTCGGGAGTCGTCACGACCGGCGCCGGTCCGCCCGCGAGCTCCGCGGGGAGATCCTCCGGCTGGATCACGGGCCCGCGCGCGACGGCCACCGCGTACTCGATCGCGATCTCCAGCTCCTGCACGTTCCCCGGCCACCAGTACTCGAGAAAGATCCGGATCACCTCGGGCGAGAAGCGCAGGTGGCGCCCGTTTTGTTCGCCCACGCGGCGCAGCAGCAGGCGCGCCAGTGGCTCGATGTCCTCGCGCCGCGCGCGCAGCGGCGGGATCTCCACCGGCACGATGTGAATCCCGGAGAAAAGGGCGCGCACGTCGGCGGTGGCGGAGGCGATCACGCGGGCGTCGCTGACGCGCGTCTCCGTTT
Source organism: Thermoanaerobaculia bacterium (assembly GCA_036375135.1). GTDB lineage: Bacteria > Acidobacteriota > Thermoanaerobaculia > Gp7-AA8 > Gp7-AA8 > QHVT01. The sequence goes on along the minus strand of DASUSL010000058.1, from coordinate 20,908 downwards.
CGCCGACGCGCTCGTACGTGTGGTCCTGCAGCATGCGCACGAGACGCGCCTGCGTGCCCGGCGGCAGCTCGTTCACCTCGTCGAGGAAAATCGTCCCCTGCGTGGCCAGCTCGAAGCGGCCCACGCGGTCGCGCACCGCGCCGGCGAACGCGCCGCGCACGTGGCCGAACAGCTCGCTGTCCAGCATCTCGTGCGGCAGCGAGCCGCAGCTCACCGGGACGAACGGGCCGCGGCGCCGCGGCGAATGCTCGTGGATCGCGCGCGCCACCACTTCCTTCCCCGTCCCCCGCTCGCCGACGAGCAGCACCGGCGCGTCGCTCGACTGCAGGTTCTCCACGAGCTGGAACACGCGCGACATCGCGCTGGAGCGGGCGATGAGCCCGGAGAGCACGGCCGGCGACGACGCGGTGGCGAAGTGATCCTCCTCGGCGGCCATGACCATCACCACGTAGCGGCCGCGCGGATCGCACGCGGGCGAGCCGTCCTGCAGCAGCGGCGCGCAGGTCACGGCCAGCGGACGGATGCCGTTCGTCGTCTGGATCAGCGCGCGCCATCCCTCGCGGCGCTCGCCGGCGAGGAGCGCGTCGCGCATCGGGCCGCCGCCGCCGAAGAGCTCGGGGCCGAGGATGTCGGCGATGGGACGACCTTCGAGCGCGGCGTCCGTGCAGAGCAGATCGCGCAGCGTCGGCGAGGCATGCAGCACGCGGAAGTTCTCGTCGAGGCAGAGCAGGTGACGTCCGAGCGAGGAGAACACCGCACTCACCACACTGAAGGCGCCGCGTGACACGTCGTGCTCGTACATGGCTCGCTGCGAGTGTCGGAGATCGCCTCGACGAAGGGGGTGACACCAGTCACCCGAGCTCGTGACCGCTATACTCTCGCCCGCCATGAAACGAGCACTCTCCCTCCTCTTCATCGTTGCGCTGGTGCCGGCGGCGCTGGCGAAAACGCGCCCCTCGAAGCAGTACACGATCGAGCAGTTCATGAACACGATCGCAGTCAGCGGCGCGTCGTTCTCGCCGGACGAGAAGGAGATCCTCTTCTCCTCCGACCAGTCGGGCATCCGCAACGTCTACGCGATTCCGGTCAAGGGCGGCAAGGCGCGCGCGCTGACGACCTCCACCACCGACACCACCAGCGCGGTCGCGTACTTTCCGCACGACGCGCGCTTCCTCTACACGCGCGACCAGGGAGGCAACGAGCTCAATCACCTGTACGTGCGCGAGAAGGACGGCGGCGAGCGCGATCTCACGCCGGGGGAAAAGCTCAAGGCCGGCTTCGCCGGATGGAGCGGCGACAGGAAGTCGTTCTTCGTCCGCTCCAACGAGCGCGATCCGAAATACTTCGACGTCTACCGCTACGACGCGGCCACGTACGAGCGGAAGATGCTCTGGAAGAACGAGCAGGGCTACGAGCCGGAGATCGTCTCGCGCGACGGCCGCTGGATCGCGCTGGCCAGGCCGATCAGCACCGCCGACAACGACCTCTTCGTGCACGACGTCGAGAAGAACGTGACGAAGAAAATCTCCGAGCACAAGGAGCGCGCCGAGTTCTCGGCCGCCGACTTCGACCCGCAGTCGAAGCAGCTCTACTTCATCACCAACGACGGCTCGGAGTTCAAGCGCGTCCGCCGCTACGACCTCGCCACCGGCAAGTTCGACGACGTCGAGAAGGCGGAGTGGGACATCAACGACACGTGGTTCTCCGAGAGCGGCCGCTATCGGATGACGCTCATCAACGACGACGCGCGCAACGTGCTGCGCGTGGTGGACACGAAGACCGGCAAGCCGCTGGCGCTGCCGAAGCTCCCCAGCGGCAACATCAACACCGTGCGCTTCTCGCCGAGCGACAAGCTGATGGCGATGTACGTCGACGCGGACCGCGCGCCGTCGAACCTCTACGTGCACGACTTCGCCACCGGCAAGACCACGCGCCTCACCGACACGCTGAGCAAGGAAGTCGATCCGGAGGACCTCGTCGACGCGTCGGTGGTGCGCTTCAAGTCGTTCGACGGGATGGCCATCCCGGGCATTCTCTACAAGCCGCATCAGGCCACCTCCGACGCGAAGGCGCCGGCCATCGTGCTCGTGCACGGCGGCCCGGGCGGACAGGCGCGGCGCGGCTACAAGTACGCGGCGCAGTTCCTGGCCAATCACGGCTACGTGGTGCTGGACATCAACAACCGCGGCTCATCGGGCTACGGCAAGACCTTCTACGTGGCCGACGACCGCAAGCACGGACGCGAGCCGCTGTGGGACTGCGTCGAGGCGAAGAAGTATCTGTCGTCGCTGCCGTACGTCGACGGCTCGCGCGTGGCCATCATGGGCGGCAGCTACGGCGGCTACATGGTCGCCGCGGCGCTGGCGTTCCAGCCCGAGGTCTTCGACGCCGGCGTCGACATCTTCGGCGTGACGAACTGGGTGCGCACGCTGCAGAGCATCCCGCCGTGGTGGGAAGCGGGACGCCAGGCGCTCTACGATGAGATCGGCGACCCGAACACGCAGCTCGACATGCTCAAGGCGGCGTCGCCGGTGTTCCACGCCGACAAGATCCGCAAGCCACTCATCGTCATCCAGGGGAAGAACGACCCGCGCGTGATCAAGGCGGAGTCGGATGATCTGGTCGAGGCGGTGAAGAAGAACGGCGTGCCGGTCGAGTACATCGTGTTCGACGACGAGGGACACGGCTTCACGAAGAAGAAGAACCAGATCGCGGCGTACGGGGCGATCGTGAAGTTCCTGGATACGCATTTGAAGGGGAAGAAGTAGCCGTATCATCATGTCGCATGACCAGCGACGCCCCGGCGATTCATTCCGATCCTGAGATCCTCGGCGGAACGCCCGTGTTCGTCGGCACGCGCGTTCCGTTTCAGGCTCTCGTCGATTACATCGAGGGCGGCCATCCGCTCGCCGAGTTCCTCGAGGACTTTCCGAGCGTCTCGCGCGAGCAGGCCATCGCGGCGCTCGAGCAGGCGAAGGAATTGTTGATTGCGCATTCTGCTCGATGAGTGCGTTCCGCGGCGCCTGAAACGACACTTCCGCAGTCTCGGCCTCGTGCTCACGGTCACGATGCGCGTTTGAGCAGCTATACGAACGGCCAGTTGCTGCGACGGAGCTCGGGCGATTTCGATGTGTTCATCACCATCGACAAGAGCATCCAGCATCAGCAGAACCTTGCGGCGTTCGATGTTCGCATCGCGCTTCTGCGCGTCCGCAGCAACGACATCGTCGATATCGAGCCGGTCATCCCGAGACTGCTGGCTCGATGGGACGAGCTCGCGCCGGGGACCATTTTGATCATCGAGTAGCCCAACGCAGGGCGTGGCTTCAGCGTGGCTTCAGCCCGGCGTCAGCTCGCCCGCCCCGCCCGGGGGCAGGCTGAAGCCTGCCCTACGTTGCGGTGAGGTCGCGGAGGGCTGTCACGTCGGGGAGGGTGAAGCCTGTCTTTTCCGTGAGCACGATTCCGTCTTTCTGCCAGCGGCTCATGAGGCGGATGGCGGTTTCGAGCGTCGTGCCGATCAGGTCGGCGATCTCCTGGCGCGAGAGCGCGAGGGGGATGAAGACGCCGCCGTCCGCGGGGGTGCCGACGCGGTCGCTCAACGTGAGGAACAGACGCGCGGCGCGGTACTCGGCGGAGCCGGTCATGTCGGCGAGGCGTTTGTTGACCATGATCAGCCGGTAGGTCAGGCCCGCGAGCAGGCGGCGCATCATCTCGGGGCGCGTTTCGAGGAGTTGGAAGAACTCGCGTTCGGGGATCGACAGAATGCTCGTTCCTTCGAGGGTGATGGCGCCGGCGGGGAAGGGCTTGCGCTCGAACACGGCCACGGCGCCGACCGGCTCGCCGGGGCCGAGGATCTCCAGGATGACGTCGCGGCCGCCCGCGGACTTGACGATCTTCACGCGGCCGAGGACCACGAAGTGGATGCGGTCGGCGGGCTCCCCTTCGCGGAAGATCGTCTCCCCTTTCTCGTAGCCGCGCACGCGGCAGAGCGGCGCCACGGCGTCGCGGTCGTCCTTGCGCAGCGCGGAGAGCAGCGGGATCGAGTCGAAGGGGATGGGGGCTTCAATCGTCATCGGCGGGCGGGTCCTCCACGAATTGCCTGTAGTGGCCGAAGCGGTCCATCACGCGCTCGACGTAATCGACCGGCTCCGTGCCGCGCGCGAAACCGTACTTCACCACGGGGTCGTTGTATACGGCGCGTTTCGATTTGCGGATCAGCCAGTAGGCGACGTCGTCCCAGTCGTCGGGATCGTCGCCGTGCTTTCTGGCCAGCCGCCGCGCGTCCTCGACGTGTCCCAGCCCGACGTTGTACGACGCCAGCACGAGCCGCGTGCGGTTGTCCTCGGAACGGATGTCCTTGAAGTGATCGTCGAACTTCCAGAGATAGCGGCAGGCCCCTTCGATCGACTGCCGCGGATCGTGCGGATTGACGCGCAGCTCACGCGCCGTGCGCGGCATGATCTGCATCAGCCCGATCGCGCCCGCCCACGACTTCGCCTTCGGGTTGAAGCGCGACTCCTGATACGCCTGCGAGGCCACGAGCCGCCAGTCCCATCCCGGGATGCGCGCGTACTCGCGGAACCATTCGTCGAACGGCGAGAGCGTCCCCGTCTCCGCGGTGAGGTAGCGGCTGGCCGCGCGCTCGGCGAAGCCGCGCCGGTCGAGAAAGTACTTGCGATAGAGGACGGCCATCAAGGTGCGCTGCGTCTTCAGCCACGCGTTGAGCGCGTTGTGCAGTTGCGGCGCGTTGCGGCGCACGGCCCACACCACCTGCTTCGGCGGCCCGAGCAGCGGCTGGATGACGAGGTTCGTATACTCCGTGGCTTTCAGTTTGGCGACGTTCTCGGCGGCCACGGTGTAGCCGATCTCCCCTTCGCTCAACCGCTGAATGAGGCGATCGGCGGACTGGTCGACCTCGACCACGTGCACGTCGTCGGTGAGTGCGTCGTTCAGCTCGAGGAGCGTGCCGCGATACGGCGAGCGCCGCGAGAGATGCACGTCGCGTCCCCCGAGCTCCCGCGGACTGGCCACGAGCCGCGCGCGGATGGTCACGCTCTCGCCGGTCTCGCGCTGCTCGCGCTCGAGCGCGGTGGTGGTCGCGGCGGTGTGTCCCGACGCGGGAGAGCCGCCGCCGCGCTGCACGACCACGGGCGCGGTCTCGTACAGCCCGTCCGTGGCCAGGATCTCGCTCTCGTTCCCCGGCGCCACGAGCTGCGCCGCGATGACGTCGCCATTGCCTTTATTGAGCTGCTCGACGAGCGTCGCGCTGTCGCGCACCACCACCGGCACGAGCTTCAATTGGTGATCGCGGGCGAAGCGCGACAGCAGCTCGTACTCGTAGCCCATCGTCTCGCCGCGGAAGACGAAGTAGCCGGTGGAGTTGAAGGTGAAGATCACGCGCAGCGTCCTGTCGGCGCGGATGGCGTCGAGGTCGCGCGCGATCGGCTCGACTTTCGGAGCGACGGGCGCCGGCGCCTCGACCGGCTTCGGCATCGGGCTCTCCGCGCGTTGTGGCGGAGCCGGCTTCGCCGCGGGCGCGGCCGGCTCGCCGCGTCCACACGCCACCGCTATGACGAAAATCATGGCGCCGAGCCGGCGCCGTGCCGCACCATCCACGGAGGATGAGCACTGCCGTTTACGTTCCCGCCCGGCCGCGTCCGTTGCTGCGGCCGATCGCGCTGCCGACCGAGCACGGCGGCTGGGGCTTCCTCATCGAGCCGATCCTCCTGGCGATGCTGGTCGCGCCGTCGCGCGCCGGAGCGCTGGTGGCCCTCGCGTACACCTTCGGATTCCTGACGCGGCAGCCGCTGCGCTTCGCGCTGCAGGACGCGCGGCGCGGACGCGCCTATCCGCGCACGCGCTGGTGCTGGCTCTTCGCGGCCGCGTACGCCGCCGCCGCGCTGCTGGCCCTCGCCGCGGCGATCTCGCTGCGCGGCTGGACCATCATCATTCCGATCGGCCTCGTCGCGCCGATGGGCCTCACGCAGATCCTCTACGACGCGCACAACCGCAGCCGCTCGCTGCTCCCCGAGCTCGCGGGCGCCGCGGCGATGTGCTCGAGCGCCGCGGCGATCGGCATCGCCGTGGGGATGCGCATCGTGCCGGCGCTCGCGCTCTCCGGCATCGTCATCGCACGCGCCATCCCGTCGATCGTCTACGTGCGCACGGTGCTCGGCCACACGAAGCCGAAATGGATCGCGCTCGCGCTGCACGCCGCGGCCATCGCGCTGGTCGCGCTCTTCGCGCCGATGATGGCCGTCGTGGCGATGGCGCTGCTGTTCGTGCGCGCGGCGTGGGGGCTTTCGCACCCGCCGCCGCGCGCTCAGCAAGTCGGCTGGACCGAGATCGTCTTCGGCCTCGTCACCGTGTTGCTCGCCGCCGCACCCCACCTGGTCCGATGACGTACGCCGGCTCGTAAACGACCTCCGTCGTCGCGCCGTACTCGTTGCCCACGAGGATCTTCAGATCGACCGCTCCCTCGGCGCCGGCCGTCGCGGCCAGCGGCGACGTGAAGATCGAGCCGGGCGATCCCGGCATCTCCTGCGGCGCGCTGTTGTCCTCGCCGATCATCGTCACGGGCAGCGCGGCCCACTCGTCCGTCGAGCCGTGGCGGCGCCACCAGACGCGCGCCGGCGAGGCGGGCACGGAGGTGATGGTGAGGTAGTACATGGTGTGGCGATCGAGCATCGACGTGCGCGCACCGAACACGAGCCGCGGGCTCGACTTCGCCATGACCGTGTTCGCCGCATGCCGCTGGCTGTTCTCGATGCGCATCATGCTCAGCGACGGCGCGGCATCGTAGACCCGGTTGTCGTACAACGACGTCATCGTGACCTTGCCCGGCAGGCCGGCCACCGTGTACGTGTCGGTGACGGTCAACTGGTACTTGCCCTGGTCCTTGTTGGTCTCGTAGTAGCCGACCCACTCGGCGGCGCCGAGGGAGGCTTTGCTGCCGTCTTCTTTCTTCAGCTCGGCGCGGATGCCGCGGGCGTTGTCGCCATAGAGCTCGCCGAGGGGGCCGTGCGGCTCGAGCTCGATCTTGCGCAGCCCCATGTTCATGCGCAGGACGATCGGACCGTCGCCGAATTCCACGGGCGTGCCGGGATCGGGGGCGACGTAGTCGGCGCTCGACCGGCGATTGAACACCGCCCACGACACGCGTCCGTTTTCATTGCGGATGGCGGGAGAGCTGTAGCGCCAGGGGTTGCTCATGCCGCTGAAGACGGCACCCTTCTCGCGCACGATGACGTGCGCGCGATAGTCGAGGCTCTGCTGGACCTGCGGCGTGATGTGCAGCGTCCAGGTGTGGTCGTTCGTCGGCAGCGTGTAGAACGGCCAGAGGTACCAGGGGCCGGCGCCGGCGCCGACCACCACCTCGCAGTTGCCGTCGCAGCCGGTGCGGATCTTCTGCGAGGCCCAGTCGGCGGGCGTCAGGTCGAGCGTCTCGTCCTGCCTGATGCCGACGAGATTGCGGTACGCCGCGTAGTAGTGGTCTTTGTCGTCGAGCACCGTCTCGTACGTGCGGATCTCCGTCTCGGTCAGCGGCGAGATCCGCATCGAGCGCAGGCCGTCGCCGTAGAGCAGCGTCATGTAGATGAGCGACGGCAGGCGCATGTAGTGCCACGCCTTCACCTCGCCGTCTTCGCGCAGCTCGCTCAGCGGCACGCCGGCCTCGTTGACGCCGTTCAGCCGCAACTGCAGCGACGCATCCTCCGGCTTCAGGGTGACGACGGTGTTGCCTTTGACGCGCTCGCGCTCGCGCACGATCAGGCGTCCTGCGCCGTTCTCCGCCTGCGAGAGCACCACGATGTCGACGGCCATCGTCGCATCGGCGAACGCCCCCAGCGTGCGCGGTCCCTCGGGCCATGACGGCGCCGCATTGGGTCCGCGCGAGATGAACATCTCGTACTCCTCGGTGCCGCCGTACGTCGCGGAGACGACGTCGCCGTTCAGCGCGAGCCACGGCAGGTGCACGCTGGTGTTCGTGCCCGCCAGCTCGACGACGCCGGTCAAGGCGACCTTGTCTTCGTTCGGCTGCATCCCCGCCGCGAGATCGAGCGTGAACGTCACCTCGGCGCTGGCACCGGGAGCCAGCGTCACGCTCTCCGGCGTGGCGGTGAAGGTGGCGCCGGAGGGCAGCGTCTGCGGCTGCACCGTCAGCGTCTCCTCCGCCGCGCCGCGGTTCGTGAGCGTCACGTTCATCGTCGACGTGAACGGCTCGCTCTGTTTGGGGACGAGTCCGAACGACACGGCCGGTGTCGACGGCGCGATCGTCGACTCCATCGCGCGCATGGCGTCGACGCGGCCGCCGCCCGCCGTGATCACGCCGAACTGCTCCGTCCCTTCCAGCTTCACCGGCGTGGCCGTCGAGACCATGGCCGCCTTGACGTCGGCCGGAGTCCAGTCCGGATGCTTCTCGAGGAGCAGCGCGGCCAGTCCCGCCACGTGCGGCGCGGCCATCGAGGTGCCGCTGGCGACGATCGTCTGTCCGTCGAGCATCGACGAGAGGATGCTCACGCCGGGCGCCGAGACTTCCGGCTTGATCTGCCACGTGCCGCCGACGGGACCGCGCGAGGAGAACTGCGGCCGCACGTCTCTGAGGTCCGTCGCGCCGACCGTGATCGCCGACGGCGCCACGCCCGGGTTGCCGATCGTGCCGGGGATGTAGCGGTTGCCCGCGGAAACGGCGAAGACGGCGCCCGCGGCGATGGCGCGCTCCACGGCGCGCACGAGCGGGTCGTCCCACTGCAGCGGCCCGCCGAGGCTCATGTTCACGACGTCGGCGCGATCGGAGGGATCGCCGTCGCCGTTCGGATCCATCGAGCGCTCGACCGCGGCGATGACGTCGGAGGCGTCGCCGCTGCCGTCGCGGTTCAGGACCTTGTACGCGAGCAGCATGGCGTCCGGCGCGACGCCGACCACCGGCTCCTTGTTGCCCGCGACGATGCCGGCGACGTGCGTGCCGTGGCCGGAGTCGTCGAGCGGATCGCCGTCATCGTTGACGAAGTCGTAGCCGCCGATGACTTTGTAGCCGGGACCGAAGCCTTTGCCGAGCGCCCAGTGGCGATAGTCGACGCCGGTGTCGATGACGGCCACGGTGATGCCGTGCCCGCGCGCGCCGTGCTTCTGCCAGACGTCGGGCGCCTTGATGTGCGGAACGCTGGAGGCGAGGTGCGCCTCCATCCGTACGTCTTCATGCACCGCGCGCACGTACGGCAGCGCGCGGATGGCGGGCAGCGCCTCGCGGCTCACGCGCGCGCTGGCGCCGGCGAAGACCAGCTCGTACTGGTGCTCGAGCGGGCTGGCTGCATGTGGGGCGGTCTTCAGCCCGCCGTTCGCGGCCACGCGGGCTGAAGCCCGCGCCACATCGCCCTCGATGCGCGCGAGGTCCGCGACCAGCCGCGCCGTCAGCGCGTCGAGGTTCTCCGCGGCGGCGTTGGTGGCAATCCCGGACTTGCGCGCCTCCAGCAGCGGCGGCGCGGCGAATTCGATGATGACGCTCTTCTCTTTCGCGTCATCGATCTCGAGCTTCGCTTCTCCCTGCACCGGTTCGGCGGGAGCGGCCGGCCAGCGCGGGGCGGCGAAAACGGACAACTGCAGGCAGCACGCGAGGAGCGTAGCAAGACGTACAGTTATTTTCATGGTGCGCGCATGCTAACGGTCAGTCGACCCAGCGCGCAATGAACAAATTCGTCTCCCGTCCTTCGGGATTGGAACGATTGGAGCCCCATACCAGCCACTTGCCGTCGGGGCTGAACATCGGGAAGCCGTCGAACGCCGGCGCGGTGGTGACCCGCTCGAACTCGCCGCCGTCCTTGCTGACGATGAAGATGTCGAACTCGCGGCCGCGCGGGTCGAGCACGTTCGACGAGAAGATGATGCGCTTCCCGTCCGGCGTGAAGTACGGGCCGAAGTTCGCCGCGCCGTTGCTGGTGATCGGCTTCGCGCCGCTGCCGTCGGCCTTGGCCACCCACAGCTCCATCTTCGCCGGGCGGATGAAGCCCTCGCCGAGGAGCTTGCGGTAGTCCTCGAGCTGCGTGGCGTCGGTGAAACGCGAGGCGCGCCAGACGATCTCCGTGCAGTCGGCGTTGTAGAACGCGCCGCCGTCGTAGCCCGGCGTCGAGGTCAGACGTTTGACGTTGCCGCCGCTCTCGTCCATCTCGTACAGATCGAGATCGCCGTCGCGCACGGAGGTGAAGATGATCTTCCCTCCTTTGTGGCACCAGGTGGCCTCGGCGTCGTACCCCGGCACGTTCGTGATACGGCGCGCGTTCGTGCCGTCGGCGTTGGCCATGTAGATGTCGTACGACGGATAGACGCCCCAGATGTAGCCGCGGCTGCGGTCCGGCGGCGGCGGGCAGCTCACCCCGTCCGCCTCGGTCGACGCATACAGGATGCGATCGCCGGCGGGGTACGAGAAGTAGCCGCACGTCGTGCGTCCCTTGCCGCTGGAGACGAGCTTCGTCTCGCCCGTGGCCAGGTCCATCACGTACTGCTGATCGCAGCCGCCGCGCTCGGACGTGGACTGATAGATCAGCTTCTTCCCATCGGGACTGAAGTACGCCTCGGCGTTCTCACCGCCGAAGGTGAGCTGGCGGACGTCGGCCAGATGTTTCTCGCCGTCGAACTTTTTCTCGAACGGCTTGCCGGCCTTGATCTCGAGTGCCGCCGTGGCGCCGTGACCGCCGCTGCCTGGCGCGGCCATGGCGCTGCGCGAGCCGAGTGTCGCGCGCAGCGTTTTCCGCTCGCCATTGCGCAGCACCACCACGTCCACCGTCTCGTTCGGCTTGTGGTCCTGCAGCGCGTACGTCATGTCGTAGAGGTTCTCGATGCGCGTGCCGGCGATCTCCACGAGCACGTCGCCGCCCTTGATGCCGGCCTTGTCGGCGGGGCTGCCGGCGCGCACGTCGGCAAGCTTCACGCCGCCGCTCGACGACTCCATCGCGCTGTAATCGGGGATCGTGCCGAGGTACGCGCCGTAGCCGCGGCTGTCGCCCTGCATCAGCGGCGCGGCGGAGACGCGCGCGTAGGTCGGATTCGTGTCGCCCTTCGCCAGCGACGAGGCCACGTGCGCGGTGAGGTCGGCGACCTTCGCCGCGCCGGCGAAGTTGATGGCGTCGGCGTCGTCGTCCGGCGTGTGATAGCGCTCGTGCGTGCCGGTGAAGAAGTGCAGCACCGGGATCTGCTTCGCGTAAAACGAGGTCTGATCCGAGGGGCCGTAGCCGTCGCCGCCGGAGGAGACGTCGAGCTTCAGTGCCGTGCCCGCGGCGTCGAGAAGCGCCTTCCACTCCGGCGCCGACTCCGCGCCGAGGGCGACGACCTTGCCGTCCTTCATCGCCCCGACCATGTCGAGGTTGATCATCGCCTTCACGTTCTGCACGGGCGAGTTCGCGACGAAGTAGGACGAGCCGCCGAGGCCCATCTCTTCCGCGGAGAAGAGCGCCACGACGATCGTGCGGCGGTTCTTCAGCTTCATCATCGAGTCGCGCAGCTTCTTCGCCGCGACGAGCACCGCCGCGGTACCCGAGGCGTTGTCGTCCGCGCCGTTGTGGATGGCGCTGTCGTTCGGACGCATGGAGCCTTTGCCGCCGTAGCCGAGGTGGTCGTAGTGCGCGCCGACGACGATGGTCTCGTTCTTCAGCGTGCCGGCGCCCGGGATCGTGCCGGCGACGTTCACGCCGTCGGCGTAGGTCGCGTTGACGTCGACGTTGCCTTTGAGGGTGACGTCGAGCACGCGCGAGCGCGGCTTCAGGTCGGCGTCGACGTCTTTCTGGAACTGGGCGAGGTCGACCCACTTCTGCGCGGTCGACGTCTTCACCTGGATGATGGGGATGCCGGCCGGCGACTCGGGGCCGTCATTCGTCAGCGCGGGGATCTTGTCTTTGCCTTCGTCCTGCAGCGGGCCGGTGACGAAGACCACCGCCACCGCGCCGCGCTCGCGCGCCTGCATGGCCTTGTAGCGCATGGCCGACCAGCGGCTCGGCTTCTTGCCGTCGAACGGCGACTGCTCGTCGCGCTCCTGCGGCTCGTAACGCAGCATCAGCGCGACCTTGCCTTTGAGGTCGACCCCTTCGAGCTCGCGATAGTTCAGCGGCGCGGCCTCGATGCCGTAGCCGACGAAGGCGATCTTCCCTTCGAACGCGCCGGCGCTGGAGAAGCCGAGGGGAGTCCACTCATCGGCGCTCAACCCGTCGATGCGATTGTCCGGTCCGCGGGAGACGCCCATCTTCACCGGGAACTTCTGGCGGTACGACTTGCCGAAGGCCGGCTCGAGCTTCGCGGCGCGCAGCTCTTTCTCGATGTAGGCGGCCGCATGCTCGAGACCTTTCGTGCCGAGGCCGCGGCCTTCCATCGCGTCCGCGGAGAGGGCGCGAATGTGGGTTTCGATCGGAGGCTGTTGCGTGGCGGCGAGGAAGAGGAAACTGAAGGCAGCGAGGAGCGGTCTCATCGCTGCCCAGACTAGCACGCTCCTACACCTCGGCAGCTCGCACGGGAATGCTCTCGCGGATCGGTATGCGCACCTCCGCGGAAGCCGCAGGTTTCTCCTCGTCGCGCGTCCCCTGCCGGAGGCGGCGTACGTCATCGGCGACGCGGATGGCCATCCATCCTCCTTCGATCAGCGCGCCGGCGAGCCAGACGAAGAGGAGGAAGGTGATGAACGAGCCGAGCGCGCGAACGAACGCCGCCTTCCACTTGAGGCTCGCCGCTTCCTGATGCGCGGCGAGTACCGGCTCCATTTCGGCGAGCGTCCGGGCGGCGGTGTCGCGCGCGTTCTTCGCCTCCGTGTAGGGCTGCTGTTCGGCGATGCGGAGGTTCTCGACGGACATCGTGTCGAGCTCCCACTGCGCCACTCTGCTGATGAACCACATGTCATTCCACCGCTCCAGCGCGGGACGGCCGTCTCCCAGCCAGTACCAATTGCTGTTGACGGTGTAGTCGAGGCTCCGCTTCACGCGCTCGATGTCGTCGTACGAACCGATGGAACGGGACGTGATCGTCTCTTTGAGGTTCTGCAGAATCGTGACCGCGTAGTTTTGCGCGCGATTCTGGATCGTGCGCATTTCTTTCGAGATCGTCGCGATCCGCGTCTGCCGCTCGTTGCGATACGCGTTCACCACCGCCCCTTCGATTTTCGCCCAGTCAGCATCGAGCTTCGCCATCGTGGCCGCCGTATCGGCAACACGCTGCCGCTGCGCCTCCGTCGCTTTCGCGTACTCGCGCGCCTCGCGTCTCACCTCGGACGGCGGCACCCACGCGTTCCACGTCACCACCACCGCCGCGGAGAGCACGCCCACCGCGAGCACGATCACTCCCGCCTGCAGCACGAGCATCCCCTTGTTGAGGAGGTATTGATCGGAGGCGCGATAGCGCTCCTCGGCGGCGGCCGAGTGCCCCATCACCGAGGCCACCGCGCGGCGGATGAAGAGAAACGGCGTGGCCACGATCGATCCGAGGACGCGCCCCAGCCCCGCGGCGAACGCGATCAGACGGCCACCCGCGAAGAGGGCCGTGAATGCGGTGAAGATCAACACGAACAGCATCAGGCTCCACAGCAGATGCTGGCGAAACGCCATGAAGAGCTCGGACATAGATCCTCCTGTCCAGCCAAAGACACGGAACAGGAGGATCTGGTGGCGGCTACCAGCCGAGCACGTACGCGAACACGAGCGGCGCGACGATGCTCGCGTCGCTCTCGATCACGTGCGACGGGGTGTCGACGCCGAGCTTGCCCCAGGTGATCTTCTCGTTCGGGACGGCGCCCGAGTAGGAGCCAAAGCTGGTCGTCGAGTCGCTGATCTGGCAGAAGTAGCCCCAGAGCGGGACTTCGACGCGCTGCAGGTCCTGGTGGAGCATCGGCACGACGCAGATCGGGAAGTCGCCGGCGATGCCGCCGCCGATCTGGAAGAAGCCGATCGAGCAGCACGAGGAGACCTTCGTGTAGAAGTCGGCCAGCTCGATCATGTACTCGATGCCGGTGCGCACGGTGTGCACGTTCTTCACGTCGCCGGAGATGCAGTGGCCGGCGTACATGTTGCCGAGGGTCGAGTCTTCCCAGCCGGGGACGAACATGGGGAGATTCTTCTCCGCCGCGGCCACCATCCAGGAGTTCTTGGGGTCGATCTGGTAGTACTGCTCGATCGAGCCGTCGCGGAGGATCTCGTACATGAACTCGTGCGGGAAGAGGCGTTTGCCGGCCTTGTCCTTCTCCATCCAGTGCTTGAGCACCGCCGTCTCGATGCGGCGCATGGCCTCCGCCTCGGGGATGCAGGTGTCGGTGACGCGGTTCATGTGCCGGTCGAGCAGCAGCTTCTCGTCCTCGGCGGAGAGATAGCGGTAGTGCGGCACGCGCTCGTAATGGTCGTGCGCGACGAGGTTGAAGATGTCTTCCTCGAGGTTCGCGCCCGTGCAGCTGATGGCCTGGACCTTGTCCTGGCGGATCATCTCCGCGAGCGACAGCCCCAGCTCGGCGGTGGACATGGCCCCCGCGAGCGTGACCAGCATCTGCCCGCCGCCGGCGAGGTGCTTGTTGTAGTCGATGGCCGCGGCCTTCATCGCCGCGGCGTTGAAGTGGCGGTAGTGGTGGTCGATGAATTCGGTGATCGGTCCCGGCATGGCGGGGGGATCGTATAACGAAGTGCTGAGTGCTGAGTCCTGAGTGCCGGGTGCTGTGAACTTTCCGTGTCGCGCTTGCCACACCTCCATCCCGGTGCTAGATTTTCAGCACATGGTGAAAAAACAGCAGGACCCGCTCTCGAGGCGTGAGCGCGAGATGATGAACATCATCTTCGCCCGCGAGAAGGCCACGGCCGGGGAAGTCATGGAAGCCATGGCCGATCCGCCGTCGTACTCGGCCGTGCGGGCCACGCTGCGCGTGCTCGAGCAGAAAGGGCACCTCCGCCATGAACATGACGGCACCCGCTACGTATACAAGCCGACCACCAACCGCGAGAAGGTCCGCCAGTCGGCCCTCGACCAGCTCCTGACCACGTTCTTCGACGGCTCGGCCGCGAACGTCGTGGCCACGCTGATCGAACGGCAGAAGGGGAAACTAACCGCGGAGGAGCTGGATCGTCTCTCGGAGCTGATCGACGACGCCCGCAAGGAAGGACGCTGACATGACCACGCTGTTCGAGCTCGCCGCACGACTGCAGTCCGCCAACGCCGCGGAGGGAATGCTCTGGCTGATCGCCAGGATCACCGTCGTCCTGATCATCGCCCGCCTCCTCCTGGCCGCCCTCCCCCGCGCCTCGGCCGCGACGAAGCACATCATCGCCACCGCGGCGCTGATCGGGGTGGCGCTGCTGCCGGTGTGGAGCGCGGTCGGGCCGTCGATCGAGGTGAATGTGGGGCGGGCTTCAGCCCGCCAGCCGGAGAAGCGGGCTGAAGCCCGCGGCACATCGCCGGTCATCGGCGTTGCCGATGATGAGTCCATTGCCACCGCCATCAGTGTGGTCAAGGCGACCGGCATTGCGAATAAGCCGCTGACGGTGATCGAGCGCTCCATCAATCTGGTGCGCTCGACGTGGAAGGGGATGATCGTCCTCACCGTGATCGGGATCGCGATGTTCATGCTCGGGCACATGGCCGCGGGGATGTTCGGCGTGTGGCTGGTGTCGCGGCGCGCGGAAGAGCTGCAGAGTGAAGCCGCGCTGCGCGAGCTCGACGACGCCCGCGACCATCTCGCCCTCCACCGCGACGTGCGCCTCCTGAAATCCGACCGCGTGGCCGTGCCGGTGGTCTGGGGCATCTTCAAGCCGGTGCTGCTCCTGCCGGCGGACGTCGATGAGTGGCCGGCCGAGCGTCTGCGCGTGGTGCTGCTGCACGAGCTCTCGCATCTGAAGCGCTGGGACGGGCTGTCGCTCATCCTCACGCGCATCGCAGTCTCGCTGTTCTGGTTCCATCCCCTGGCCTGGTCTCTCGAGCGCGCCGGCCGCAGCGAGTGCGAGCGCGCGTGCGACGACCTGGTGCTCGCCAGCGGAACGAAGCCGTCCGATTACGCCGATCACCTGCTCGCGATCGCGCGTGAGATGCCGGCCTTCGATCCGTTCCGGTCGGTGACGCTCGCCATGTCACGAAAATCGCAGCTCGAAGGGCGCCTCCTGTCGATTCTGCAAAGGGATGTGGCGCGGCGGGTGTTCAGTGGCCGAGGCGTCGCCGTCGCATGCGCGCTCGCAGTCGCGGTGATCGCACCGATCGCCGCGATGCGTCTGGTGGCGAAGCCTTCCGAAGAGAAGGACAAGAAGCCGGTCATCCAGGAAGAGAAGCTGCGCAGCGACTCGGAAGTCACGGTGACGCCGGACGTCGAGGCCATCGGCGACTACGTCCGGACGAAGCTCGGCGGCACGCCTTCGACGGGCCGCGGCTGGTACGAGCGGGCGTACGACCTCTATCACGACCAGCACTACACCGAGGCGGCGGTGGCGTTCCGCAAGGCGGGCGATGAAGGGTTCAAGCAGGACACGTCGTATTACAACGCCGCCTGCTCGTACGCGCTGGCCGGCAATGCCGTGCACGCGGTGTCGGAGCTCGAGCGCGCCCTCGGCGCGGGCTGGGACGACCTCGACGCCATCGCCGACGACTCCGACTTCGATCCGATCCGCAACGACGCGCGCTTCCGCCAGTTCGTGCAGGCCCGCCTCGGCGACGCCACCGATCGCCGCATGACGGAGACCATGGACAAGTACCGGTCGCTGCGCACCGATCGCGTGCGCGACGGCGACGAGTGGTTCGACGTCGGCAACGACCTGCTCCGCCTGCGTCGCCTCGACGACTCCATCGACGCCTTCGAGCGCTCCATCGCCGCGGGAGAGAAGACGAGCTCGGCGATGTACAACATCGCCTGCGCGTACTCGCTGAAGCAGGATGCCGCCAACGGCCTGGTCTGGCTGCGCAAGGCCATCGAGCACGGCTACTCGGGCGACGGCCACATGCGCCACGACGACGACATCGCCTTCCTGCGCACGCAGCCCGGCTTCAAGGAGCTGATGCAGCTGGCGAAGGACCTGGAGATGCGCGGCTGCTGCGAAGGCTCGCTGTCGCTCGTGTACGACGACTGGAAAGCCGCGGCGGAGCACCATCAGACGATGGCGCAGAAGCATCCCGAGTCGGGCCGCGCCTGGTTCAACCTCGGCTTCACGGCGCTGCAGGCGCGCGACTTCCCGCAGGCCATCGACGCCTTCCACCGCGCCGCGGACAAGAACTACAAGCCCGGCACGTCGGCGTACAACATCGCCTGCGCGTACGCGCTGCAGGAGAATCGCGACGCGGCCTTCCAGTGGCTGGAGAAGGCGAAGGCGGCGGGCTTCGACGTCGAGGACCACGCCGACGACGACGACGACCTGAACTCGCTGCACCGCGATCCGCGCTTCCGGCAGTACGTCGCGAGGAGCGAGAGCTACTAAGGCGGAGCGCCGCCGTCCCGGCGGCTGCCGCGGCGGCGTCCTCGCCGCCGCGGGTGGGCGCGGGCGAGACGCCCGCGCGGCAGCCGGCGTGGACGCCGGCGGTCCGCTGCGAAAGTCGATTGCGAGGCTGAGCGTCAGTTTGGCGTAGCCAGCGGAGCGCCGCCGTCCCGGCGGCTGCCGTGGCGGCGTCCTCGCCGCCGCGGGTGGGCGCGGGCGAGACGCCCGCGCGGCAGCCGGCGGGACGCCGGCGGTCCGCTGCGTCAGCGGATCTCGATGGGGACCGTGACCGTGCGCGCGTCCGCGGAGCCTTTCCGGCGGATGGTCACGGCCAGTTCCTTCGCGTCCGCGGGCACCTGCTCCAGCGCGAAGACGTACTTGCCGTCGTTGTGCGAGACGAGCTTCGCCTGCGGGGCGATCTCCCACGCCAGCTCGTCCTGGCCGGCGTTGTAGACGAACACCGTGAAGAGGCGCGGCTCCCCTTTGCGGAGCGTGGTGCGCGCGGCGGGGATGAACGCGTCCGCGCCGAGCATGAACGGGTACGGCGCCTTCGGATCGTCGCGCGCCGCTTTGACCATCACCCAGTTCCCGGGCTCGGCGAAGAAGAGCGGCCGCACCATGCTCACGTCTCCCTCGGCCGGCACTTCGAGATCGACGCGCTGGAAGCCTTTGCGATCCGTCTCGGAGATGCGCACGAGACTCTTCAGCGCGTACCTGCCGGGAGGAAGCTGCAGCGTGCCGTAGAAGCGCACGCCGGAGCCGCGGAGCTGCTCGCCGACCTGCGCCATGTCGAGCGTCACGCGCTGGAAGAGGGAGTCGCGCACGATCCCCTGCTCGTCGAACGCGTAGAGGAACATGTCGGTCGTGGCGCGATTGTTCTTCGCGTGCTTCACGAGGTCCAATCCCGCGATCTCCAGCACCACCGGCACGCTGCCGCCGGGGAACGCGGCGGCGAGCGCGTGCAGGCCGACGTCGTCCTGCGGGATGTCATTCACCACGACCTCGGCCGTCGTCAGAGAGCGCTCCAGCAGGCTCTCCGCGCCGGTGTCGTAGTAGCCGCCGCGATGCGTCACGCGTCCCGCCGGCACGTTGACGAGCTTCACTTTCAGATCGTGGAACTGGCCGGCGCGGCCCGCCGGCGCGCGGAAGCCGAGGACGTAGACGACGTCGTGCTGGCGCGCCAGGCGGTCGAACTCCGCGCTGATGTCGTTGGAGTTGCGGAAGACCGTGCCGCCGGTGGAGTTGGCGAGGATGAACAGTCCTTCGTTGGAGTTGAACTTCGCGCCGCTCTTGGCGTCGTTGCCGACGCGCACGCCCTGGATGTCGACGGCGTGCAGCACGACGTCGGCGCGGCGGAAGCGGTCGGACATCAGCTGAATCGCTTTCTGCGAGTCGGGGCTGCCGAAGCGGAGATCGCTGTCGACCTTCCACATCTCGCCGCGCTCGGCGGCCTGATCTTCCTCGGCCTGGTTGTCGGTCATGCCCGCCGCGCGTCCCTGCACGAGCCGCGGATCGAACCCTTCGGACAGCAGCACGAGATGTTTGCGTCCCGCCAGACGCTGCAGCGTGTGCGCGATCTCGCCGAGCATCTCCACCTGCTTGCGCAGTCGCCCGCGGCGGTAGGAGTCGTCGAGGCGCCCCGACATGCGGGCGATGTCGCGCATGTTCTCCATGGCCACGTCCTGCCCCTGCCGCATCTGGCCGATGCCGGACTGCGACTCGATGACCAGCGTCGAGGCGCTGGCGAGCTGCAGCGGATCGGCGGCGCGGAAGTTTCGCGGGTCGCCGATGGCGGCGCTGAGCAGCGTGCGGTCGGTGGTGAACGCGGTCAGGAAGCGGAAGCCGTGATCGACGTCCACCGTGCCGACGGCCACCGCATCGCGGCGGCCGATGCTGCGCGCCACGAAGTCGCGGGCCGCTTCCTGCGCGCGGGCGATGGTCTGCGGGTTCGAGTACGAGAGATCGAACAGCAGGAGGAAGTTGCGGCGCGACGCGGGGTTGAGCGGCGAGATCACTTTCGCGCCCGCCCCTCCCTCGGCCGCGAAGTCGATGGCGTCGAACGACTCGATCTCGCGCTTCTCGCCGTTGTCGCGCACTTCGAAGTTGGCTTTGGTCAGGCCGCGCACCGGCACGCCGTCGCGCCCGAGGACCGTGACCGGCACTTCGACGTACGTGACCGTGACCTTCTCTTCGAATTTCTGCGCGGCCAGAGGAAGGGCGGCGAGGAGCAGGAGAACCAGCGCGGGACGCATGAAAGAATGTTACGCGGAAGGGGTGCGCAACATTCCGTGACGAAGGATGCGCGAGATCTCGTGCACCGCCGCGTCCGTTTCTTTTCCGAAGTGATCCTTCACGCCGAAGAGGATCTCCACTGTGAAGTAGTTGTAAAAGATGCGCGTGGCCAGCATGACGGCGGAGACGGGCGACAGCCCCTCGGCCAGCTTCGGCTCGAGCTCCTGCTCCATGCCGGTGGAGCGCATGAAGGACGTGAAGCGGTCGGCCATGTTCTCGTAGAACTTGCGCACGTGCGTGCCGTCGAACTCGACGACGTCGACGTAAATGAGGGCGATGTATTCGCGATAGTCGCGGATGACGTCGCGAATGGAGTGGCCGAGGGTCTCCAGGTTCTCGGGAAAGGAGCCGTCGGCGAGCGCGCGATTGAACGGAAAATCGGGCTGCGACATGGCCTCGAAGTAGCGGTCGATCAGCGCGCGGAAGATCGCCTCTTTGTCGGGAAAGTGATGGTAGACGTTCCCCTTCGACAGCTCCGCTTCCTCGGCGATGTCGCGCACGCTGGTGGCGCCGTAGCCTTTGTGCGAAAACAGCTTCAACGCCGCGTCGAGAATGAGCTGCTTCGACTTTTCGGACCGCTCTTCCTGGGTCATGCGCGTCGATACTAGCTCAGCCGCTTCCGTAACTCCTCCTTGACCACTTTCCCGTAAGGCGTCCGCGGGAGTGCGTCGATGAATACGAATCTGCGCGGCACTTTGTACTTTGCGAGACGCTGGCCGAGGTATTCGGCGAGTTGCGTCTCTGTGGCGGTGCCCACAATGAAGGCGATTCCGACCTCGCCCCAGGTCTCATCCGGGACCGCGATGACGGCGGCGTCATTGACGGCCGGATGCGACACGAGCTCGGCCTCGATCTCGGCGGGATAGACGTTCACGCCGCCGCTGATGAACATCTCCTTGCGGCGGCCGGCGATGTAAAAGAAGCCTTCCTCGTCGCGGCGGGCCAGATCGCCGGTGCGGAACCAGCCGTCGTCGGCATAGGCCTCGCGCGTGGCGGCGTCGTTGTTCCAGTAGCCCTTCGAGACGTGCGGGCCGCGGATCCACATCTCACCGACATCACCGTCCATGTTCTCGAGCTTCACTTCCGTGAAGAGCATCGGGCGGCCGATGGAGCCGGGCTTTCTGAACGATTCGTCGACGGTCATGGTGAAGCAGTTCACGCCGACCTCGGTCATGCCATAGCCCTGTTTGAAGACGACGCCGCGCTGCTGATACGCG
>DASUSL010000057.1:0-13097 GCA_036375135.1 Thermoanaerobaculia bacterium | reverse complement strand
AGGCCCCCGGCGATCTCACGCGTCAGTCAGGACGAGGCGCGTTGTCCGTACTCGTGTTCAATGACGTGGACGAGATCGAATCGCCGAACTGGATCGATCACATCGAACCGATTTTCTCCTTCTACGCGCGGCTCTATCCGGCAATGGCCGCCGTCCTCGGTTTCGATAGTCTCGCCTCCATCCGCCGCAACGCCGCATTCTTCCGGCAGGCAGTGACACTTCCCTGGAACGACCCCCTGCATTTCCCCCCCTCCCGCGACCTCCCGCCCGCGAGAGCGCGCATGATCGTGCGCTGGATCGAGCAGGGGATGCCGGCGGGATAAGGAGATCTCAGGTGTCACAGGCGCCGTCGGGCCGGCCCCAGCTCACCGCGCCGCGGTGAGGCGCTCGGCGAGACTGGCGTAGAACGCGACGTCGATCGGCTCGACGACGGCACTCATCTTCTTTCCCGCGCGCGGCATCGCGCGGAAGTAGCGGTCGACGTCGGTGCCGCCGCTCACGAATCCGCGAAAGCCGTCGGGAGCATGCGATGAAGCGAGGAAGAGACGCGGCGCGGCGCGCGCGATCGAACCGGTTGCGCCGGGGATCGGAACTTTCCGCACGATCACCGGGCCTCTTCCTAGTAGGCGCCGTGATTTCCGTCGTGGGCGATGTTGAAGCAGCAGTACAACTGCGCGGCGCCGAGGATCACGTAGACGCCGATGACTTCCGGCGCGGTGAACCGGCCGGTCATCAGCCAGGAGTACGCGGCGACGGTCATCGCCAGCCCGAGGACCGTCTTCGCGTACAACTCCAGGTTCGCGTGGCGCGAGATGCCGCGCTCCTCGAAGTACCTCTCCACGCGCGCAGAGAGCTCTCGACTGAACGCGGACGCATTCACGTCGTGCGCGTACCTGAACCGGCGGTTCTCGGCCATCGGACGCGATTTTACCGGCGCGCGTACCGTTAGAATGCGCGCCGTGTCGTCCGGCCCCGTCGCCTATCGCGACTTCACCTATCCGCTGAACGTGTTCATGCACATCCTCACGCACGAGGAAGGGAGCGTCGCGTACCTGCACTACGGGCTCTTCGAGCGCCCGGACGAGCCGTTGCTCGCGGCGCAGGAGCGGTCGACGGAGCTGCTGCTCTCGCGGCTCCCCGCTCCGCCCGCGCGTTTGCTCGAAGCAGGCATCGGCCTCGGCACCACGCTGGCGCGGCTGATGCCGCAGTACGACATCACCGGGATCACGCCGGACGCGCGGCAGATCGAGATGGTGCGCGCGCGGCATCCGCAGGCAAACGTGCAGTGTGTGCGCTTCGAAGATTTTGACGGAGGCCCGTTCGACGCCGTGTTCTTCCAGGAGTCGTCGCAGTACATCGACTCGCAGGCGTTGTTCGCGAAAGCGAAACAGCTGACCGCGCACGTGATCGTCCTCGACGAGTTCGCGATGACCGACGAGGGGACGCTGCACCGCTACGACGACTTTCTCCGCGCCGCGCAGGAACACGGCTTCGAAATCACGGAAGATCTCGACGTCTCGGAGAAGGCGCCGCCCACGATGGAGTACTTCATGACCCGCATCCCCCGCTACCGCGACCGGCTCATCGCCGACCTCGGCCTCACCGGTCAACAGGTTGACGATCTCCTCGCCAGCGGCCGCAGTTACGTCGACCTTTACCGCCGCGGCGTCTACGCCTACCGCCTGCTCCAGTTCCGCCGATGAAGATCGCCTACCTCCTGGCCGGGACCGAGATCGCCGGCGGCACGCGCGTCGCCGCCGCGCACGCGGACGCCCTCACCGA
Organism: Thermoanaerobaculia bacterium; assembly: GCA_036375135.1. GTDB lineage: Bacteria > Acidobacteriota > Thermoanaerobaculia > Gp7-AA8 > Gp7-AA8 > QHVT01. The sequence continues at coordinate 11,315 of DASUSL010000057.1, read as the reverse complement.
CCGCGGGCACGAGGTCACGCTCATCACCACCGCCGGACCGATGACCTGGCGCCGCTCGCACGCGCACTGGCTGCACGTCGGCTCGTTCGACGAGGTGGACGGCGCGCAGTACGACTTCATCGTCGGCACGTTCTGGACGACACTCGCCGCCGCCTACGCCCTCGGCGGCTCGCAACGCGGCGTGCATTTCTGCCAGGGCTACGAGGGGTCGTTCACCGGCTACCAGCACCTCAAGCCGCAGATCGACGCCGCGTACGCGCTGCCGCTGCCGAAGATCACGGTGTCGCCGCACCTCGTGCCGATCTGCCGCGCCTTCGTCGACGACGCGACGTACGTCGGCCAGATCGTCGACGATGAGTTCTATCAGCCGCACCGCGCCGCCAACGAGAAGCCGCGCGTGCTGCTGGTCGGTCCCGCGCAGGCGGATTTCAAAGGGATCGACGTCGGGTACGAGGCCGTGTGCCGCGCGCGCGAGCTCGGTGCCGACTTTCAGCTCGTGCGCGTCTCGCAGTGGCTGCCCGAGGAGTGGGAAGTGGCGGACGAGTTCCACGTCGCGCTGCCGACGGCGGAGATGGTCGAGCTCTTCGCCACCGCCGACGCGTTCCTCGGGCCGAGCCGCGCGGAGGAAGGATTCGGCCTCCCCGCGGCCGAGGCCATGGCCAGCGGCGTGCCGTGCGTGCTGTCGGAGATCCCGTCGTTTCTCTCGTGGGACGACACGCACGACTACGCGCTCTTCAGCTCCGACATGGGCGGCGCGCTTTCGCAATTGCTGAACGATGCCGCGCTGCAGAAGCGGCTGAGTGCACGCGGTCGTGAAGTGGTGGAGCAGTTTCGCGCAAAAGCGACAGGCGAACGCCTGGAACGCTGGTTCGCCGAACGTAGGACAGGCTTCAGCCTGTCCCCCCCGGGGACGGCAGGCTGAAGCCTGCCCTACATTTGGGGGGCGGCAGGCTGAAGCCTGCCGTACGTTTTCAGCGGTGCCAGACGAGGTCCGGCTGCTTCGCGAAATCGAGCGCGATCTCCGGCGAGTACGTCACCCACCCGTCCGGCGCCTCGTAGCGCACGCGCAGCGAGAGTCCCGGGACGCCGCCGAGGCGGAAGCCATCCTCGGGGCGCACCTCGTACGCCATCATCCCGCCGGCCACGACCACACTCCAGCGCCCCTCGCGATACGGCGCGAAGCGCCATGACAGCGTCTCGTCGCGGTGATGGAACTCCACGCGCATCGGCGCGCTCTCGCGGATCGACGCGCAATACGCGCGCGCGAGATCCGGAATCCGCGCCGTGACCTCGGCCACCTCCCGCCGCGCCGGCAGATATTCATAGATGCGCTTCCCCGTCAGCGCCGAGCCGCAGAGATAGAGATCGTCGTAGAACCAGCCCGCGCCCCTGGTCCGCTGCAGATGCTCTTCCTTCAGCCAGCGCAGCTCCGGCATCGACGACGGCGGGATGGCGGGGCGGCGCAGCAGCGACGCGCTGTCGAGCGTCATGTACGCGCGCGCCTCGTTGCTCATGCGGAAGGCGCGGTTGTACTCGCGCGTCCACTCCTGCCGGTTGGCGACGATCACCGCCACCGCCGCGGCCACGACCAGCGCGCCGCGCGTGTTCGGCCCGAGCTTGGAGACGCCGAGGGCGAAGACGACGCAGAGCCAGAGCCAGGGAAGGATGGCGTACCACGGGAGCATCTCCTTCGACACCGGGATGACCGGCGCGACGGCGAAGAGGAGCGTCAGCCCGGCGAAGAGGAGCGCCTGCCGCGTGCGCACCGCGCGTCCGGCGCCGAGGGCCAGCAGCGCGACGCCGACCAGCCCGACGCCGACGCCCGCACCGGCGAACGCCAGCACGACTTTCCACGGCAGCACCGCCAGCAGCCGCGGCACCTCGGCCGGCGTGATGGCCCACCCGTAGCCGCCGAAGATCGTGCCGATGACCTGATAGCGCCAGAGGAAGTACGCCGCCAGGGCGATGGAGTGGAAGACGAGATGCCGCGCGCGCACGCGGAACGTGTTCTCGGGGAGGAAGAGCAGCAGCAGCGGCAGCGGCGCGGCGATGACCTTGGCCAGCATCGCGCCGAAGTAGAGGAGCGCGGAGAGCAGCTCGAAGCCGATGGAGCGGCGGCGGAAGGCGAGCACGTAGACGATCGTGGAGAGCGTGCCGAGGAGCACCGCCTCGAGGTAGTGCACGATCATGAGCTGCGTGGCGAAGGCGCAGAGCGGCGGCCCGGCGATGAAGACCAGCGCGCCCGCGGCGGCGGGGATCGTGTCGACGTAGAGGCGCAACGCGAAGAAGAGCGCCACCGCGCAGGCGCCGACGATCACGAGCTGGATGCGGTACCAGTGGTCGGGATCGAGTCCGGCGAAGCGGAGCATCGTCTCGTAGGTGGCGATCAGCAGCGGGGTGAAGAAGTGCTGCGGCCAGATGTCGGCGTGCGTGAAGGCGTCGGTCCACCGCCGCACGAGACTGACGTGGAGATTCCACGGGTCATCATACGTCCACCAGAGCCGCGTCGCCTTCCGGTAAAGGACGACCACGACCCCGAGCAGGAACAGCACGGATGTGAACCGCTTCACGATTTCGTCTGGAGATAAGGATACGCCTTATCAGACGAATTTTTGTGATGGGGGTTACGAGATACGAGGAATGAGGCATGAGGGATGAGGTTCGCCGTCCCTCATACCTCATCCCTCATCCCTCATTGCTCATCCCTGATGATCGCAAAGGTGCAGGACCGGCAGATGAAATCGTCCGGCGACTCCTCGACACCGTACGCCCAGCGGCGCATCTTCGCCATCTCGTCGCTCTCCAGGACCTCGCGCACGCTCTGCTGGTGCAGGTTGCCGACGACGTAGTTCTCGTCGTAGTCCTGGCAGCAGAGGATGGCGCTGCCGGTGGCGGTGATGTGCAGGTGCTGCAGCGGGCGGGAGCCGATCAGCTCGCAGCCGGCCAGCTTGCCGACGCGCTTCATCGCCTTGCGTCCCACCTCCAGGTGCCAGAAGCCGCGGTCGACGGTGAGGTGCTGCTGCACGTCGAAGCGCGAGCCGGCGTAGCGGTCGCGCACGGCCTCGTAGTTCTGGCGGTGCTCCTCGTCGCCGCTGCCGAGGACGATGATGCGCATCTCGTCGGCAAGGTGCTTGTCCTTCGCGTAGTCGAGGTTGCGCATGACGATGCGCAGGTGGTCCTCGCCGCGGTCGCGCTCGTAGCGCTCCTCGTCCATCGTCGAGAGGTTGATGCAGAGGAAGCGCAGGCGCCCCGCGTTCAGCAGCCCGTCGACCTTGGACGGCGTGAGGCCGGAGCCGTTGCTCAGCACCGCCACGGGGAGGCGGGCCTCGAAGAGCGTGCGGCAGTGGTCGACGAAGCGGCGGTCGATGGTCGGCTCGTTGTACGACTGCAGGAAGACGCCGTCGATGGAGTCGCGGTACTCCGTCAGTTCGCGGACGATGCGCTCGAACGTCTCCGTCGACATCTCCTCGTCGTCGCGCGGCGCGACGGAGACGGGGCAGAAGTAGCACTTCTGGTTGCACGTCGTGACCGTCTCCAGCGAGACGATCTTGAGGTGGTACTGGCGGGACTGGTCGGAGCCGGCAGGGACGATCCACCCGTCTTTGACCAGGGAGTCGGCGGCGACGCCGTGCTGTTCGAAGGCGCGAAAGGCCGTAAAGCCGTTCTCACCGGGCAGCAGGCTGCGGTCGGTGAGCGGGTTGTAGATCCGCGACTCTTCGTAGTGAAGGTACGGATTGGCGGCCCAGGCGCTCATGCGTGGCCGATAACGCCCTGCCCGTAACTTCTCTTCCGTCTTGACTTCTCCGCCGCTCGCGTGCGAAAGAACGGGCCGGATGCCTCCAGCCGTTCTCCTCCCCGCGTTCGATCATCCCGCCCTCGAGGAGCGCTACGCGCACTGGCAATGCGACATGCTGCTGCGGCGCGACCACGCCACGATCGGCTGGTACGAGGGCGACGAGAGCGCGGCGAGCGCGTCCGATCAGATCGAGGAAGAGTATGTCCTCGTCGTCACGGATCCGCTGCTCCTCCCCTCCGCGCAGCTCGGCGAGCGCCTGCTGGCGAATCTCGGCGATGCGTTCGCGGCCGTGCCGGGGACGAATCACTCCGGCGAGGCGCGGCAGGTCGTGGAGATCGCGCCGTACATGACGCTGCGGGAGTTCGAGCAGCGGGTGGAGGAGAGGCGATCCGGGCTGTCCGGACAGGCAGGATTGCCTGTCCTCCACTGGCAAACACATGACCCCGGCGCTTTCCTCGTCAAGACCGCCTCGCTGCGCAAGCTGAAAACGCCGCTGCGCCGCGCGCTGGAAGGACAGCAGGTGGTCATCGCGACAGACGTGCTCGTCCATCGCTGGGCCTCGCTGCGCGGCCAGACGCGCATCGACCTCCTCGATCGCATCGACCCCACCGCGAAGAACATCCTCGAGTTCGGCTGCGGCGAGGCCCCCCTCGGCGCGGCGCTCAAGAAGCGGCAGAAGTGCCGCGTGGCCGGCGTCGAGCTCGACCATGCCGCCGCCACCATCGCCCGCAAGCGCATCGACGACGTCTACGAAGGCGACGTCCGCGAGATCGTGGCGATCCTCCACGAGCAGTTCGACTTCATCGTCGGCGGCGACATCGTCGAGCACCTCGACGAGCCATGGACGTTCCTCGGCGATCTCCGCCGCATCTGCACGCCCGGCGGGAAATTACTGCTGTCGCTCCCGAACGTCGCCCACGCCTCGATCATCGCCGACCTGATGCAGGGGCGCTTCGACTACGTCTACATGGGACTGACCTGCGTCGGCCACCTGCGCTTCTTCACCCGCCACTCGATCGAAGAGATGCTGCAGATCGCGGGATGGGAAGTGGTCTCCATCGAGCCGCAGACGCTGGCGATCACCGCCGAGCAGTCGCGTCTCCTCGACGGTTTGCGCGCCGCGGGGATCGCGTTCACGGAGGATGAAGTCGCGCCGACCGGCTTCTACGTCACCGCCCGAAACCGATGATGAAACGGTGGAAGCTGCGCCGCCTCCAGAACCGCTACTACCGCGGCGACGCCACGGCCATCCCCGAGTACCTGGAAACACTCGCGCAGTCCCGCACGCGTCCCAAAGGCCGCGCCGTGCACCTCGGGGCGGGGGGACATCACCTCGACGGCTGGATCAACGTCGACGTGCTCCCCGACGGCGCGGACCTCCTCGCCGACTTTGTGCACGCGCTGCCGTTCCGCTCCGAATCGGTCGACTTCGTTCATTCCGAGGATCTGCTCGAGCATCTCGACGTCACCGCGGGAAAGGCGTTGCTCAGTGAGTGTCATCGCGTGCTCAGGCCCGGCGGCGTGATGCGGCTGCTGACGCCGGATCTGCGCGCGCTCATTCAGCGCGTCTACATCGACCGCGACGCGAGTCATCTGGCCTGGTGCAACGACACGCTGTCCGCCGACGGCGCGTGCGAGGCGCTCAACATGCACCTGCGCATGAACGGCGAGCATCGCTTCGTGTACGACGAGGAGCATCTGACGCGCGTCTTGCGCGCGACCGGCTTCCGCGTGCGGCGCGTGCGCTGGAACGAGTCGCGCGTGCCGGAGCTGCGCTGGCTCGACCTGCGCGACTTCGGGCTGAACCTGTTCCTCGAGGCGGTCAAACCCGTGTCATCCTGAGCCGCGCAGACGGCGAAGGACCCCCTGCTGAAACCCCAGGATGACACTCGAATGAACGTGGCCTTCCTCCTCGAAGACACTCCCATCTGTTCCCGCACGCGCCTGGCCATGGCGCAGGCCGACGCGCTGATCGCGCGCGGCCATCGCGCGCGCATCGTCACGGCCGGGGCGCCGGTGACGTGGCGCAGCTCGCGCGCGGAGTGGATCTACGTCGAGGAGCTGCGCCAGTACGACGCGCATGACGACGTCGTCGTCGACGGCGCGGCGCCGCTGCTCATCGTCGACGACGACTTTTACCGTGCCGCCACGCCGCGCGAGCACGAGCCGCTGCGCGTGCTTCTCTGCGGTCCGTCGCACGAAGAGCAGCGCGCGATCTCCGACGGCTACGGCGCCGTCGCGCACGCGCGCTGGTTCCATCAGACGCTGGAGCTGATCCGCGTGTCGCCATGGGCGCCGTCGCGCGAGGAGCCGCTGGAGAGCGTGCAGGAGTTCCACGTCGCACTCACCACCGCCGAGATGTCGCGGCTCATGCACGCCTGCGACGTGCTCGTCGCGCCAGCCTTCACGCTGACCGCGGCGGAAGCGATGGCCGCGGGACTGGCGTGCCTGCAGAAAGCACCGCACGAAAGCGCGGTCGAGCTGGGCGATCGACTGATCGACCTCCTCTCCGACTACGACCTGCGCGAGCGCCTCCGCGACGAGGGACGCGCCGCCGCTGCCAAATGGCGTAGCGAGGCCGTCATCGATCGTCTGGAGGCGTGGCTGGCCGCGCGCCGCTGAGCGCATTCACTCCGCCGACATGAGGGGACGACGAAGGGCCTCCGGCGGGCCGGCGCGGCCGGCAGCGCTGGTTCAGGCACGTGCGGTCGCGAGACGCGCACTTCACGCGACAGGCATGCGTCAGCCTTGGGCATCCAGCGCTGCCGACCGCGTCGGCCCGCCGGAGGCCCCCGGTCGTTCCCTCGTGCTTTGGCCAGCGAGCGCGCGTTGCAGTTGCTGGAGAAGACGCCGGAAGGGCAGCGCGCGGCGATCCGCAGCAGCGCGGAGGAGCGGCTGAAGCGGCTGCGGTGAGATAGGCTTCCGTCATGTCGAAGGTCATCGCACTCATGTCCATGTCGCTGGACGGCTTCGTCGCCGACCGCAACGACGGCGTCGAGGAAGTGTTCCACTGGTACTTTCACTCGGGCGACGTCGAGTTCCACAACGGCGGGTCGGACCCGATGACGTTCAGGGTGTCCGAGCCGAGCGCCGCGCACCTTCGCGGTCTCGCGTCCGAGCTCGGTGCCATGCTCACCGGCCGGCGCACCTTCGACGTCGCGAAGGGGTGGGGCGGAAACCACGCCTGGGGACCGGCCTTCGTCCTGACGCACCAGGTCCCCGACGGATGGCCGCGACCCGACTCCAGCGTGCACTTCGTGACCGACGGCCTCGAGAGCGCCGTGAAGCAGGCCAGGACCGCCGCCGGCGGCAAGTCCGTCGGCGTGCACGGCGCCGACACCATCCAGCAACTGCTGAATGCCGGGCTGGTCGACGAGATCCACGTCGACCTCGCGGCGGTGCTGCTCGGCTCGGGAGTGCGGCTCTTCGACCACCTCGCCGGCACGCCATCCGTCCTGGGCAACCCGCGGGTCATCCAGGGCGCCGGCGTGACCCATCTGCGCTACCCGGTCAAGACGTAGGGCGGGCTTCAGCCTGCCCACCCCGCGGGCACGGCAGGCTGAAGCCTGCCCTACGTGCGGCGCGCATCTCGCATCGCTTTCCGATCCGGCTCCAGCCGACCTTGTGAAAATTTTCTCTAGTTCATAGAATCCCGCCCGCTGTACGAGCTAACTTATGGCAATTCAAAAGATTGAGAGAGCGGATTCGATCATTCCGCGCAAGACGGGCGTCGCGCCGGGCGAAGGCGCCGAGAAGGGGCTGATCACGCTTCCCGGCGAGGCCGAGCGCGAGATCGAAGACCTCGGCAGCGGCACCTATCTCACCACCAAGCTCGACGCCGTCGTCGACTGGGCGCGCGGCAACTCGCTCTGGCCGCTCCCGTTCGGCACCGCCTGCTGCGCGATCGAGTTCATGTCGATGGTCTCGTCGCACTACGACATCTCCCGCTTCGGCGCGGAGGCGGTGCGCTTCTCGCCGCGCCAGGCCGACCTGCTCATCGTGGCCGGCACCATCGTCGACAAGCTCGCGCCGGTGCTCAAGAAGATCTACGACCAGATGCCGGAGCCGAAGTACGTGATCGCCATGGGCGCCTGCGCCACCTCGGGCGGCTTCTACCGCGCCTACCACGTCGTGCAGGGCATCGACGAAGTGATCCCCGTCGACATCTGGGTGCCCGGCTGCCCGCCGACCCCGGACGGTCTGATGTACGCCATCCTCAAGCTCCGCGACAAGATCCTGCGCGGGGAGATCAAGCGGTCATGAGCACGCTGACGAAATTCAGCCCCATCCCCTACACCGGCCCCTCGCCGACCAACCGGCAGATCTACGTGCCGGCCGAGGCGGAGACGATGGACGCGCGCGGCGCGGAGATCGCGGCGAAGGTGACCGGGCTGACGCAGGAGCCGGGTGAAGACCTGCCGACGTTCGTCGTCGAGACCGCGCAGATCGCGAACGTGCTGCGCGCGCTGCACGATCATCCCGAGCTGCGCTTCACCATGCCGCTCGACCTCTTCGGCGCCGACTACCCGAACCGCGAGCAGCGCTTCGACGTCGTCTACCAGCTCTATTCGCTGCAGAACAACGAGCGCGTGCGCCTCAAGGTGCGCGTGCGCGAAGGCGAGGACGTGCCGACCAGCGTCGGCGTCTATCAGGGCTTCGACTGGTACGAGCGCGAGGCCTTCGACATGTACGGGATCCGCTTCGACGGACACCCGAACCTGCGCCGCATCCTCACCCACGACAACTTCCAGGGACACCCGCTGCGCAAGGACTACGACGCCGCGCAGCGCTGGCTCCTCACCGACGGCGGCATCACGCGCCTCCAGCCGAAGATCGCGCCGGAGTTCGTGCAGGAGGAAGAGGAGTCCGACTTCGAGCGCGTGACGCTGAACCTCGGCCCTTCCCATCCGGCCATGCACGGCACGCTGCGCGTGGTGGTCACGCTCGACGGCGAGACCATCGTCGGCGCCGAGCAGGAGATCGGCTACCTGCACCGCTGCTTCGAGAAGATGTCGGAGACGCACACGTACCAGCAGGTCATCCCGTACACCGACCGGCTGAACTACTGCTCCGCGGTGATCAACAACGTCGGCTACTGCATGACGGTCGAGAAGATGCTCGGCCTGAGCGCGCCGGAGCGCGCGCAGCACGTGCGACTGATGCTGTCGGAGTTCTACCGCATCTCCGATCACATCATCTGCATCGGCACGAACCTCGTCGATCTGGGCGCGCTCACCAACTTCTGGTACCTCTTCCAGCCGCGCGAGGAGATCATCGCGCTGGCCGAGTCGTGCAGCGGCGCGCGTCTGCTGCCGAGCTACCTGCGCATCGGCGGCCTGGCGGTGGACGTCCCGGAGGACTTCCTGGCCAACGCGCAGAAGATCGTCAACATGTTGCCCAGATTCGTCGACGAGGTGGAAGCCCTCGTGATGAAGAACCGCATCTTCCGCGACCGCGTGGAAGGCGTCGGCGTGATCTCGCAGGAAGACGCGATCAACTTCGGCTTCACCGGCCCGTGCCTGCGCGCGACGGGCGTCCCCTACGACGTCCGCAAGTCGAACCCGTACCTCGGCTACGACACGTACGACTGGGACGTGCCGATCGCCGACGGCGGCGACACGTACGCGCGCTTCCTGGTGCGCTTCGAGGAGATGCGCCAGTCGCTGCGCATCCTGCAGCAGGCCATCGACCGCGGCCTCCCGCCGGGACCGGTCATGGTCGACAACCCGTACGTGGCCCTTCCCCCGAAGGAGAAGGTCTACAACGAGATGGAGTCGCTGATCTATCACTTCAAGCTGATCATGCACGGCATCCAGCCGCCGGTCGGCGAGACGTACTTCCAGGTCGAAGGCGGGAACGGCGAAGTGGGCTTCTACATCGTCTCGGACGGCACGAAGAACCCGTACCGCGTGCGCGCCCGGCCCCCCTGCTTCCCGATCTTCGAGGCGTACGGAAAGATGATCATCGGCCAGACCATCCCCGATGCGATCGCCGCGCTCGGGTCGCTGAACATCATCGCTGGAGAACTGGACCGCTAATGGCGGCAAGTCAATGCTGAGGAGCGAAGCGACGAAGCATCAACGGAGCCCTCTCGAGGCACGAGCCTCGCGGAGGCTCCGCTGACCCTTCGCTTCGCTCAGGGTTAACTACTATGGCCATCACCCGAGTTTCCCCCGGCGTCGTCAAGGTCGAGCGCGAGCCGATGACGATGCTCGAGCGCACGTACCTGCCGCAGGTGTTCGGCGGCCTGACGCGCACGCTGAAGCACCTGCTCAGGAACCTGTTCAACATGAAGGGGCTGCCGATCATCTCGTACCCCGAGGTCAAGCGCGTCTACTCGGAGCGCTTCCGCGGGCGGCACATCCTCACCACGCGCGAGGACGGCACCACGCGCTGCGTGGCCTGCTTCATGTGCTCGACGGCCTGCCCGGCGGAGTGCATCACCATCGAGGCCGGCGAGGACCAGCGCACGCGCGAGAAGTTCCCGGTGCGCTACGACATCGACCTGCTGCGCTGCGTCTTCTGCGGCTACTGCGTGGATGCGTGCCCCGAGGACGCGATCTACATGACCCGCGACTACGAGATGGCCATCGACACGCGCGCCCGCGCCGTGGTCGGCCTCCGCGACCTGGTCGTGCCGCCGAACTTCCCGGTCGGCCCGATGGGCTGGCGCCCGTACTACGAGGGCGTGGACAAGCGCGGCACCGCCGGCGGCACCGGCATCGGCCAGCCCCTCCGCGAGGCCCCGTTCGAGGATCAGGACCCGCCCAATCCCGACGTCTACCGCGGCGCTTAGGAGTGCGGCGGCCCGCGTTGCTGCCGCTCTCCAACGTAGGGCAGGCTTCAGCCTGCCCGGGACAGGCTGAAGGCCTGTCCTACGTTTTGAGACGGCCTCCCCGAGCCGCCGCTTTGCTACGTCGCTCGCGATGGGCGCGCCAATATCCAGCCCGTTCGCACGTCGGGTTTACCCCTGTCCTCGTTGCTGCTTAGATGAGGGTCTCGAAGGAGGACATTGAATGTTCAAGAACCGCATCGTGGCCATTCTCATCGTCGCCGCCGTCGTCCTGCCCGCCGCCCAGCCGCGCATCGATGCGGCTCCGGCCACCGACATCTGGACCTTCTACTACGACTGCTCGATGCAGTGGATCGGCGAGAAGTTCCGCGGCTGCGACTCCACCGGCTACAACCAGGGCATCACCAACGCCGGCTACTTCAAGAACATCGAGTCGTGCTCGTGCAACGGGACGACGTGCACGAACCGCTGGTACCGCTGGAACGGCACGACGTGGATCCAGATCTCCGGCGAGCCGGACGCCGAGTGCTAGCTCGCTGAATCCGGATGACGGACGGGCGTCAGCCCGTCCGTCGCGCTCCACGGTATCATTCGCGCGCTGATGAAACCGCTCGAGACCAGCGTCGAAGAAGTGCTGCGCAAGGCCATCCAGTCGGAGGTCGAGACGCGCGTCTACTACCAGAAGCTCGCCGACCGCGCCGGCTCCGACGACGTCCGCAAGCGCCT
>DASUSL010000056.1:0-11616 GCA_036375135.1 Thermoanaerobaculia bacterium | reverse complement strand
CGCTCCGCTACGCGGCTCTTGCCGTAGTTACCTTCATCATCATCTCGAGCAGCTCCGCGTGGGCGTACGGCTTGAGCAGGAAGCCGACGTTGGGGCGGGCGAGGAGGTCCTCGATCTTCGTGCGGTCCGCGTGGCCGGTCGAGAAGATCACCGGCACTTGCTCCAGCGTCTCCTGCAGGTCGATGAACACCTGCGTGCCGTCCATGTCCGGCAGGCCGACGTCGAGGATCACCAGATCGGGCCGTACGCGGCGCAGCACCGCCATCGCCTCGGCGCCCGTGCGCGCCAGCCGCACCGCCGAGCCTTCGAGCGTCAACAGGCTGACCAGCCCCGCGGCCACGATCGGGTCGTCTTCCACCAGCACCACCAGCTTCGCCTCGGGAGTGGTGCGGCGGCTGTAGACCTCGCGCGGCCGCGTGATCGCCGGCGCCTCGGTGAGCGGCAGGAAGATGTGGAAAGCCGTGCCGGCGCCCGGCTCGCTCTCCACGAACAGCTCGCCGCCGTGGCGCTGCACGACCTGCAGCGCGACGGGGAGGCCGAGGCCCGTGCCGTTGCGCTTCGTCGTGAAGAGCGGCTCGAACGCGTGGCGCAGCATCTCCTCGTTCATGCCGCAGCCGGTGTCGCGCAGCGTGAGATGCGCGAAGCGGTCCGGCTCCGCGATGGCGAAACGCAGCTTCGCGTCGTGCGGCTCGCGCGTCAGCTCGAGCGTGATCGTGCCGCCGGACGGCATCGCATCGCGCGCGTTGAGGATCAGGTTGGTGAACACCTGCTGGAGCTGCGTCGCGTCGCCGCTGATGTACAGATCGTCGCCGCTCGTCTTCACTTCCAGCTGCACCGAACCGGGCAGCAGCGAGCGTCCTTCTTCGGTCACCGACTGCAGCCACGGCTCGACGGCCACGCTCGCGCGCGACGGCTCGGCCGGACGCGTGAAGCGCAGGATGTCCTCGGTGATGCGGCGTCCGCGCGCGACCGCGTGTCCCATGTGCTTGAGCGCCGTCTCGACGTTCTTCCCCTTGCGCAGCAGGTCGAGGAACGGCGACATCCCCATCAGCACGTTGTTGAACTCGTGAGCCACCGTCGCGGCGAGGCGGCCCAGTCCGGCGATGCGGTTGGCCTGTTCGAGCTTCGCCTCCAGCGCGCGGCGCTCGCGCTCCACGCGCCGCGCCTCGGTCACGTCGCGCGCGAAGCCGTGGATGGCCACGCGCTGTCCTTCCTGCATGCGCGTGGTCATCGACAGCTCGAGCAGCACCGTGCCCGTCGCGCCGCGCACCGGCAGCTCGGCCAGGAGCGGAGTGCGCGCGTACGTGGCGTCGGCCATGCGCTCGAGCAGCTCCGCGGAGTACTCGGGGTTCTCCGCGAGATCAAGTACGGAGCGTCCGAGCCAGTCGAGGATCGGATAGCCGGTGATGCGCTCGAACGCGGGGTTGAGCGAGACGAAGTGTCCGTCGACCGACGTCGTGAAGATGATGTCCGACGCCGCCTCGATGACGTCGCGGTAGCGATCCTCGGAGATGGCCAGGTCGCGCCGCGCCTCGTCGCGCTCCAGCCCCTCGGCCAGCACGTTCGCCACGGCCTCGACGAAGAGGATGTCGTCCTCGCTGAACGCGCGCTTCTCGCGCGAATGCGCCGTCAGCACGCCGAGGCAGCCGTGCGAGCTGGAGACCGGCACGATCAGGCCGCTGCGCACGCCCCAGTCGAGGAGCGAGCGTGTCGAGGCGAACCGCGTGTCGGTCACGTAGTCGTCGACGATCACCGTCTCGTTGCGCGCCACGCACTCGGCGCCGTGCGTGCTCGCCGTGACGGGCAGCGTCATCATCGAGTCGGGGAACCAGCGGTTGCCGGCGCGGAAGCGCAGCACGTACTCGGCGGCATCGAGCTCGAAGAAGACCGCATGCTCGACGCCGACGCGCTCGATGATGATGTCGCAGGCGCGCGTGAGCGTGGAGTCGTCGACGTTTTTCACGACCAGGCGGCTCAACTCGGCCAGCGCGCTCTGTTGCCGCGCGCGCACTTCGAGCAGCTCCTCGGCTCGCTCGCGCGCGATGGCCTGACCGAGGGACGCCGTCACGGCGCGGAGGAAATCGACGTCGGCCGCGGAGAAGCTCCGCGCCTCGCGGCAGCGCGCGGAGACGTGCCCCCACGGCTCCGGACCGCCGCAGACGATCGGCAGCGTCAGCGCGTCGACGAGGTCGGAGCCGGCCGCGCCGCTCCACGCCGCGATCGTCGCGCCGTTCTCCGTCGCACGCGTCACGACGCCGGCGTCGACACCGAGCTGGTCGACGATGGTCGCCGCCGCGCAGCGCAGCAGCGCGTTCACCGAATCGCACGCCAGCGCGAAGTCGCCGAGGTTCGCGATCGCGGCGGCATGCGAGGTCACACGACGGGTGTCGTCTCCGTTGATGCGAGTCATGTTGTGGGTTTCCCTGGACCTTGCTGAACTGCGCGGGAAAAGAATACCTACGGCATTCCGGCAACGCTATCGGAGTGGAGGTAGGACGCTGTAGGAGCGCTCCTACGCGATGAGATTCGTGCGCACCGCGTACGCCACGATGTCGGCGTTCGAGCGGAAGCCGGTCTTCTCCATGATCCGCGTGCGGTACGTGCTGATGGTCTTGATGCTCACACCGAGCGCGGCCGCGATGTCACTGACCGTCTCGCCGCGCGCGAGCCGCAGGAACACGTCCAGCTCGCGCGCGGAGAGACGCGCGTGCAGTGGTCCGGAAGGGGAGGCCACGCTCTGCGCGAGCAGCTCCGCGACCTGCTCGCTCACGCGCGTGCGTCCCGCCGCCACGCGCGCGATCGCGTCCAGGATCTCGTCCGCCGAGGCGTCTTTCTGGATGTAGCCGCGCGCGCCGGCCCGCAGCGCCGGCACCGCGTACTGCTCCTCCGGATACGACGTCAGGAAGAGCACCGGCAGCGCGGGGCGCACGCGATGGATCTCCGCCAGCATCTCCAGCATGCACTGTCCGCGCAGGCTCAGGTCCGTCACCAGTACATCGCACGCGTCGCGCTGCAGCGCGGCCAGAAGCTGCGGCGCGTCTTCGGCCTCGGCGACGATGCTCCAGTCGGAACGCCGGGCCAGGATGAGCTGCAAACCACGCCGGATGATCTGGTGATGATCCGCGATGACGATCTTCATTCGCGGGACGACAGACGCCTTTGGGCTACCATCTTCCTTCCCCCCGCCCTTATGGTAGTCCCCCCCGCAAGCTCTTCGCTGTCTCTATTGTTTCACCACCGCTCCGGTGATCAGCCGCACCAGGCTCCGTCCCTCCTCGTCGCTTTTCTCGAACGTGCGGCAGAGCGTGCGGATCTCCGACGGATCCGTTTCGGCCGGCACGGTGAAGCCGTCGTACGGCGGCAGCGGGTCGCGCGTGTGCGTCTGCTGCCAGCGACCGTCGACGTACCTGCAGCGGATGTAGGTCATGGTGGAGGACAGGCAATCCTGCCTGTCCTGGTCTTCGTCACGGGCCGACCGGCAGGATTGCCTGTCTTCCCCTTCGTGCCAGCCGCGGAGGTTCGCCACCCACTTGCGCAGGTCGTCGTCGAGGACGTCGGTCATCGTGCGCGCGAGGATCTCCTGCGCGCGCTCCGGCACGGCGAGGAAGCGCAGCCGCGATTCGAATCGCGTTGCGTCGCCCAACGCGGCCACGCGCGAGGCCAGCACTTCGGCGGTGGCTTCGAAGCGCTCGCCCTTCCAGTCGAACGTCACGCGCACGCGTGCGCCGAGGGCCACCGGCGTGTCGTGCCGGATGCGCGCGCCGTTCGCGCTGAGGTCGACCAGCGTGCCGGTGCCGCGGCCGATGACGGTGCGGATCGGCTCCGCGAGCCGCAGCCGCGGGAAGCGCCGGCGGTCGCGGCCGGGAAGGGCGAGGGGAGGAGGGAGGACTTCGATCGTTGCGCTCATAGCGGTCTCTCTTTCATGCGGCATCGCGTCCGACGACCTGGTGCGGCGGCGTGGCCACGCAGTCGCGCCCCGCGCTCTTGGCGGCGTACAGCGCGCGGTCGGCTGCGGAGATGAGTCCTTCGATGGTGGTGGCGTGATGCGGCGCGTGCGCGATCCCCGCGGACACGGTGATGGCGCCCAGCAGCTCGCCGTCGAGATAGACGTTCAGCAGACGGCTCTCCTCGACGAGCAGCTCCGCGCAGCCGCGCAACTGGTCGAAGGAGACGTGCGGGAGGATGATCAGGAACTCTTCGCCGCCGAGGCGGCAGACCACTTCGCCGTTGCCGAAAAGGCGGCGCAGCAGCTTCGCCAGTGCCTGGAGCACGGCATCGCCGCCGGCGTGGCCCCAGCGGTCGTTGTAGCTCTTGAAGTGATCGACGTCGGCGACGATCACTCCGGTGCCGGGCCGGATCTCGAAGCTCGTCTCCTCGAGCCAGCGGCGGTTGAAGAGGGAGGTCAGGGAGTCGCGGATCGCCCGCATCTCGCTGTGCTCGACGAGCGATTCCAGCTCGCGCACGCGGCGCAGCAGCCATTCGCAGGTCGCGCCCAGCAGCAGCATGGCCGCGGCACCGACGCGCCAGTCGTACCAGCTTCCGGCGGCGGCGAGGAGAATCGAAGTCACGCGGATGGCGGTCATCGTCCGTTCTCCTCACGCCGCGACGGGCGCGCTCCAGTGCGAGGCGGCGCTCGGCCGTCCGAAGTGATAGCCCTGCGCGAGCTCGATCCCGAGCTCTCCCGCCGCGGCGGCGGTCGACGCCGACTCGACCCCTTCCAGCACGGTGCGGCAGCCGAAGTCCCGCGCCAGCGCCACCACGTGCCGCACGATGCGCACGCGCGTGTCGTCGGTCTCGAAGGCGGTGCCGAAGGTCTGGCTGATCTTGATGAACGACGGCTTGATGGCGTTGATCGCGCCGAGGTGCGAGTAGGCGGAGCCGTGGTCGTCGAGGGCGAAGCGCACGCCGCACTCGCGCAGCTCGTCGAGCGCGCGGAAGGCCGCGCCGTCGCTGCCGAACGCGGAGCGCTCGGTGATCTCGAGCACGATGCGCGTGAGCGGCAGGCCATGCCGCGCCGCCGCGCCGCGCACGCTGCCGGTGAGGTTGCCGCCGTTGAAGACGCTCGGGTCGACGTTGATGAAGAGCGCCGCGTCGCCGGGCAGGCGCGCCGCACCGGCGACGGCCGTGCCGAGCGCGGCCAGGTTCAGCTCCGCGAGACGCGCGCGGCGGTTCGCGTAGTCGAACAGCTCCGCCGGCCCGCCCGCCGCCCACGCGCCGTTGATGCGCGTCAGCGCCTCGAAGCCGAAGACAGTGGCCGACCGGCAATCCTGCCCGGTGGACGACAGGCAATCCTGCCTGTCCATCCGTTCGCCGGAGCGAAGGACAGGCAGGATTGCCTGTCCTCCACTCAGTCGCACGATCGGCTGGTAGACCGACGTGAGCAGGCCGCCGTACAGCACGTCGTCGATCGGCGGCACGGTCAGCAACTCGTAGTCGCCGTCTTCGTCCGCCGTCGACGCCAGCGCCTGCTCGAGCTCATCGCAGCCGAACGGCTTGGCCAGCACCGTCGCGGCGCCGAGGCCCGTCGCCGCGGCGCGCAGCTCGTGCGAGGCGTGGCCGGTCATCAGGATGATGCGGCAGCCCGCGCGCAGCATGCGGATGCGGGAGAGGAAGTGCAGCCCCTCGAAGCCGAACGAGCCGGAGAACTGCACGTCGCTGACGACGTGCGTCACCGGATAGCGCGACAGGACCATCTCCGCCGACTCGACGTCGGAGCAGACGATGGTCGTGCGGCCGCTGCGCTCGAGCAGCAGGGCCAGCCCTTCCGCCACGTCGCGGTCGTCGTCGATCAGCAGGACGTGCTCGCGGGGACTCATGCCGTCAGCTCCATGCAGACGCGGCTCAGCACGAGGTCGTGCGTCTCGAGGTAGAAGCGGACGTCGTGCGCCATCAGCGCGTAGAGCACGCGGTCGCCGCCGCGGCCCGTGGCGCTCAGCACGCCCGTGCCGTCGTCGCGCACGAACAGCACGTCGCCGTGGAACTCGCCCGGCAGCGCGGTGAGGAGGTCGAGGAACTCGTCGCCGCCGGCGACGCGGTCGACGATCACGCGGCTGATGTCGAGCTCCGTCTCCGTCACGGCCGCGGAGAGCGCGAAGCGCAGCGCGCGCACCGAGTCGACGAAGGCCAGCGACAACTGCGGCGAGACGGACGTGCTCCAGTCCATCTGCGGCTTGCGCTTGTCGCGCGCGACGATGGTGAGGCGATGCCCGCTCATGACAGCAGTCCAGCCGCGATGCCGGCGGCGAACGCCGGGATCGCGAGCATCAGCAGGACGCGCCAGCTCTGGCGTCCGCCGCGAAGATCGTCGAGGGTGTGCAGGACCAGTCGGCTCATTCGTGTTCTCCTTTCATCGGCGAGGCGGGGAGGGTGATCCAGCGGAAGCTGAAGCCGTCGAGCGGGCTCACGCCGTCTTCCAGCGGGAGCGTGCGGCCGTCGGCCAGGTAGGTGGTGACGCGCGGCAGCGAGATGACTTCGATGAAGCCCTCGGCCGGAATGGTGAAGCTCTGGTTGGCGTAGCGGAACTGCTGTCCCGGCCTGCCGGCGAAGCGGTAGCCGACCACCTTGATCCCGCAGGTGACTTCCGGAGCGCGACGCTCCTGCCTGCGGATCAGGGCGGTGAGGTCGATCTCCAGGCTGATGCCCAACGTCAGTGCTGCGGCCGCGATGATCATGTTGTGTCTCCGTTCTGGACGTACTGGCGGGCCCTTAGTCCAAACGGGATACCACCTGTCCAAATGCGTCCAAGTTGCGGTCGTTGCTGCACTTCCCGTGATTCGGGTCACATTCGGGTAGTGTTCGCAATTCAAACAGGTGTATGATCCGCGGCGATGACGATCCTCATGAACCGCGTGCTCATCGTCGACGACGACCCGCAGATCGTGGCCGGACTGGCCGCGCTGCTGGAAGACGACTGGAACGTCCGGACGGCCTCCACCGGCCGGGAGGCGCTGGCCGCGTTCGCCGATTTCTCGCCGGACGTCGTGCTGCTGGACGTGAATCTTCCCGACGCCAACGGCGTGGAACTGTTGCATCAATTGAAGATGTACTCCGAGACCACGCCGGTGATCATGATGTCCGGTGCCGGCACGTACGACGCGGTGATCGAGTCGATGCGCCTCGGCGCGGAGACGTTCCTCCAGAAGCCGTTCGATTTCGGGACACTCACCGCTGTCCTCGAACAGGTGCGCCGCCTGCTGGCCACGCAGCGCGAGCTGATCGCGTTGCGCCGCGGCGAGACGAACGTGGAGCGCCTTCCCGGCGTCTCTCCTTCCATCGCGCACCTGAACGAGATCCTCGGCAACATCGCCCGAGCGCCATCTCCGGTGCTGATCGAAGGGGAGTCGGGGACGGGCAAGGGCGTCATGGCGCGGCTGCTCCACAACCGCTCACCGCGCACGCGGGCGCCGTTCGTCGACCTGAACTGCGCGGGACTGTCGAAGGAGCTGCTCGAGTCGGAGCTCTTCGGCCACGAGCGCGGCGCGTTCACGAACGCGATGAACACGAAGCCGGGTCTCTTCGAGATCGCCGGCGAGGGAACGCTCTTCCTCGACGAGATCGGGGAGATGGAGCTGACGGTGCAGGCGCGGCTGCTGAAGGCGCTGGAGGAGAAACGCTTCCGCCGCGTCGGCGGCGTGCGCGACATGCGCGCCGACTTCCGCCTCATCGCCGCGACGAACCGCGATCTCGTGGCCGAAGTGGCGGCGGGACGCTTCCGCGGCGACCTCTATTACCGCCTGAACGTCGTCCGCCTGCGCATGCCGCCGCTCCGCGAGCGGATGGAAGACCTCCCCATCCTGGTGCAGGAGATCCTCCGCCCGCTGGCGAAGGAGATGGCCCGCCCGCTGCCGAAGGTGAGCCCGACCGCGCTGAAGAAACTGGAGAGCTACGCCTGGCCGGGCAACATCCGCGAGCTGCGCAACGTGCTCGAGCGCGCGCTGATCACCCTCGGCCGCGACGAGATCCGCAGCGAAGACCTCATCCTCGAGCCGCCCGCCACGCCCGTGGCGACGTCATCGAGCGGCGAGCCGACCCAGGAATGGGAGATCCGCCCCCTCGACGACATGATCGCGTCGTACGTGGCCGCCGCGGTGAAGGCCACCGACGGCAACGTCCGCAAAGCCGCCCGCAAGCTGCAGATCAGCCCGAGCACGCTCTACGCGCGCATGAAGAAATAGGCGCAGCGCCGGCGTCCCGCCGGCTGCCGTGGCGGCGTCCCGCGCCGCCACCCTCGCGCAGGCGAGACCCCTGCGCGGCAGCCGGCGCGGACGCCGGCGGTCCGCCTAAGCTCCGCCATGACTTTCTGGCCCGCGGATGAAGAAGTGACCGTCAGCGGACGGCCGGCTGCTTCACGATCACCGGCTTTCGCGGTTCGCGACGCACCACGCGATCCTTCATTTCGGCTTCCAGTTCCTTGATATGCCGCAGATAGCCGTCCATCCCGCCGTACTCCTCGAGCAGCTTGCGACGGACTGCTGGTCCTTATTCACCCAGGGTAGGGGAAACCTTCCAGCGCGACACTCCCTCTATAAGAGGTGGTCCATGAGCGTCGCCCGAATGCCTGTTCCGAAGATCGACTACCAGGCCTACTTCGACATCCCCGTCCCCGACCGCACAGATCTGCTCTACATGCACAACGTGCTGCTGACGTTCGTCAGCGCCATCCCGCAGTACTGCTATCGCTACTGCACGTCGGCCAAGCACCCGCGGTTCACCGGTCTCCTGCAGGGAGATGAGCTGCAGGCCTATCTTCGCGACTATGTGGAGGAGCGGCTGGGGCAATTGGCCGATTACGAGTATCGCGAGTGGATGAACGGGCGGCAGCCGTTCATCACGCCGCGCGAGTTGCAGATCTGGCGGCTTCGCCAGTTCGTCCAGTACATCTGGTTCTGGAACCTTCCGGACGAGAACGCGCTGGCGATGATCTTCAATCTCACGAAGCGGCGCGCCCAGGCTCTCGGGACGGATTTCATCGCCCGCTTCCGCAAGACCATCGTCTATCCGGTTGCGCTCCGACGCCTCTATCACCTGATCAATACCGCCAAACCGTCCATGCCGGCGTTGCAGGCGCATCCGAGGACTCCGGCGGAGGGGTATGTCTACCGCGTGCCGGCGCGGCGTTTTGTGGAGGCGGCGCAGAGTCTCGCAGAAGACCTGCGCGCGGAGATCCCGGACATGCCCATCACCCCGCCATACCTCTGGGACGAGGATTTCAACGAGATGTGGGTGGACAAGACGATGGTCGACATCATGACCACGAACGAGAAAGTGCGGAAGCGCCTGTACGACGTCTACCCGCTTCCCACGTGATGCGATGGACGAGGACGCGAAGACGCTGCTGGCCATCCTGGCGCTGATCTACGGCTCATCGCAGGGGATCGGGCTGTTCAGGACGGCGCTCGACTCCGTACAGAAAAATCTCGACGAACTGCAAAAGGTCCGCGGCGATTCTCGCGCGGCGGTGGACTACGTGAAGGGCAAGAGGAAGACGCTCTGGCTCTCGCTTTGGACGCCGGCCGTCCTGTTCTACGTCGTGCTCGTGCTCACGCCCGCGCTCTTCCTCGCCCTGGTGGTGAGCGTAGGGGCCGACGCGGCTCTGTCCGTCCTGGGATTGCAGGGCGCCACGGATGGCTCCACCTCGCCGAACAACTCGCCGTTTTACTGGATCCTGCTGCTGCTGTCGCTGGTCTCCGCGACGCAGTTGCTCTCGGCCTATCTCAGGGGATGGGGCAGCGTCGTCGGGTCGCTGTTCCCGAAGAAGGAGTGATGCCGCCGCTCGACAGGTTGCAGCATTACGTCTCCGTGCTCGACCGCGAGCGCGGAAAGCATGCGCACCTTCCGGCGTCCCAGCTCGTTGCGGAATTCGAAGAGGTGAAGCCGCGCGTCGCGCGCGACGACTTCCGCGCGATGAACATGCCGCTCGAGGGCACCATCGACCTGCACGCGGTCTACTGGGAGGTCCGCCGCTGGCGGAACGACGCGGAGCGGGAGACGCTCGCGACGACCGAGGTGGTCCCCGTCGTTCCGGGCGAAGACGAGATCTTCGAGCTCGTCATGCGGGCTCGTGCCGCACCGGCCAGCACCGGGATGAAGGGCGGCGCGGCCGCCCGCCTGGCGGACCTGGCCTTTGAGACTGCCGCCGAAAACCGCGAGCGCTTCCTCCTCGGCCATGGAGCGATGCGTACCGGCCGGACCGCCTACCCGCACCAGGTGAAGACCGCGAAGAAGTTCTTCGAAACGATGCACGGAGTCGGGATCGTCGCGGACGAAGTGGGACTCGGCAAGACCATCGTGGCGGGCCTGGTGATCGAGGAACTGCTCTCCCTCGAGCCCGATGCGCACGTCCTGATCCTCGTCCCGCCCAATCTGCGCGGACAATGGGGTGATCAAACACTGGCGGACTTCTTCGGCCGCCCACTGGCGTGGAAGCACGGGAAGGAGGCGCTCAGGAGGGCTGCATTCGATCCGGTCGTGCTGTTCTCGCTCGACGAAGCGAAAGGTGACGGCAAGGACGACGCGCTGGCCACCACGCTGCTGCAGCGGAACTGGGATCTCCTGGTGGTCGACGAGGCCCACGACTGCAGAAACGCCGACAGCATTCGCTTCCGCTTTGTGTACGCGCTGCAGGCGCGCCGGCGGTTGTTTCTGACCGCCACGCCGCTGCACAACAGCGGATACGACATGTTCACGCTGGCCACGCTGCTGAAGCCGGGTTGTCTCGGGTCCCGCAGCGCGTTCGCCGCGCGCTACATGGACGGTGAACGGGTCCTGAAGGACAGCGAGGGACTGCAGCACACTCTCGAGGACTTGATGACCCGCACGCTTCGCCGGGAGTCGGGGCTGCGTGCCATCCCCAGAAAGATCAAGTCGATCAAGGTTTCCGCATTCAAAGAAGAGGAGCGTGCCCTCTACGATGAGCTCCTCCTGCTGCTCCGGACGATCTACAGGCGGCACATGGGGGCGAGCGCGCAGGTCATGCGTCCGTCCGCCAGGCCGCAGTACCTCTCCCAGTTCGTGCTCATCGCCATGCTCGTTCTGCGCGAGATGGCCAGCCATCCGCGGGCGGCGATCCACACGTTGCAGACGGCGCTGCGGCGGAAGGTGAAGGAGCTCGCTACGATCACGCGCGACGACGCGGATCTCGCACGGCTCGACGATTTCATCGCGCGCTACACGGCGCCGGGGAAGTGGGACGTCGCGCATCATGCGAAATCCGAACGCCTGCTGCTGGAGACCGACGAGCTGCTCCGCACCGGCGCGAAGTTCATCGTCTTCGTGAACTACCTCAAGACGCACCAGATCATCGCCGAGCTGCTGGCGGAGCGGCATCCCGGTGTCAAGGTGTTGAGTTATGAGGGATCGCTCGCACCCCGTGACAAGACGCGGATCGTGCAGCGGTTCATGGAGCCGTGGCCTCCTTCCTGCCTGGTCTCCACGGACGCGGCGGGACAGGGACTGGAC
Source organism: Thermoanaerobaculia bacterium (assembly GCA_036375135.1). Classification (GTDB taxonomy): domain Bacteria; phylum Acidobacteriota; class Thermoanaerobaculia; order Gp7-AA8; family Gp7-AA8; genus QHVT01. The sequence goes on along the minus strand of DASUSL010000056.1, from coordinate 159 downwards.
CTGCAGGCGGCGAACTGCGTCATCAATTACGACTTCCCGTGGAACCCGATGCGCGTCGAGCAGCGCATCGGCCGCATCGACCGCTCGAGCCAGGAGAGCGGGGAGCTGCGCATCCTCAATTTCTCCACGCTCGGTACGGTGGAGGAATACGTACAGATC
>DASUSL010000055.1:0-22382 GCA_036375135.1 Thermoanaerobaculia bacterium | reverse complement strand
GCGGCTACAGGCGTGACGTCCTCGCCCGGGGAACGACGAAGGGCCTCCGGCGGGCCGGCGCGGCCGGCAGCGCTTGTTGGCCTAGCCGGGCCGCACGCCTGTCGCCTGAAGGACGCATCTCGCGACCGCACGTGCCTGAATAAGCGCTGCCGGCCGCGCCGGCCTGCCGGAGGCTTCTCGTCGTTCCCCGGCGGGGGCGTCACTGCTCGTCGCCGCTCGGCCCGTAGATCGACGGCACCTTCCCGCCCATCGGACGGATGTACGACGAGAGCTGGCCGCGGTGGTGGACCATGTCGAAGAGGTAGCCCCAGGCCATCCCCTCCACCGTCGTCTCCCACGCCACCTGATCGCCCATGAAGAACTTTGCCTTGCCGCCCCAGCGCTCGTCGTCGAGATTCTTCACCCGCTCGACGGCCTGCGACGCGTGATGCTCGAAGTCCGCGGCGATCTCCTCGCACGTCACCGGCGCCTGTCCCACGGCGTAGTGAATCTCCCCTTTATCGAACAATTCCGAGAGATGCGACATCTCGGCCGCGAGCTGCGAGGCCAGTGAGCCGGCGCCGGCGCTGCGCTCGTGCGGCTTGTAATCGAGCCGCTCGCTCGGGCAGGCGCGGATCACGCGCAGGAAGGCCGGAATCTCGGAGGCGAGCCGCTGGGCGAAGAATTCTCTGGTCGACATGCGCGCGATCATTACATGAACGCGCGCAGCAAGTCCTCCCGCGCCGGTACGCCGCGCGCTTCCGCTCGCGACGCGATCGCCGCCAGCTCGCCGGCCAGCGTCGGCCTCTCCACGTCGTAGAGCACGCCCGTCGACAGAATCCCCGCCTCGTTCGTGAACAGCAGCGCCGCGGGCATGTTCGTGCGGTCGTGCTCCGCCGGGATCTGCCTCACCTTCGCGCGCAGCTCCTTGTGCTGGTCGTCGCCGCGCCACGTCACGCACGGAGAGATGATGTTCAGGAACGCGAAGCCCTGGTGCTGCAGCGCGCTCTTCATCAGCTCCGCGGTGCCCTTGATGTCGCCCGAGAAGCCGCGGCCGACCCACGTCGCGCCGAACGAGATGGCCAGCGCGCACGGATCGACACCCGCCTCCGGATTGCCGTACGTCGTCGACTTCGTCTTGTCGCCCTGCGGCGTCGTCGGCGCGGCCTGGCCCTTGGTCAGTCCGTAGATCTCGTTGTCCATCATGATGTACGTGAGATCGGCGTTCCTTCGGGCGCTGTGGAGAAAATGATTGCCGCCGATGGCGATGCCGTCGCCGTCGCCGCCGACCACCACCACCTTCAGCTCCGGACGCGCGAGCTTGATGCCCGTGGCGATCGGCAGCGCGCGGCCGTGCAGCGAGTTGAAGCCGTACGCCTCGACGTAGCCCGGCAGCCGCGACGAGCAGCCGATGCCCGACACGACCACCGTCTCGTGCGTCTCGAAGCCGAGCTCCCCGAAGGCGCGGTACAGCGAGTTCAGGACGCCGAAGTCGCCGCAGCCGGGACACCACACCGGCTTGAGATCGCTCTTGAAGTTGACGCTCACACCAACACCTCCTCGGGGACCCGCATCACTTGTTCGATGACTTCACTCACCGTCAGGTTCTTGCCGCCGGAGCGGGCGAAGACGCGCGTGCGGTTCTTCGGCAGATCGAGCTCGCTGCGCAGGTACTTGTAGAACTGCGCGGCGAAGCTCAGCTCGAGCACGAGCAACTCCTTCGATTCGTCGATGAAGCGCTGCATCGCCTCGGCCGGCAGCGGCATCAGGATGCGCGGCGCGAACGCGGCCACGCGGATGCCGCGCGCGGTCAGGCGGTCGACCGCCTCGCGCACCACGCCGAGGGACGAGCCCCAGCAGAGAATGCCCAGGTCGGGACGGTCGGGGCCGAGGCGCGTGAAGAGGTGGCCGTACGTTTTCGCGATCGCGTCGAGCTTGCGCCAGCGCTTCGCGTTCATCGTCTCGTGCGTCGTGTACATCGAGCTCGGACGCCCCCGCTCGTCGTGCTCGAGACCGTTCGTCTGGTACTCGCCGCCCTTCTGGCCGGGGATGCTCATCGGCGACACGCCGTCGTCCGTCACCTCGTAGCGGCGGTAGCTCTCGAATTCCGTGGCGATGCGGCGCTCGACCACTCCGTGTGTGAGGTTCTTCGCCTCGACGGTCTCGCGCCGCTGCGCGATCGACTGCTCACTCAGCACGATGACGGGGAGCTGGAACTCCTCGGCGATGTTGAAGCCGTCGACGGTGGTGTGGAACGAGTCCTCGACGTCGGTGCAGGCGAGCACGGCGCGCGGCGTGTCGCCGTGGCTGCCGTACAGCGAATGCCAGAGGTCCGACTGCTCGCTCTTCGTCGGAATGCCGGTCGACGGTCCGCCGCGCTGCACGTTCACGATCACGCTCGGCACCTCGGCCATCGCGGAGAGACCGATCATCTCGGACATCAGCGAGAGTCCCGGCCCCGAGGTCGCGGTGAGCGACTTCTTTCCCGCGAACGAGGCGCCGACGACCGCGCCGATGGCCGCCAGCTCGTCCTCGGTCTGCAGGCACGTGCCGCCGATGCGCGGCAGCCACTCGCCGAGGTAGTGCAGGATCTCGGAGGAAGGGGTGATCGGATAGCCGGCGAAGAAGCGGCAGCCCGCCTCCACCGCGCCGAGCGCGCTGGCCTCGTTGCCGGACATGAGCAGCTTCGGCTCGGAGGGGACGTAGTCGAGCTTCTTCGCATCGTCGAGACCGAGCGTCATGCCGAGCTCGAACGCGGTGACGTTCGCCTCGATCACGGCTTCGGTCTTCTTCGCGAAGCGCGCGCGCACGGACTTGCGGATCTGCTCCGCGGGAAGGCCGAACGTCGCGGCGAGAATGCCGAGGGCGAAGATGTTCTTCGACGCGCGCTGCGCGGCGAAGGCGATCGGCACCAGCCGGTACGCCTTCATCTCCTCGGGCGGCGCGTCTTTTTCGTCATGGAAGATGACCGTGTCCGCGGCCAGTTCGATCTCCGCGCGGAAACGGGCAAAGTCCGCCCAGCTGAAGACCACCAGCGCGTCGACCGCATCCGCCTGCGCGCGGATCGGAAGGGTGCTGATGCGCACCGTACACGACGACTCGCCGCCCCGGATCTGCGGCCCGTACGCCTCGGTCTTGATGACGGAGAGCCCGTCGCGCGCGACAGCGAGAGACAGGATGTCGCCCGCCGCCACCGCCCCGTCCCCCCCCGCCCCGACGATGGAAAGTGAAAGTTCGTGACTCATGCGCCGCAGGATGGCGCGTGCACGAACATGCGGGTATGGGATCGGTCACGAGGGCCTGTGCGCGTTGTCACAGGTTGGGTTGGCGGTTGACGGTTGGCCCTTGGCGGAGCTCATCCCGCTCACGGCACAGCGAGCGGCGTCATACCCCACGCTTCACCGCGGATCCGGCAACCGCCTTGCCGAGGTCCTGCGGCTCGTGACAGTTCGCTCCGATCGACGGCATCGGGCGCGAGTCTGCATCCCATGGTTGTACTGCGCGCTCACGTACTTGATCTCTCCGCCCGAACCGCACATCGCAGAGCACCGACAACTGCCGGCACTCGCGCTGTTGCGCGTCAGAGTTCACGGTGCGGGCGGGACGCCCGCACGGCAGCCGGCGAGGACGCCGGCGGTCCGCTGGCTCAGTGCACCCGCAGCGTGGCCACCACCACCTCGTTTCCCTTCTGGCCCATCCCGGAGCTGTTCTGGGTGAACTCGAAGCGGGTGCGGACGAGGCGGTCGGCGGCGCGCGACAGGTGCCAGCTCTTCTTCTCCTTCACCTCTCCCTTCAGAAACAGGAACGAGAACCTCGCGCCGAACATGTGCTCCACCGCCAGCGGCACGTTGTCGGAGTCGAGCCAGAGCGTGACCTTGTTCTCCGCCACCTTCATCTTCCCCGCGTCGTCGGGGTCGATGCGGTCGGCGGCGCGGAGGATGAGCACGCGGGCCGGCTTGCCGGCCCAGGTGCCGGCGGCGTCGGAGACGAGCTGCGCGCCGTCGAGGAGGCGCAGCACGACGGGGGCGAAGTCGAGCGCGTCGGCGGCTTCGACGGCGTTGATCTCGCGCAGCGCGCTGGCCACCGGCGTGTTGAGCTTCGGATTGCGGTCGCGCGCCTGCTGCTCCCGCTCGATCTGCTCCAGCAGCGGGCGTCCCACCACGATGTGATAGCCGCCGGAGCTGGCCTCGAGGTCGACGGCGATCTTGCCGCTGAAGGCGTCGTTGCCGAACTTCCCCTCGTTCTTCACGGAGCGCTGCAGCTCGTACGTCGCGCGCGCGGCCTGCTGCGCCGGGAAGCGGCCGAGGGCGGAGCGCACGTCGCCGAGGGGATCGGCGGTGAGTGATGTCGCCAGAAAGAGGAGAGGGAGAGAGAGGAGCCGGGTGACGTTCATCACAAGCCATTATGACGGCACACACCCGGCGAAGTTCGGCGAGGGGGGACCATGTCGTTGCGACCATGTCTCAATCCGGTGAACGCCAGCTCCTCCTGATCGGCAACCCGAACGTGGGCAAGTCCCTCCTCTTCGGCTGCCTCACCAACCGCTACGTCACGGTCTCGAACTACCCGGGAACCACGGTCGAGATCACCTCCGCCAAAGCGACGATCGCGGGGCAGCCGCGGCTCGTCATCGACACGCCGGGGACGAACGGACTGACGCCGCATTCCGATGACGAGCGCGTCGCGCGCGACATGCTCCTCCGCTCGCCCGGCGCCGACGTCCTGCAGGTCGGCGACACGAGCAACCTCCGCCGCACGGTCCTCCTCTCGCTGCAGCTCGCCGAGCACGAGGTGCCGTTCACGCTCTGCCTGAACATGAGCGACGAGACGCGCGGACGCGACAGCGACGTCGATCCCGCGCAGGTCGCCAGCGCCCTCGGCGTGTCCGTCGTCTCCACGTCCGCGCTGCGCCGCTGGAACCTCGAGAAGCTGAAGAAGGAAGCGGTGCAGCCGAAACGCGGCACGGCACACGTCGCCTATCCCGACGCCATCGAGCAGGGCATCGGACGCATTCAAGACGCAGGGCAGGCTTCAGCTCGCGCAGGGCAGGCTTCAGCCTGCCCCGGACAGGCTGAAGCCTGTCCTACGTTCAGCCGCGGCATCGCACTGGGGCTTCTCTCCGGCGATGAAACGCTGAAGCCCTTCCTGAAAGACGACACGCTCGAAGAGCTCGACCGCATCCGCGCCGACGTGCAGCGCGCCGTCGTGCAGCCGCTGAGCGTCGTCATCGCCAACGCCCGCGTGGCCGCGGTCGACCGGCTGCTCGGAAGCGCGGTCGCGAGACAGGAATCGGCGCAGAGCGGCGTTCGCGACTGGCTCGGACGCATGTCGATGCATCCGGTGTGGGGCGTCCCCGTGCTGGCCGTCGTGCTCTACGTTGCCTGGCTCTTCGTCGGCAACTTCGGCGCGGGCTTCCTCGTCGACCTCGTGGAGACGAAAGTCTTCGAAGAGCACATCAACGTCTGGGCGAAGGCGGCCATCGCGGCGCTGCACGCGCCGAAGTTCCTGGCCGACCTCCTGGTCGGGCCGTACGGCGTCGTCACCATGGCCCTCACGTACGCCATCGCCATCGTGCTGCCGGTGGTGATCACGTTCTTCCTCTTCTTCGGCGTGCTCGAGGACTCGGGCTACCTGCCGCGGCTCGCGGTGATGCTGAACCGCATCTTCCGGAAGATGGGATTGAACGGCAAAGCGGTGCTGCCGATGGTGCTCGGCCTCGGCTGCGACACGATGGCCACGCTGACGACGCGCATCATGGAGACGAAGAAGGAGGCGACGATCGTCACGCTGCTGCTGGCGCTCGGCGTCCCCTGCTCCGCGCAGCTCGGCGTGATCATGGCCATGCTCGGGCCGCTCGCGCCGGCGGCGACGATGATCTGGCTCGGCGTGATCGTCGGCAGCATCTTCCTGGTCGGCTTCCTGGCCTCGAAAGTGATCCCCGGCCAGTCGGGCGACTTCATCCTGGAGATCCCGCCGGTGCGCATGCCGAAGCTGTCGAACATCGTCGTCAAAGTGCTGGCGCGCACGGAGTGGTATCTCAAGGAAGCGGTGCCGCTGTTCATCCTCGGCACGCTGCTGCTGTACGTGCTCGACGCGCTGAACCTGCTGAACGGGATCCAGAACATGCTCTCGCCGCTGGTGGTCGGCGCCCTCGGGCTGCCGGCCGAGGCGTCGAACGCGTTCGTGATCGGCTTCCTGCGCCGCGACTACGGCGCGGCGGGGCTGTTCATGATGCAGCAGCAGGGAAAGCTCGACGGCGTGCAGACCGTCGTCGCGCTGACGACGATCACGCTCTTCATCCCCTGCATCGCGAATTTCCTGGTCATGCTCAAGGAACGCGGGCGCCGCAGCGGACTGGCCATCGCGCTGTTCATCCTCGTCTTCGCGTTCGGCTTCGGCGCGCTGCTGAACCACACGCTGCGCGTCCTCGGGGTGACGCTGTGACGTACGACTGCCCGCTGTGCGGACTCGGATTCGAGGAGGCGGTCTGCCACTCGTCGTGCCCGATGTCGCGCGGCTGCGCGATGGTGCGCTGCCCTCGCTGCGCGTACGAGTTCGTGCAGGACGGGACCCTCGCCTCGCTGTTCCGCCGCCTCATCGGAAGGAGAACCGACCATGCACCATCCCCCCGCTGACGAGCTGCTCGAGCGCCTCTGGTACGCGCAGGAGGAGCACAGCCCGTACAACACGTTCGATGGCGTGGCCCAGGAGCTCGTCGCCGCGAACCTCGCCCGCCGCAATGGCGCCGCGCTGGAGCTGACCGAAGACGGCGCGGAGCGCGCCCGCGGCATCGTGCGGCGGCACCGCCTCGCGGAGATCCTCTTCACGCACGTGCTGGAGGCCGACCCGCACGACGCGGAGCGCTCCGCGTGCGAGCTCGAGCACATCCTGGCCGAGCGCGTCGTCGACCGCGTCTGCACGTTCCTCGGCCACCCGCCCGCCTGCCCGCACGGCCACCCGATCCCGCAGGGAAGCTGCTGCCGGGTCTACGCGAAGAAAGTGGAGCCGCTGATCACGCGCCTCGTCGACCTCCCCCTCGGCGCCACCGGCTCGATCGTGTTCATCGCGCCGAAGAGCGTGTCGCGCCTGAACAAGCTCGCCGCGTTCGGCATCGTCCCCGGCTCGCAGGTGCGGCTGGTGGAGCGCAAGCCGAGCGTGGTGCTCGCGTGCGGACAGACCTCGCTGGCGATCGAGGACGAGATCGGGAGGGAGATTTACGTGAGGCCGGCGGTCTAGCGGCCGAGGCCGGCGAAACAGCGCGCGTGATCGCCGGCGTTCAGCGCGGCGAAGCCTTCCGCCTCGAATGGACGCAACACCGGCTGCGCGAGCACGAACAGCGCGACAATGGTCGGCATCCGCTCATGGTAACCAGGCCTCTATGGCGCTGTCCCGTGTGCGGTCGCGAGTTCGCGAACCGGCACCAGTCGCACGCGTGCGGACGGCACACGCTCGAGCATCACTTCGCCGGACGCGAGCCGCTGGTGCGCGAGCTGTTCGACGCCTTCCTCCAGCGGCTCGAGGCCATCGGGCCGGTGCGCGTCGTGCCGGAGAAGACGCGCATCGCCTTTCAGGTGCGGATGTCGTTCGCGCAGCTCACCACGCGCAAAGACCACGTCGATGGGCATCTCGTGCTGGCGCGGCGCGTGGACGGCCCGCCGTTCCGGAAAGTGGAGACGATCTCGCCTCGCAATCACGTCCACCACTTCCGGCTGGAGAGCGTGGCCGACCTCGCGCCGCTCGACGCGTTCCTGGCCGAGGCGTATGCCGTCGGCGCGCAGGAACACCTCACTTCACGGGAAGGTAAGCCTTGATGCGCGTCGGACTGTTGGCGAGCACGGTCAGCTCGCGCTGCCACGTGCCGCCTTCCGGCGAGCGCACTTCGATCTTGTGATCGCCGGGCGCGAGGCGCGCCACCATCGGCGTCGTGCCGATGAATTTGCCCGCGACGTACACCTCGGAATCCGCAGGGCGCGACTCGATGGATACGTGGACGGCGTCGGCGGCTCCCGGTTTGACGGCAGCGGTGGAGGAGGTGCAGGCGAGCGCGAACAGCAGGAGCACAGCAGAGAACTTCTTCATCGGATTTTCCTCTCGTCTCAGTGGTTGCGCGCGCACTTACTGGGACGGGGACTCCCCGTGAAAGTTACACGCCGAACTGGCGCAGGTGATGGTCGAGATGGCGCCACGTCAGCACGCCCCAGCCGCGGCGCCCGAGGTTGCCGAACGCGGGATGCGCCGGCCATTGCCGCTGCGCGCCGCGCTCGCCGACGAGGCGGATGAGCTGCGCGAGCTCGCGCTTGTTCACCTCGACCGTGCCGCGGTCGGACGGCATCAGCTCCGGCGCGGTGGGGACGCCTTTCGGCCACGGCAGCACGTAGACCAGCAACTGCCGCAGCGGCGGAAAGCGGATGGGTGTGTTCTTCGGCTTCACCACCAGCTCGCCGGAAGCCATGCGCATCGAGGCGACGAGATGCGCGAGCATCATCTCGACGTTCATCTTCCCCCACACCGGACGCGAGTCGGGGCCGAGACGCTCGACGCGCGCGAGGATGCCGCCGCGGGCGTGTTCGTCGAAGAGTGTCTTCATCGGGAGAGGATAACTCGCGGCATAATCCGCGACCCATGCAGAACCGCTGGACCGACATCTCCGACGATTCCATCGAGCAGCTCGTCCATCAGTCCCGACTCGTGGGGATGGAAGAAGACCTCGTCCTCTGGGGCGGCGGGAACAACAGTGTGAAGTCGACCGCGACGGACCTCCTCGGGCGTCCGATCGAGGTGATGTATATCAAGAGCAGCGGCAGCGACATGAAGTCGATCGTGCCGAAGCAGTTCCCCGCCGTGCGCCTCGACTACATCGCCCCGCTGCGCGCGCGCGACGAGGAGATGAGCGACCAGGAGATGGTCGACTACCTGGCGAAGTGCCTGATCGATCCCACCAGCGCGCGCCCGTCGATCGAGACGCTGCTGCACGCGTTCCTCCCCGCCGCGGCCGTGCTGCACACGCACGCGGATGCGATCCTCTCGCTGACGAACACGCGCGGACGCGAGGAGACCGTGCGCGCCTGTTTCGGCGACGACGTGATCATCGTGCCGTACCGGCGGCCGGGATTCCGGCTGTCGCGCGACGTGGCGGATGCGTTCGACGCGCACCCATCGGCGTCCGGACTGGTGCTGATGAATCATGGGTTGATCACGTGGGGCGCGACCGTGCGCGAAGCGTACGAGCGGCACATCGAGCTGGTGACGCGGGCGGAAGAGCTCGTGAAGGTGGAAGACAGGCAATCCGGCCTGTCCGGACAGGCAGGATTGCCTGTCCTCCACTCGGCACGGATTCGCGGTGCTTTGGGCGGGCGCATTCTCGAGTTCGACGACTCGCCGGAGACGCTCGCTTTTCTCGCGCGCGAGGACGCGCCGCGCATCACGCAGATCGGGCCGGCCACGCCCGATCATCTCCTCTACACGAAACGCCATCCGCTCTTCCTGAGCGCCGGCGACGACGTGAGCGCGAAGCTGAGCGAGTGGCAGGCGCGCTACCAGGCACACTACGACGCGCATCCTTCCGAGTTCGCCATGCTCGAGCCGATGCCGCGGATCGTGCTGATGCCGGGCGTGGGGATGTGGACGGCGGGGAAGGACGCGCGCGCGGCGCGCATCGTCCGCGACATCTACCGCCACACGATGCGCATCGTCGCCGCCGCGGAGTCCCTCGGCGGCTACGAGACGCTGAACGACGAAGACGCCTTTCACGCCGAGTACTGGCCGCTCGAGCTGTACAAGCTCACGCTGCTGCCGAAGGAGAAGGAGCTGGCGTCGAAGATCGCACTGATCACCGGCGCGGCCAGCGGCATCGGCCGCGCGTGCGCGGAACGGTTCGCCGAGGAAGGGGCGCACGTCGTCGTCACCGACGTCGATCTCGCGCTGGCGGAGGAAGTGGCGCAGAGCATCGTGAAGAAACACGGCCTGCGGCGGGCGATGGCGCTGCGGCTCGACGTCTCTTCGGAGGAGGACGTGGAGCGCGCGTTCGAGACGATGGTGCGCGAGTACGGCGGCGCCGACGTGATCGTCAGCAACGCCGGCATCTCCTCGTTCGGCACGCTGGATACGCTGGAGACGAAGGATTGGGACCGCGCCTTCGCGGTCAACGCACGCGGACACTTTCTCGTGGCGCGCGCGGCGATGCGCGTCCTGAAGGCGCAGCGGCTCGGCGGCTCGATCGTCTTCAACGCGTCGAAGAACGTGACCGCGCCGGGGAAGGAGTTCGGCGCGTACAGCGTCAGCAAGGCGGCCGAGGCGCAGTTGTGCCGCATCGTGGCGCTGGAGGGGGGCGAGTTCGGGATTCGCGCGAACATGCTCAACCCCGACGCCATCTTCGGCGGCTCGCGTTTCTGGAGCGACGAGATGCGCAGCATGCGCGCGCAGGCGTACGGCGTCGATACCTCGAAGCTGCCCGAGTTTTATCGCAACCGCACGCTGCTCAAGGTCGAGGTGACGGCGGACGACGTCGCGGAGGCGGCGCTGTTCCTGGCCGGGCCGCGCTCGGCGAAGACGACGGGCATGATGCTGCCGGTCGACGGCGGGGTGAAGGAAGCGTTTCCGCGATAGCCCACTTCAGTGGACCGCCGGCGTCCGCGCCGGCTGTCTGTGGCGGCGTCTCGCTGCCACGCGTCCCGGGGGGTGCAGGCGGGACGCCTGCACAGGCAGCCGGCGGGGACGCCGGCGGTCCGCTAGTGGCGGGCGGCACGCCGTTTCGGGTTGAGCAGCGGGTCGCCGTTCTGTGCGAAGTACATCCACGCGGTCGGGGCGACGCCGGTCATGGTCGTGGTCCACGGTGTGCCGACGCCGCCGAACCATTCGTCGGCGCCGCCGGGGAACGAGCCGTCGGGGCGTTTCAGCTTCAGCAGCTCGCGGAGGATCGCGTTCGCGCCGGGGATCTCCGCGGCCGCGGCCTGCGCGCCGAATTCGACGGTCACGGTCCACGGGCCGGCGATGTCGCCCATCCCTTCCACGCTCCCGTCGAATGACGACGTCGGAAAGACCGACAGCGCGTAGCCCTGCGCGGCCAGCGCGTCCGAGGCGCGGCCGGTGCGGCGGAGGAACTGCGCGCCCCAGCTCCCGCTCATGTCGATGGCGCTGCCGAAGTCGGACGCGCGCGCGCCGAGCTTGAGCCGCCGCTCCACCGGATCCCAGCCATGACGATAGATCGCGTCGCCGAGCGCGCGGGCCTGCGGCGCGCCGGCGGCGGCGAGCGCGAACCACGTCGAGACGTTTCCTTCGAGGCCGCTGGTGACGAGCTCGGGGAAGTCGCGCGTGCGGCCGATCTGCGACGCGAGCCACTGCACCGCCGCCGACGTGTCGACGTCGACGACGCCCCGCGCGCGGACGAGCGCCAGCACGGCCCAGGCGACGTTGCCCACCCACATGCAGCGGTTCACGTCCGCATCGCCGCTCTCGTTCCCGGTACACGAGCCGTCGAACGAGCCGATCGCGCCATTGCGCAGCGTGTACGCGGAGAACCACGCGCCGTTCGGAAGCTGCAGCGATCGCAACGCATTCGCCAGCCGCACCGCCGCGTCGCGATAGCGCGTGTCGCCGGTGCGGCGGTACTCGTCGACGAACACCATCAGCGCCACCGCCTCGGTGTACGTGTTGTAGTTCGGCGACGGCTCGGGGAACCACGCCGGCACGAGCCCGTTCGCGTGCTGGTGGCCGAGGATCGCCGCGGCGGCCTCGGCGCGGATGTCGGGATCGGCGATCACGCGCTCGCGCTTCGCGGCCACGACGCGATGCGCGGCGCCGGGACGGAGGTCGACCGCGGCCAGCTCGTCGAGATCGATCCCGCCCGAGGCGTCCGTGCTCTCGCACGGCGCGCCGTCGCGCACGCAGAGCGCGATGCCGAGCTGGAGCTGCGTGATCTTCGACAGGTCGAGCGTCGCGTCCGCGCAGGAGCCGAAGCACGTCAGCTCGCGCAGGTCGACGTACATCGGACGCCACACCGGCAGATCGGTGACGCTCTCCGCCACGACCCAGAACACCTTCCCGTGCGCGTCCATCAGCTTGAGCTGCAGGTTCAGGCGCGCGTTGGGATTCGTGCCGCGCAGCGCCAGGCGCAGATGCGTGAACGGCGTCAGGTCGAGCGGCTGCGGCAGGTCGCGCACGAGCACGAACCACTCGCCGCCGTTCAGGTTCCAGCGCACGCCCAGCGCGCCGTTCGTGCAGCCGGGGACGGCGTTGAGTGTGACCGCGGGGCGGTCGCGGTCGCGGAACGGCGCGCTCCAGCCGCTGATGAAGTCGAAGGTGTCGATCACCGCGTCGACGCGGCCGTCGCCGCAGCGGATCGGTTCCGCCTGCGCGGACGAGGCGAGAAGCGCCAGGAGAAGAAACAGGCGCATGCTGCAATGTGGTTCCGCACCTCCGCCGGCGCAAGTGGAGGACAGGCAGGATTGCCTGTCCTCCACCAGCCAGCGCCACGTGACCGATGTCACTTCCAGCCATGCGCGGCGTCATCTTTTCCTCAGCGCGACGAGGCTATCGTGGCTCCCGTGAACGAAACGGGCGCATTGTCGCAGCAGTCGCACAGCCGAGGGAGATCCGCGTCCGTGACGTTTGCCGTGCTTCCTCACCTTTCCGTCGGGACATTTACCTGGAGTCTCTGCGGTCGTCTGGGCAGCGATCGACGGGGGCAACAGGCAGTCTGAACGGATCTCCCCGGCGTTGAAAAAGCCGCGCGCTGCGCGGCTTTTTCTTTTGCGTGACGATCGTCACACCCCCGCGTGACTCCCTCCACTGGCCGGTGTTCGCCGTGCGCCCATGATGCGTGTCGGAGGAACGAATGATCAGCGTCACCAAACTGCTCGGCGGCCCGGAGTTCTACGGCGACCGTCTCCGCTACGACAAGAGCTCGCACGAACAGCGTCACGGCACGCGCGAGGGGATGGGCCCGGTGGTCGTGTGGAACTCGACGAAAACCTGCAATCTCGAGTGCATCCACTGCTACGCCTCGGCCAAGAAACAGAAGTTCGCCGGCGAGATGACCACCGAGGAAGCGAAGGCCATGATCGACGACCTCGCTTCGTTCCACGTCCCGGCGCTGCTCATGTCGGGCGGCGAGCCGCTCGTTCGTCCGGACATCCTCGACCTCGCCGAGTACGCGACCTCGAAAGGGATCCGCATCACCTTCTCCACGAACGGCATCCTGATCACCGAGAAGATCGCCCAGCGCATGGCGGAGATCGGCGTCACGTACGCCGGCATCTCCATCGACGGCGCCGAGCCGCGCCACGATCACATGCGCGGCAAGAAGGGCGCCTTCCAGGAGACGCTCAAGGGCATCCGCAACTGCCGCAAGCACGGCATCCGCGTCGGCCTCCGTTTCACCGCCACGTCGGAGAACATCGGCGACATCGACGAGATCTTCCGCCTCGTGGAGCGGGAAGACATCGGCCGCCTCTGCATCTATCACCTCGTCTACTCCGGCCGCGGCGCGTATCTCTCCGGCATCGACGTGCCGAATCCCGAGAAGCGCGTCTTCATGGACAAGCTGATCCGCCAGACGGACGCCTGGAACCGCGAGGGACGCAACATCGAGGTGATGACGGTCGACAACCACGCCGACGGCCCCTTCATCTATCTCTGGCTGCTCGAGAACGACCCGTCGCGCGCGGAGATGGCGCACGAGCTCGTGTTCAAGAACGGCGGCAACCGCACGGGCGTGGCCATCGGCGCCATCGACTCGTTCGGCTTCGTGCATCCCGACCAGTTCACGCAGCATCACATCGTCGGCAACATCCGCGAGCGGCCGTTCTCGGAGATCTGGACCGACCCGCACGTGGCGCTGCTGGAAGGCCTGCGCACGCGCAAGGAGCACCTGCGCGGCCGCTGCGCGTCGTGCAAGTGGTTGAGCTGCTGCAACGGCAACTTCCGCGCGCGCGCCGAGGGAGCGTTCAGTGACTACTGGATGGAAGATCCGGCGTGCTACCTGACGGATACCGAAATCGGAGCACTCGCCGAGGCAGCCACGTAGCGTTGCTGGTTGCTGGTTGCCGGTCCGGTGCGGTGTTCCGCGAGCCGCACCAGCAACACAGCAACAGCAACCAGCAACATCCGAGAGGACGAGATGACCACCTGCACCCTCCCCGAAATCACGACCCCCGTTTCCCCGAAAGACGAGATCAACCGCGCCATCCTCGAAGTCGCGGAAGACCAGATCAAAGGCTTCGTGCGGCGTCCGTTCAGCGAGATCGCGAAGCGCAGCGGCGTGCCCGTCGACGTCGTCATCGAGCGCATCAAGGCGATGCTGGAGAGCGGCGTCATCCGCCGCGTGCGCCAGACGCTGCTCGCCACCAACCTCGCCCAGGGCGCGCTCATCGCCTGGAAGATCACGCCGGACAAGCTCGAGCACGCGTTCGCGCTGCTGTCGAAGGAAGACCCGTTCTCGGGACACGTGGTCATCCGCAACTCCGAGTCGGGAGTGACCGAGTGGCCGCTCTGGACGACCATCAAAGTGCCGACCGGCTTCTCGCTGGAGCGGCACTGCGACTGGATCCGCGAGCAGATCGGCGCGGAGAAGTACCGCATCATGCCCACCATCCGCCAGTTCGCCCTCGGCGTCGGCCACATGCGCCGCAAGAACATGGAAGTGGGCGAGAAAGCGGACCAGCCGGCGACGGACTCCATCCCCGCCATCGTCGACCTCGACGCGCGCGACTGGTCGGTGCTGGTCGCGCTCAAACGCGACCTCGCGCTGGACGAAGTGTCCGACGACGTGTGGACGCATCGCGCGAAAGAAGCGGGCGTCGGTCTCGAGGAGTTCTTCGAAGTCGCGGAGAGCCTCGACCGGCGCGGCGTGATCGGCCGCTTCTCCACCTTCCTCGAGCACACCAAGCCGGTCGGCGACGCCAGCGAGCGCCTGTCGTCCTTCAATGGCCTCTTCCACTGGGCCGTGCCGAAAGGGAAAGAGATCGAGGCGGGACGCGAGATCGGCCGCTACCGCATCCTCACTCACTGCTACTGGCGCGACGGCGGTCCGGAGCTGAACGACGTGAACATCTTCGCCGTCGCGCACGGCGAGACCAAGGAACAGGTCATGGCCCACAAGGCCGCCATCGACCGCTTCCTCGTCGAGAGCGGCATCGGCCTGAACTTCACCAACGTCTACTGGGGCGGCCGCGCGGAGATCAAGCCGAGCGAGATCGCGCCCGCGGTTTACCGGGAGTGGGCCAGCGCACGAGGACTGATCTAGTTGCTGGTTGCTGGCGGCTGGTTGCTCGTGCTTCCTCGCGAGACACCACGAGCAACGCAGCAACCAGCAACACCGCAACGCCGGAGGCAATGATGCACAACCCGCAGCAACTCGACTTCAACGTCAACCCGTTCGTCGTGATCTGGGAAATGACACGCGCGTGCGACCTGGCCTGCGTGCACTGCCGCGCGGCGGCGCAGTCGCGGCGGTCGCAGTTCGAGCTCACCACCGAGCAGGGCTACCGGCTCATCGACGACATCGCGAAACTGCAGCCGAAGGTGTTCGTCATCACCGGCGGCGATCCGCTCAAGCGCGACGACCTGTACGACATGATCGCGTACGCGAAGGCCGCGGGACTGGAGCCCTCCGTGACGCCGAGCGCCACGCCGCTGCTGACGCCCGAGGCCATCGCGAAGATGAAGGCGCACGGCGTGAAGCGGCTGGCCATCTCGCTCGATCACTGCGAGCGCGACGAGCACGACGCGTTCCGCCGCGTCCCCGGCTCGTTCGACCTCACCATCCGCGCCATCGAGGCCGCGCGCGACAACGACATCCCGGTGCAGATCAACTCCACCGTCTCGAAGCGCACGGCCAAGGACATGCCGCGCATGGCGAAGCTGCTCGCGCAGTATTCGAACGTGGTCATGTGGAGCGTCTTCTTCCTCGTCCCGACGGGGCGCGCGAAGAACGCGGACATGATCGAGCCCGAGGAAGTGGAGACGCTGTTCGGCGACCTGTACGACATCGCCAGAACGGTGCCGTTCGACGTGCGCACCACCGAGGCCATGCACTACCGCCGCTACGTCCTGCAGCGCATGGGCGTGACGCAGATCGATCCGGCCACGGGCCTGGTCGACGCCTCGACCATGTTCATGCAGCACGGCCGCCGTCACCTCGGCGTGCAGGAGCAGACCGGCGCCATCACCCGCGCGCCGAAAGGGGTCAACGAGGCCAAGGGCTTCGTCTTCATCTCCCACATCGGCGACGTCTTCCCCAGCGGCTTCCTCCCGCTGAAGGCGGGCAACGTGAAGCAGGAGTCGATCGTCGACATCTACCGCCACAGCGACATCTTCCAACGGCTGCGCGATACCTCGAATCTCAAGGGCAAATGCGCCG
The DNA here is from genome assembly GCA_036375135.1 of Thermoanaerobaculia bacterium. Classification (GTDB taxonomy): domain Bacteria; phylum Acidobacteriota; class Thermoanaerobaculia; order Gp7-AA8; family Gp7-AA8; genus QHVT01. The sequence goes on along the minus strand of DASUSL010000055.1, from coordinate 6,046 downwards.
TGTGCGAATACCGCGAGCTGTGCGGCGGATCGCGCTCGCGCGCCTGGGCCTCGCTCGGCGACGCCTTCGCCAGCGATCCCACCTGCACGTACATGCCGGCGGCGGTTTGAGCGGTGTCATCCCGAGCCGCGCAGACGGCGAAGGACCTTTCCGCGTGCAACGGGGAAGGTCCTTCGCTGTTTATGCCGCCCGGGATGACAAGCATTGTGTTCCCCGTCACGTCTCACCCGTGACCACTCGCATCGTTGTCGTGGCAGCTCGTCGCTACTGTGAGAAACGATGAGTTTCACACTGCGCAACATCTTGTTCATGTTCGCCTTCGTCCTTCTCGCGACGGCTGCCGGAGCGCAACTCTCGAACGACGACTGCCTCGGCTGTCACGGTGACGCCACGGCCGACAAGCCCGTCGATGCCGCCGCCTTCGCCGGCTCCGTGCACGGCTCGCTGAGCTGCAGCGACTGCCACGGCGAGATTAAGGACTATCCGCACGAGCCGAAACCGGCCGCCGTCGACTGCGGCGGCTGTCACGGCGACATGGTCGAGCAGTGGAAAAACAGCCGTCACGCGAAGGCGTTCATGGCCGGCAACCGCGACGCCGCGGGCTGCCTCTCCTGCCACGGCCGCAACGCACACAAGATTCTTCCGAAGTCCGATCCGAAGTCGCCCACCGCGCACGCCAACGTCCCGAAGACGTGCGCCGGCTGCCACGCGCAGAAGCTGGTCATGGAGCGCTCGCACCTCACCGCGCAGCCGGTCTTCTCGTACCAGCAGTCGGTGCACGGCAAGGCCGTCGCGGGCGGCAACGGCAAGGCCGCGGTCTGCACCGACTGCCACAACGCGCACGAGGTCCTCGGCGCGAACGACGCGAAGTCGCCGATCTTCAAGTTCAACATCCCGCAGACCTGCGGCAAGTGCCACGGCAGCGTGACCGAGGTCTTCAACGTCTCCGTGCACGGCAAGGCCATCGCGCACGGCAACGACAAGGCGCCGGTGTGCACCGACTGCCACGGCATCCACGCCATCCTGCCGCACATCGACCCGACGTCATCCGTGGCGGCGCAGAACATCGCCCGCACCACCTGCGGCCAGTGCCACGGCAACGTGCAGATCGCGCGCGAGTTCGGCATCTCCGCGGGGCGCATCCGGAGCTACGAGGAGAGCTACCACGGCCTGGCCAAGCGCCTCGGATCCGCCGAGGCGGCGAACTGCGCGAGCTGCCACGGCGTACACAACATCCTCCCGCAGGAAGACCCGAAGTCGACCATTCACAAGGCCAACCTCGTCTCCACCTGCGGCCGCTGCCATCCCGGCGCGGGAGACAAGTTCGTGCAGGGACGCGTGCATCTCGAGGAGCTGCCGGTCGAGGACCAGCAGTTCAGCGACAAGGCCGTGAAGTGGGTGAGCTGGATCTACGTCCCGCTGATCATCCTCACCCTCGGCGGCATGGCGCTGCACAACATCATCATCTGGGTGAAGAAGGCGCGGAAGGCGCGCAAAGACCCGACGCGCACCGTCGAGCGGATGAACCGCACGCAGCGCATCCAGCACTTCCTGCTCGTGCTCAGCTTCTTCACGCTCGTCGTCACCGGCTTCGCGCTGGCGTGGCCCGACTCCTTCTTCGCGACCATCACCTTCGGCGAGGGCGTCCGGCGCATCGTGCATCGCGTGGCCGCGGTGGTGATGCTCCTCGTCGGCGCGTACCACGTCTGGTACATGGTCTTCACGAAGGAAGGGCGCCAGGGGCTGAAGGACTTCTGGTTCAGCTTCAAGGACGCGAAGGACGCGGCCGGCGTCATGAAGTACTACCTCGGCCTCTCCAGGGTGCACCCGAAGATGGGCCGCTTCACCTACGCCGAGAAGGCCGAGTACTGGGCGCTGGTCTGGGGCACGATCGTCATGGGCGTGACCGGCCTGATGCTCTGGTTCGAGGTGCAGGTCAGCAGCTGGCTGAATCTCCCCCGCTGGTGGGTGGACGTCGCGCTGCTCATTCACTTCTACGAAGCCATTCTCGCCACGCTGGCGATCATCATCTGGCATCTGTATGCGGTCATCTTCGACCCGGACGTCTATCCTGTGAGCTGGACCTGGTACGACGGGAAAATGCGCGAAGGACAGTTCCGCCACGAGCACGAGCTCGAATGGGAAAAACAAAAGAATGAGCAACAGACCACTGAGTCGTAATTTCCTCTCCAGCATCGGACTGGTGATCGCGCTGATCGCGCTGGTCAACATCACCTTTCTGATCTTCGCCGAGGTCGGTTCCAATCATTCGAATCCCTACCTGGGGATCTTCGCGTACGTCGTCTTCCCGGGCGTGCTGGTGTTCGGGCTGGTGCTGTGGATCGTGGGGATGCTGCTGGAGCGGCGCCGCCGGCGCCGCCACGCGCCGGAAGACATCCCGCACTACCCGGACATCGACCTGAACGACGCGCGCACGCGGAAGGTCGTGGCCTGGTCGCTGGTGGGGCTGTCGGTGTTCCTGCTCATCAGCATCTTCGGCTCGTACAAGGCGTATCACTACACGGAGTCGGACGCGTTCTGCGGCACGGCCTGCCACTCGGTCATGCATCCCGAGTTCACCGCCTATCAGGCCTCGCCGCACGCTCGCGTCGGCTGCGTGAACTGCCACATCGGCTCCGGCGCGACGTGGTACGCGAAGTCGAAGCTCTCCGGCACGCGGCAGCTCTGGCGCACCGCGCTCAAGCAGTATCCGAAGCCGATCGCCACGCCGGTGCACGACCTGCGTCCGGCGCAGGAGACGTGCGAGCAGTGCCACTGGCCGGAGAAGTTCTGGGGAGCGCAGCTGAAGGTCTTCAACCACTTCGGCTACGACGAGACGAACACGCCGCGCGAGACGCGCCTGCTCATCAAGACCGGCGGCGGCGACCCGCAGACCGGAATGTCGGTGGGCATCCACTCGCACATGAATCTCGAGAACGAGGTCAGCTACGCCTCGGACGTGAAACGCCAGAAGATCGACTACATCCGCGTGCGCAACCGCAAGACCGGCGCGGTGACCGAGTACTTTGCGAACGGCACCACGAAGGCACCGGCCGGCGAGCTGCGGACGATGGACTGCGTCGACTGCCACAACCGGCCGACGCACATCTACCAGCCGCCCGACTACTCGGTCGACCGCGCGCTGCTGGCCAACGACATCCCCCGCGACCTGCCGTACATCAAGGCGCAGGGCGTGACCGCGCTGACGAAGGACTACGCCACCACGCAGCAGGCCGTCAGCACGATCGCGAAGGACATCAACGAGTACTACCAGAAGGACCATCCGGAGATTTACACGGCGCGCAGGAAGGACATCGACCGCGCCGTGGCGTCGCTGCAGCGCATCTTCAGGACCATCCGTTTCCCGGAGATGAAGACCGACTGGCGCACGCACCCGAACAACATCGGCCACTTCTATTACACCGGCTGCTTCCGCTGCCACGACGACCAGCACGTGAGCAGGGACGGGAAGAAGGTCTCGAAGGACTGCAGCATCTGCCACGACGTCCTCGGCCAGAAGGAAGCGGGAACGGCGATGATCGCCGCGCCGGAGGCGCAGTTCCAGCACCCGGTGGACATCGGCGAGCTCCGCGAGATGACCTGCGCCGAGTGCCACACGGGCGGATCGATGTAGCAGTGCGGCGGCGCCAAGCCGCCGCTTTTTATAGGAGTGCGGCGGCGACGAGCCGCCGCTTTCGTATCGATGTAGGAAAGCGGTGGCTCGTCGCCACCGCACTCCTAAAGTCGCGTGAGGGCGAGCATGGTGATGTCGTCGCCTGCGGGTGCGTCGCCGACGTAGCCGCGCACGTACTCCTCGATCGTCCGCAGGATCTTCGGCGCTGCCGTTCCGTGCAGCGCCTTCACCAGCTCCGCGACGGGATCGAGTCCGAGTTGCTCCTCCGCCGCGTTCTCCGCCTCGGTCACGCCGTCGGTGAAGAGCACGAGCGAGTCGCCCTCGCCCAGCGTCAGCCGCTGATTGCGGTACTGCGCGTGGCCGAACAGCCCCACCACCATGTCCGTGGTCCCGAGCTGCTCCACGCCGTTGCGAGAGATCACCAGCGGCGACACGTGTCCCGCGTTCGTGAACTCCACCTCGCCGCTCTTCGGATCGAGCACGCCCGCGACCAGCGTCACGAACTTCGTCGGCGCGGTCTTCGGCGCGAGCGTGGCGTTGAGATCCGCCACGAGCTCCGCGGGCGAGGGATCGCTGCGCGTGAAGATCGAGAAGGCCGTGGCCACGCTCGACATCACCAGCGCCGCGGTGATCCCCTTCCCGCTCACGTCGGCGATGATGAAGTAGATGCGCCCGTCGGGACGCGCCACGACGTCGTAGTAATCGCCGCTCACCGAGCGCGCCGGCACGTTCGATCCCGCGAACGTGTAGCCGTCGATGACCGGGAGCTGCGCCGGCAGCAGTCGCGACTGGATCGTGTACGCGGTGCGCAGCTCGTCGTCGAGCCGCGCCTTGGCGATCGCCTCTTCGCGCAGGCGCGTCGTCTCCAGCTTCACCGCCGCGAAGCGGGCGATCTGCGCGATGAGGTGCACGTCGTCGTGCGTGACCGCGCCGCGCTGCGCGCGGAAGTCGAGATAGAGCACGCCCAGCACGGCGTCATTGACGATGAGCGGCGCACACACCGCCGAGCGGATGTTCTGCGCCACGATCGACTGCGCGCGCGCCAGCTTGTCGTCCTGGGTCGTGTCGACGAACGACACCACGTTCCGTCCCTCCACCACCTCGCCGAGGAGCGTCTTGGAGATGAAGAGGTCCATCGGGTCGTCGGGATCGCTGCGGCGGAGGTGCACGTCGCGGAACGACGTCCGGTCCGCGCCGAAGAGCGCCAGCGCCGCGCGCGACGGCTCCAGCAGCTCGACCACGCGGTCGAGGATGAAGGCGAAGACGTCGTGCATCGAGCGGTCGTCGATGAACTGCACGGCCAGCGACGCCAGCACGCCGGTGCGCGCGCTGTCGTCGATCTCGCGGATGGGGATGGCCAGGTTCTTCGCGTGCGAGTCGCTGTCGAGGGCGATGAGCTGCGACAGCGAGCCGAGCGCTTCCTCCTGCGCCTCGAAGATCACCTCGCTGTCGCCGAGGGCGATGCGGTCTCCGGGCCGCAGCGGCACGGGGGCCACGATGCGCACGCCGTTGAGGGTCGTGCCGTTCACGCTGCCGCAGTCGCGCACCACCCACTCGTTCGCGGCCAGGACGATTTCCGCGTGGCGGCGCGAGAGGTAGCGGTCGCGGATCGGCACGGTGCACTCCACGGCGCGGCCGAGCGTGATCACCGGCCCCTCGGCCGTCACCTTGACCGGCGCGAGGCTCGGCTGGAACACCGTGAGGCGAATCGGACCCATGGGCGCGTGATTGTAATGGGACCGATGTATCGTTGCGCCCCCATGCGTTTTCTCTCCCTCTGGCTCCCGGTCGTCCTGTGGGCGGCGCTCATTCTCTCCGCCGCGAACGATCAGTTTTCCGACAAGAAAACGGAAGGATGGCTGGACCGCCTCTTCGGCCGCGTGCGCCCCGAGATCAACGCGTTGATGCGCAAGTCCGCGCACGTCGCCGAGTACGCCGTGCTGTCGCTGCTGGCGTGGCGCGCGCGCCGGACGTGGCTCACGCCGCTCGTGCTCTGCCTGGCCGTGGCGTGCGCCGACGAGTCGCTCCAGGCGATGACGGTCACGCGCACCGGCTCGCCCGCGGACGTGGCGCTGGACATGTGCGGCGCGGTGGGGGCACTCATCTGCGTTCCCGGAGCGCGCCGGAAAGTTTATCCCGAGCGATAGCGAGGGATCTCGGATGCAGCCGCGCGGGATAAAGTTACGAACGCCGTTCCCGGAGCGCGCGCACGACTCGTCAAACGTCAGCGCTGCGGAGCGCCGCCGTCCCGGCGGCTGCCGTGGCGGCGTCCTCGCCGCCACCGGGGCGGGCAGCGGGACGCCGCCCGGGCAGCCGGCGTGGACGCCGGCGCTCCACTTTCGCTATCGCCGTTCCTGGAGCGCGCGCACGACTCGTCAAACGTCAGCGCTGCGGAGCGCCGCCGTCCCGGCG
>DASUSL010000054.1:0-10206 GCA_036375135.1 Thermoanaerobaculia bacterium | reverse complement strand
ACGAACGCCGCCACGAACATGGTCGCGGCCAGGAGGAAGGCATCGACACGGGTGAACAATCCGGCGATGAGCAGGATCGCACCGGCGAGCTCGGCCCACGCGGCGACGTGCCCGAGGAACGCGGGGATGTGGTAGCTCGCGGCGAGGTCGGCGGCGAACGCGGACGCACCTCCCTCGCCCATGACCTTGGACCAGCCGTGGGGAAGGAAGATCAGTCCCGCCACGACACGCAGCAGCAGCGCGGCGACATCCCTGGCCATCGGACCTCCTTGCGGCACCGCGCGCTCGGCTTCGACCGCGTCATCGCCCCCGTTCTCCGGTTTGTATTTCTGTATGTTGCCACACTCATCCTTATGATGTGGGTGCGCATCCCGTTCATGCAGTGGGCGGGACTGATCTCCGTCGTCCTGGCCACGTCGGTGACGATGCTGCTATGGGACCGCGGCCAGGAGTCGATCGGCTTCTTCGTCCGCCCGCGCCTGGCCATCCCCGAGCTCCTTCTCGGGAGCCTCTGGGGCGCGCTCCTCATCGCTGCCTGCGCGACGATGGTCGTGCTCTCGACCGACATCCGGCACGAGCGCGGCGGCGGCTTTCCGCTCTTCGACCTGCTGGTGGTGTACGTCCCCGCGGCGATCCACGAAGAGCTGCTCTTCCGCGGATATGCCTTCCAGAAGCTGCATCGCTGGAACCGCCCCGTGGCGCTGATCGTCGTGGCGCTGCTCTTCGCGTGGCTGCACTATGGCAACGCCGCGGTCTCCTGGGTCGGCCTGGCCAACATCTTCCTCGGCGGCATCCTGCTCGGGCTCGCCTATGAGAAGTACGGACGCCTCTGGTTCCCCATCGGCCTGCACCTCGCCTGGAACGTCGTGTCCGGACCGATCCTCGGACACGAGGTCAGCGGCTACGAGTCGATGGCCACCGTGTTCGTCGAGCGCGGCGACGGCTCGCTGCTGCTGACCGGCGGTGACTTCGGCATCGAGGGGAGCATCTGGATGACGCTCACGGAAGCCGCGGCCATCCTGCTGTTGTTGCATATGATCCGGAAAAGGAGTCATTCAACTTGAAGAAAGACATCGTGATCGTCGACGGCGCACGCACGCCGATGGCGGAATACAACGGACACTTCAGCGACATCAGCGCGATCGACCTCGGCGTCATCGCGGCGAAGGAAGCGCTCAACCGCAGCGGGTTCTCGGCGGACGAGATGGACCACGTCATCGTCGGCAACGCGCTGCAGACCTCGGGCGACGCGATCTACGGCGCCCGTCACGTCGGCCTCAAGGCCGGCGTCCCGAAGCACGTCCCCGCGCTCACCGTGAACCGCCTCTGCGGCTCCGGCATCCAGTCGATCGTCAGCGCGGCGGAGCAGATCATCCTCGACGAAGCGACCACCGTGCTCGCGGGCGGCATCGAGAACATGTCGCAGGCGCCGTTCGTCGTGCGCGGCGCGCGCAAGGGGCTCAAGCTCGGGCAGGGCTCCATGGAAGACTCGCTGATGGTGGCGCTGCTCGACACCTACGCCGGGCTCTATATGGCCCAGACCTCGGACAACCTCGCGCGCAAGTACGAGATCTCGCGCGAGGCGCAGGACGAGTTCGCGCTGCGCAGCCAGCATTGCGCGGCCGAGGCGACCAAAGCGGGACGGCTCAGGGAAGAGATCGTCCCCGTGCCGGTCGGGCGCAAGGGTGAGCTCATCTCCGAGGACGATCATCCGCGTCCCGAGACCACGAAGGAAGTCCTGGCCAAGCTGAAGCCCGCCTTCGCGAAGGACGGCTTCGTCACCGCCGGCAACGCCTCGGGCATCGTCGACGGCGGCGCGATGGTGGTCGTCACCAGCGCGGAGAAGGCGAAGGAGAAAGGGAAGACGCCCCTCGGCCGCATCGTCTCCTGGGGCATCGCCGGCTGCGATCCGGAGATCATGGGCATCGGCCCGGTCCCCGCGACGCAGATCGCGCTCCAGCGCGCGGGCATGAAGCTCGACGACATCGACCTGATCGAGATCAACGAAGCGTTCGCCGGCCAGATCCTTGCCGTGGCGAAAGAGCTCGGCGTGAACATGGACAAGCTGAACGTGAACGGCGGCGCGATCGCCCTCGGCCATCCGCTCGGCGCCTCCGGCACGCGTCTCGTGCTGACCGTGCTCTACGAGCTGCGCCGCCGCCAGCAGCGCTACGGTCTGGCCACGGCCTGCATCGGCGGCGGTCAGGGCATCGCCATGATCGTCGAGAACGCGAACGCGTAAGGAAAAAGCGGAGCGCCGGCGTCCCCGCCGGCTGCCGCGCAGGCGTCCTCGCCTGCGCCCCGGGGGTGGCGGCGCGGGACGTCGCCACGGCAGCCGGCGTGACGCCGGCGCTCCACTAGTGCCTGTAAACGCGCTTCAGCACGCTCTTCGCGAGCTGCAGCGGCTCCGCCATCCACGCGCGCAACAGCGCGAGGCGCACTCCACGCGCCTCGCGCTCCTTGCGCAGGACGAGTACGAACTCGTTCGTGAACACGGACGTGTTGCGGAACGCGACCACGCTCCAGCCGCCGAGGTACGCGAGCAGCGACAGCACATCGCGCGCGACCCACACGTGGTTGTGCACCGCGTAGCCGCGCGCGTACTGCTCGTCCACCCAGCGCCGCCATTCGTCGGATCCGCGCGGCAGCTTTTCCACGTGCGTGGCCCACTCCTCGAGATGCGCATAGTTGCGATCGCGCGGATCGCTCTTCGACTCGGAATCCGCGAGGAGATGCGCGAGCGTGGTGCGCCTGCGCGGCGCGTCGAAGGTGAAGCGCTTGTCGGGCAGGGCGAGCATCAGCAGTCCGCCGTCGCGAAGGATGCGACGCCATTCGCGCAGGGCGTCGATGGGACTGGTCACGTGCTCGAGCACGTGGTTGGCCACGATGAAATCGAACGCATCATCCGCGATTCCGGGAAACGACTCGCTGTCGCTCTGGATGTCCGGCAGCCGCGAGCCGGGATACATCGCCGCCACCTGCTCGCGCGACAGCAGGTCCGAATACAGCACCTCCGCGCCGCTCTCGAAGGGAAACGGCGCATTCAGCGCCCCGATCTCGAGGCCGCGTCCGCGAAAGAGGGGAGCGAAGCGGGCGCGGGCGCGATCGCGACGGGAAATCACCCGCGGAGGATATGCCGAAGGCAGGGCGGGCTTCAGCGTGGCCCTTCCGGTGCACGCGTGCGTCGTCGAATGCCGCGCGAGATCCGGACAGGCTGAAGCCTGTCCTACGTTGTTACGCGCGTTCAGCCTGTCCCTCGGGCGCGGAAATCCCTCGAGCGCGATCGTGGTTCCGCGTGCCGTGAGAATCCTCGCCCTCCTGCTCGCGCTCGCCGCGACGGCCCACGCCGCGCCGAAAGCGAAACCGCGCACCGTCACCCTCGACGTCAAGGACGCCGAGGCGCGCGAGGTGCTGCAGTCGATGCGCAGGCAGTGCGGCATCAGGAACATGATCATCGATCCCGACGTCCCGAACACGGCCGCCTCCTTCTACTTCCGCGAAGTGCCGTGCGAGACGGCGTTCCGCGTCGTGCTGCGCACGTACGGGCTGAGCACGCAGGACGTGCAGGTGCTGCGCTGATGAATCGCCGCAAAGTCCTGCAGATCGCGGTGCTGGTCCTGCTCGCCGCCGCGGTGATCGGCCTCTGGTTCTCGCCCGTGCGCGAGCAGCTCACGCGCGACAACGTCCGGGCCTTCGTCGAGCATCTGCGCGGGCTCTGGTACGGGCCGGCCATCTTCATCGGCGCGTTCATGCTGGCGTGCGTTTTCGCGCTGCCGGCGTCCGTGTTCGTCATCGCCGCGGGCTTCATATGGGGGTGGGTCCTCGGCAGCACCTACGCCGTGATCGGCGGGATGCTCGGCGCGCTGGCGTCCTTCTACCTCGGCCGTTTCATCGGCGAGGGAATGCTGGCCAAGTTCGGCCGTCTCGGGCGTGCGGTCGCGAAGCAGGTCGATCACGCCGGCTTCCGCTCGCTGCTCGTGCTGCGTTTCATCCCCGGGATCCCGTTCGCGGTGCTGAACTACGGCGCCGGCGTGGCGGGCGTGCGCCTGCGTGATTTTTTCGGCTCGACGCTGGTCGGCGTCGTGCCGTCGATGCTCGTCTTCGCCTACTGCGCCGACGCGCTCTTCAACGGCTCGATGTCCGAGGGGGATGCGTTCAAGCGCCTGCTGCTGGTGTGTGCGCTGATGCTGGCCATCATCCTCCTGCCGCTGGCGGTGAAGCGCTTCGTGCGGCGGCCGGTCGAGGCGGAGTAGCAACGGTTCATGTGCAGTCGCTGTGCTACACTGACTGACCCGCGCGCAGCCCTGCGCGGCTCATAGCCATGATCGAGATCCAGATCCATCCGAGCGACATTCGGCGGCGCGTGCGGTACTTTTTCTTCGACCGCCGTCGCGTCGTCGTGGGATTGATCGTCCTCTCGTTCGTGCTGGCCGGCTTGATCGGCTCGATGGCGGCGGCGCCGACCGTCATCCGCCGCGTCTACAAGACCAACTTCCTCAAGGAGCAACGCGAGGAACGGGGCATCCAGCGCGAGCGGCTGCGCGAGAACGTCATGCAGATGAGCTCTCTCGAGCGCAGCCTCGAAGAGCAGCGCATCCGTGTCGAGAAGCTCATCACCGTTTACGGTCTCGAGCGCACGCTGGGGCAGGGCGGCTTCTCGACGCCCAGCCGCCGTCTCGCCGACGAGCCGCTCGACGACGCCCGCCGCCGCGAGGTCTCGCTCAAGACCGCCATGCGCCGCCTCGAGGAGCAGATCGACCTCCTGGCGCGCTACGAAGCCGCCAACCACGAGATCGTCCGCCACACGCCCTCCATCCTCCCGGTCCCGGGCGATCAGTTCGTGCTCACCTCACCGTTCGGCAACCGCGTCTCGCCGTTCACGCGCGCGACCGACTTTCACAAGGGACTGGATCTCTCCGCGCCGACCGGCACGCCCATCTACGCGGCGGCCGACGGCGTGGTCACCTTCGCCGGCCGCTACCCGATCGCGCACAGCGTGAACTGGTGGCGCTTCGGCAACGTCGTCACCATCAAGCACGCCGAGCGCTTCATCACCATCTACGCGCACTGCGATTCCGTGAAGGTGAGCGCCGGCCAGACCGTCCGCCAGGGGCAGCTCATCGCCACCGTCGGCAACACCGGCTGGAGCACGAACTCGCACCTGCATTACGAGGTCCGCAGCGACCTCGAACAGCCCGGCACGTACGCGCCGGTCGATCCCCGCATCTACATCCTCAATTACCAGTGGACGAACGATGCCCTGCTGCTCATGCGCGCGCGCACGAGCAAGGACTATCGCAACTTCGAGCCGCTGCCGTCCGCGTTTGTCGGCTATGCCAGTGGGGCGAGTGGGAAGAGTGGGAAGAGGAGGTCGTGAGTGAGCGCAGCCGGTGAAGCCAATTTCCCGACGATGATCATCCCGCGGGGGACGGAGATCCGTGTCAACGCGCACGGACAGCTCTCCATCAAGACCCCCGGCAACCTCGTGATCCAGAACTCCGGCATCTACTCGGAGATCGAGTCGACCAACGGCTCGATCCGCATCGAGGAGAACGTCACCGTGGAAGCGGTGAGCATCCGCGCCGGCCAGTCGTGCTTCATCCAGGGGACGCTCACCGCGTGGCGCGTCCACGCCAAGCGCATCTCGCTCGAGGACCGCGCCCGCGCCTTCATCATGCTGCAGGAGTCGGAGCATCTCGAGCTGGCCAAGACGGCCCGCCTGGTGGGCAACTTCTCGAACGAGAAGGAGCTCTACCTGATGATGGGCAAGTTCAGCCCGCAGCTCAAGGAGCTCCCCGGCTCGATGGACATGGGAGGCTCCGCGGAACGGCCGACCACCGCGCGCATCCCCGCGCTGACGCAGTCGCAGAGCGCCGCCGCTCCGGCCGAGGAAGAGCGGCTGCGCACCGCGCAGACGCTGCTCGAGCGCGAGGTGGCCCGCCCCGAACTGGCCGGCGCCGCCGCCGACGCGCTGCGCGAGGTGCTGTACGGCCTCCGCGAGCGCAACCTGCAGCGCGTGCGGCTGATCTGGCGCGAGGCGTTCGCCGAAGTGGCCTCGCCGAGCGACAGCCTGCGCCAGGCGCACGATCTGCTCGAGCAGGCGCTGAAGTAAATGTGGCGCGGGCTTCAGCCCGCGGGCTCCGGGCGGGCTGAAGCCCGCCCCACATGGCCCATCATCCTCTCCTTTGCCGCGCTCAAGTTCGCGCTCGCGTTCTACGCCTCCGGCCACTACCACTACTTCCGCGACGAGCTGTACTTCATCGCCTGCGGACGCCACCTCGACTGGGGCTACGTCGATCATCCGCCGCTGGTCGCGCTGTACGCGCGCTTCGGGGAGCTGTTCGGCGGCTCGCTGCGCGGCTTCCGCCTGCTGGCCACGATCGCCGGCACGCTGCGCATCGTGCTCACCGGCGTCCTTGCCGCGCGCCTCGGCGGCAACCGCGTGGCGCAGGCCCTCGCGTGCACGGCCGTGCTCCTCGCGCCGATCTATCTCGCCATCGACGGCATCCTCTCCATGAACGCCATCGAGCACGTGCTCTGGCTGGCGTGCCTCCTCGTCGTCGTCGAGATCGCGAACGGCGCGAGCGAGAAATGGTGGCTCGCCTTCGGCGCGCTGGCCGGCCTCGGGCTGCAGAACAAGCACTCCATGCTCTTCCTCGGCTTCGCCGTCGCGGTGGCGTTGCTCCTCACGCCGCTGCGCCGGTCGTTGTTGCGCCCGTGGATCTGGCTCGGCGGCGCGATCGCGCTGCTGATCTTTCTGCCGAACCTCCTCTGGCAGATCCAGCACGACTACCCGACGCTGGAACTGCTACGCAACGTGAAGGAGACGGGGAAGAACGTCGTCCTCGCGCCGCTGCCGTTCATGATCCAGCAGGCGATGATGCTCAGTCCCTTCGCCGCGCCGCTCTGGATCGCGGGCCTCGTCTGGCTGTTGCTCTCGCCGCGCTACCGCGCCCTCGGCATCGTCTACCTCGTCCTGATCGTCACCTTCATCCGTCTCGAGGCGAAGGACTACTACGTCGCACCGATCTATCCATTGCTCTTCGCGGCGGGGGCGGTCTGGCTCTCCTCGCGGCGCGTGTTGTGGATTCCGGCCATGACGCTGATCGTCCTCGGCGGCTTCCTCGCGGTACCGCTCGCGCTGCCGCTGCTGCCGCCGGCAAAGTACATCGCCTTCCAGCGCGCGCTCGGCATCAAGCCGAAGGCGGCCGAGGTGTCGCATACGTCGGAGATGCCGCAGATCTTCGCCGACCAGTTCGGGTGGGAGGAGATGGTGGCGAAGGTCGCGCGCTACTACCACTCGCTTCCCGCGGACGAGAAGCAGAAGACCGTCATCTACTGCGGCAACTACGGCGAGGCGGGCGCGATCGATTTCTATGGACCGAAGTACGGTCTGCCGCGCGCGATCAGCGGACACCAGAACTACTTTCTCTGGGGAACGCGCGGCGCGACGGGCGACTCCGTGATCCTGGTCGGCGACGACCCAGATCCCGGCATGTGGCACTCCCTCCGCGTCATCGATCGGACCAGTCATCCCTTTGCCATGCCGGAAGAGAACGGGCCGATCTACCATGGCCGCGGACTGAAGCCATCGCTGGAGAGCGTGTGGCCATCGGTCAAACAGTGGAGGTGAGGATGCGTTCACTCATCGTCGTGCTCGTCGCCGCGCTGCGCGTCGCGGCCGCGGAACCGGAGCTTCGTCTGTTGCCGCCCGTGACCATCGAGGGCGGGGAGTCGTGGTCGGTCGAAGAGCGGCTGAAGTTCTACAACGTTCCCGGCATCAGCGTGGCCGTGGTCGAAGATGGCCGCATCGTCTTCGCCAAAGGCTACGGCCTCGCGGACGTGGCGAAGAAGCGTCCGGTCACGACGGAGACGCTCTTCCTCGCCGGCTCGGTCAGCAAGCCGATCACCGCCATCGCCGCGATCGATCTCGTCGAGCGCGGCAAGCTGCCGCTCGACGCCGACGTGAACACGCTCCTCCGCACGTGGCAGTTGCCGTCGAACGAGCTGACGGCGAAGACGCCCGTCACGCTGCGGCAGCTCCTCAGCCACAGCGCCGGCACGACCGTACACGGCTTCCCCGGCTACGCGCGCACGGAGCCGGTGCCGACGACGAAGCAGATCCTCGACGGCGTGCCGCCCGCGAACACGCCGCCGGTGCGCGTCGATCTCGCGCCGAACACGAAGTTCCGCTACTCCGGCGGCGGGACGACGATCGCGCAGCTCGCGCTCTCCGACACGCTCGGCGAGCCCTTCCCGTCGCTCATGCGCCGCCTCGTCCTCGCGCCCCTCGGCATGCGCGACAGCACGTACGAGAATCCGCTCCCGCCGTCGAAGCGCTCGCGCGCCGCGACCGGCTACCGCGGCGCCGGCCGCGCCATTCCCGGCGGCTGGCACGTCTATCCCGAGATGGCCGCCGCGGGGCTGTGGACGAATCCGTCCGAGCTCGCGCGCGTGGTGATCGAGCTCGGCGACGCGCTGGCCGGACGCCCGTCGCGCGTGCTCTCCATCGACGGCGCGCGGCTCATGCTCACGCAGCGTTTCGAGGTCTCGCCCACGGACGACGTCGGCATCGGCTGGTTTCTGAACGACCGCGGCACGTTCGGCCACGACGGCTCGGACGAGGGCTTCGTGACGCGCTTCACCGCCACGAAGGACGGCAGACGCGGCGTGGTGCTCATGACCAACTCCGACGCCGGCGGCGCGCTGTTCGCCGAGATCGAGCGCGGCGTCGCGCGCGCGTTCGGCTGGCCGAATGCCCCGGCCGTCCGCACCACGCGCGCCATCGCCGAGGATGTGCTGACGCACGCGCCGGGACGCTACAAGCAGGGGCCCGATCGCATCCTGGCCATCCGCCGCAGCGGCGACGCGCTCGAGCTGCGCACCCTCGACGGCCGCTGGGTGAAGCTGCACGCGCTCGACGACGGCACGCTCACGCGCACCGACGCCGACCAGCGCTTCCGCGTCACCGACGCGGGCCTGGACATCATCACCAGCACGACGGCCTCTGCACCACGCACGACCGAGCCGGCCACGCCCTCCGAACTGATCGCCGAGGGCCGCCTGGACGAAGGCATTGCCGCCTATCGCACGGCGAAGGCCGACGCGCAGGCGCTGAACCGCCTCGGCGGCACCTACCAGCGCCTCGGCCGCTATCGCGAGGCGGTGGCCATCTTCCGCCTGGCCACGGAGCTCTACCCCGAGGCATCGAACGCGTGGGACAGCCTCGGCGCCGCGCTGCTCGACTCCGGCGACGTGGCCGGCGCCACGGAAGCCACACGCACCGCACTCGCACGCGTCGACGCCGACACGATCACCGACGCGCAGACGAAGTTCTGGGTACGCATCCTGGGAAAGACACGGTTACGGGAGATGGGCGCGCGGTAAGCTTCGTTCAATCGGGCAGTATTATTGGCCTTACCGAGCCAACTCTTCCTCAGCTAGCCTTTTGAGGATCGATTCTCCTCGTGCCGCAGCGTCGCGGGCGAGTTCGCGTAGCAATGCCGCTGCGCGTTCGCGATCGCCCCGCATTCGCAACATGCGCGCGCGCTCAAGAGTCAAACGGTTACGTCGGAAGTGAGCTTCGCCCCGCGTGTAGAACTGATCGGCCGTGACAAAATGTTGCTCAGCCTCATTGAACCGTCCTCGTGCCGCGGCCACGATTGCGCGTGTGAGTTCGCCGGAGCCAAGACTGAATACATCGTCTCCAGCGTCATATCTCGCTAGAGCTTCAATTTGTCGCTCAGCGGGCGTCACCCTGCCGCGGGCGACGAGAACTTGAGCGAGATATGCGGTAGCGGCGTGCATGGCCGGACCGTTCTCTAGAGGACCTAGAATCCTGAGCGCATGACGGATGTGCTTCTCCGCGATGTCAAAACGCCGAAATGCGCTTGCTGCGCTGCCCCATTGGATCAGCGTGCTGGCATGTTCTAACGGTACGCTGAGGGCAACGAAAATTTCATTCGCCGCCTCATAACATTGGTTACACAGTTGTTCGTCGTCCCGTCGTAGGGCGATCGTCGCTCGATGACGTTGGAGGAGGCCACGCGCAAAAGCCGACAATTCTATTGTTTCTAACTCGTTGATCATGGACTCGGCGCGTGCGCTGTCACCCCGAGTTATGAGTAGAGGGAGAGCCATCGCGTACACGACGCTGCGATCCCGTATTGGTTCGGATTTCAGCAGCGTCAGCGCTTCTTCGAGCAA
>DASUSL010000053.1:0-15314 GCA_036375135.1 Thermoanaerobaculia bacterium | reverse complement strand
GCAGTGCGTGAATCCCGAGCTGGCCGCCGCGGGAAACGTTGACGACGTCCTCCGTGGACTCGACGAACACGCTGCGGGCAAATGTCGCAAGGTCGAGGTCCGCGAGCGGATGCCTCACCTCGGGGTGGAGCTCGCGCAACGTCACGAGGTCACGCCGTAGTTGCTGGAGCGGCAACTGGTGTTTCCGGCGCAGCCGGCCGAGGACGAATGCCTCGACCAGGTTGTAGAAAGAAAGTTGTCCCTGCGAGTCCTCGGGCAATTCGATGACACCCGGAATCTCCTTCCGCTCACCCACCCAGGCGCGCAAGGTACTGAGCGGAACGCCGGCATAACGCGCCGCTTCCACCAGCGGGTAGGCGGGGATCTCGCGCGGGTCGCGGCCGCCGTAGATGCGCTTTCCGGTTCGAGTCATTCGTGCACAACAGTATAGGCTGCGCCCCATGCGGATCGTCGTCGTCGGAGCGGGCGTGTCGGGACTCACCTGCGCCGTCGTGCTCGGAGAGGCGGGGCACGACGTGACGATCGTCGCGAGAGACGTCGAGAGCACGACGTCGCATGCGGCGGCGGCGATCTGGTATCCGTATCACGCGGCGGGGGCGGAGCTCGAGGCGTGGGCGAACGAGACGCGGGAGGTGCTGGAGCGGCTCTGCTACGAGCCGGCGGCCGGCGTCTCGCTGATCGACTTTCACGTCGTCGGCGAGGGCGTGCTGCGCGTGCCGCTCATGGACGTCACGCGCTACCTCCCGTACCTCCGCTCGCGTTTCCGCGGGAAGATCGAGCAGCGCGAGGTGCGCTCCTTCGACGAGCTGGCTGAGTACGACCGCATCGTCAACTGCGCCGGCTTCGGGGCGCGCGAGCTGTGCGACGACGCGGAGCTCGAGCCGGGCTACGGCGTCGCGATCGTCGTGGACCGGCCGCCCATCGACTTTGCGTACGTCGAGCCGGCCGGGCCGCTCACGTACGTCATCCCGCGAACCGACGACTGCATCCTCGGCGGATACGACGCGGTGGTGCCGCCCGACGAGCGCGAGATCGCCAGGATCGTCGAGCGCTGCAGACACGCGGTGCCCGAGGTGGGCGGCAACGTGCGGGGTGTGAAGCATGGCATCCGTCCCGTGCGCGCGGCGATCCGGCTCGAGCGGGAAGGACGGGTCGTCCACAACTACGGGCACGGTGGCGCCGGCTTCACGCTGTCGTGGGGATGCGCGTCAGCCGTCCGTCAGCGGATCGTATAAATCCCGGCAGCGATGCCGAGGAGCGTGCCGGTCGCGATCTCGACGGGAGTGTGGTGCTTCAGGAACCAGCGCGACCAGGCGAGCGCCGCCAGCACGAGCGCCATCACCAACAGCGTCCACGGATACGCCTTCCAGAGGATGACCGCGCAGAAGCTGGCGAACAGCAGGTGCAGCGAGGTCTTCTGAAAGCGGCTGAGGGCGAGCGCGATGGCGAGCGCGCAGGCGAGCGCCAGCATCGAGCGCGTGAAGGCCGGCACGAGGAAGGCCGTGGCGATGAAGATCGGGATCGCGACCCAGTAGAGGCCGGAGCGCTGGTCGCGGCGGGAGACGTCGAAGTCGCTCCAGACGCCGCGGCGCATGTTCCAGAGGATGACGGCCGAGATCGGGATGATCGTCGATGCCGCGATGATGAGCGTCCAGCGCCAGTTGCGGCTGGCGAGGGCCACCGTGAGAGGGGAGAGGACGAGGGGATGCGCGGCGATGGAGATGAGCCGCGCGGCGCGCTGGGTGCTGAGTGCTGGGGGCCGGTGACTCAGCACGCAGCACTCAGCACTCAGCACTCCGGCTCAGCGCGCGGCCTTCTTGATCGCGCCGGAACGGATGCAGCGGGTGCACACCTGCATCCGCTTGACGGCCGACCCGACCATCACGCGGACGCTCTGCAGGTTCGGCAGCCAGCGCCGGCTGGAAACATTGTGCGCGTGGCTCACCCGGTTACCGAACACCGGGGCCTTGCCGCAGACTTCACACATCTTCGCCATGGTTAGACTCCCTCGAATCGAAAGGCGTGGATTGTAATCATCGGCCCGGACTCGCGCAAGCGGATGAGCTGCAAACGCGCGGAATCGAACCACTTATCTAAATCCTGTAGAGTTGACACCAAAAATTAAACGTTGTAATTTCGCTCAACCTTTCTTACATCCCCGGTGCCTGTGAGAAGTGAGTGAGATGGATGGGGTGAGCGGTGTTCTTCTCAAAGAGCAAAAATGTAGTCGGTCTCGATATCGGCTCTTCAGCGATCAAGCTCGTCGAGCTGAAGGAGAAGAAGGGTGGAGCCTACTCGCTCGTGAAGCTGGGCACCGAGCGGCTCTCCCCTGAAGCCATCGTCGACGGCTCCATCATGGATTCCTCCATGGTGGTGGAGACGATCCAGCGGCTGAACACGGACCAAAGCGTCAAGAATTCCAATTACGCCACGTCCCTCTCCGGCCACTCCGTGATCATCAAGAAGATCACGCTGCCGGCGATGTCCCCCGAGGAGCTGGCGGAATCGATCCAGTGGGAAGCCGAGCAGTACATCCCCTTTGACATCAACGATGTGAACCTCGACTACGTCCCGCTGACCAGCCCCGGGACGGGCGATAACATCGACGTGATCCTCGTCGCAGTGAAGAAGGAGAAGATCAACGACTATACGTCGGTGATCAGCCAGACCGGGAAGATGCCCGTGCTCGTCGACGTCGACGCCTTCGCGCTGCAGAACTGCTACGAGGTGAACTACGAGGTGGAGGACGGACGGGTGCTCGCGCTCGTCAACGTCGGCGCCTCGGTCACGAACGTCAACGTGCTGTCAGGCGGAACGTCAATGTTCTGGCGCGACATCACTTTCGGCGGCAACCAGTACACGGACGCCATCCAGCGCGAGCTGAGCCTCTCCTTCGAGCAGGCCGAGGAGCTCAAGCGCGGCAAGGCCGTCGCCGACTACACCATCCAGCAGGTCATCCCGATCCTCAACTCCGTGTCCGAGGATTTCGCGGGCGAGCTGCGCAAGACCCTCGACTTCTTCACCGCGACTTCGGGAGCCGAGCGCGTCGACGAGATCGTTCTCGCCGGCGGCGGCTCGGGTGTGCTCAACCTCGACGCCATCCTGCGCGACAAGTTCGGAATCCCCGTCTCCATCATGGATCCCTTCCGGAAAATCGCCGTCGACGAGAGCCAGTTCAACCCCGAAGATCTGGCCGAGATCGCGCCGAGCATGGCCATCGCGGTCGGCTTGGCCATGAGGAAGTTGGGGGACGCTTGATCAAGATCAATCTGGTGCGGGAAGGGCGGGCGGTCCGCGGAGCAGGAGCAGCTCCGGCGGCGGTGGCAGTCGCCACGGCGGGACCAGGTTCGGCGAATCTCAACAACATCTTCATCCTCGGCCTGGTCGTCCTGGCGGCGCTCGCCGCCGCCGGCTACTGGTACATGATGAAGCGCACCCTCGCCGAGCGTCAGGAGACCCGCGCGCAGCGGCAGGACGAGGCGCAGAAGCTCGAGGCGATCATCAAAGAGGTCGAGCAGTACCAGAAGCGCAAGGACAGCCTCCAGCAGCGCATCGACCTGATCAACCAGCTCAAGCAGAACCAGAAGGGACCCGTGCGGATCATGGATCAGATCAGCCGCGATCTCCCCGACCTGGTCTGGCTGGACCGGCTGGAGATCGTGGGTGGCCGGATCAGTCTCACCGGCCGCGGGCTGAATCCGAACGCGATCGCGCTCTTCGTGCTGAACATCAAGAACGATCCTTATTTCGAGGAGCCGCAGCTCGGGACGATGGCGCAGGTGTCGACGGCACCGGTGGTCTACTCGTTCGATATGACGTTCGCCTTCTCGTACGCTCCGAAGACGCCGGGAGGCGCGGCCGGGACAGCCGACGCGACCACCACGGCAACGGCGACGACGACGCAGTAGCAGGAGAGGTTTTCGATGGCGCTGACTCTGGACGACAAACCGTGGTGGGTGGGGCTGCTCGTGGGGCTCGTCCTGGCGGTCGCCATTCTCTGGGCGATCGATGCCTATGTCGTGAAGGACATCAAGGACGAGATCGCCGCCGCGGACACGGCCATCGCCGAGCTGGATCAGAAGATCCAGCAGGGACGCGCCGCCGAGCGCAAGCTCCCGCAGTTCCGCGAGGAAGTGAAGCGCCTCGAGCTGGAGCTCGAGAAGCTGCGCCGCATCCTCCCCTCGACCCGCAACACCGAAGAGATCATCCAGAAGATCAAGTCGCTCGTCGATCAGGGCGAGTTCACGCTGAACCGCCTCTCGTTCCCGCCGCTCGGCGAATCGGGAACCAGCACCGAGGCATACGTGGAGTGGCCGATCGCGGTGGCCGTCGATGGCCGCTATCATGACCTGGCCATTCTCTTCAATCGCCTGGGCAACTTCTCGCGCATCATGAACGTGGAGAACATCCGCATCGCGGCGCGCGACAGCCAGGAGTCGAAGACGATCACGTCGGAGTTCACGGCCAAGACGTTCGTCTACGTCGAGCCGAAGGAAGACGCTCCCGCCGAGGGAGAAGCCGGCGCCGCGCCGGCGCCGGCGGGTGAGGCGAAACCGGGCGGCGGCACCGCCACGCCGGTGGATGGGTAGGGGAGGAAGCGATGAAGACACGAACGTTCAGCATCTCGCTTCTGATCGTCCTCGCGGCCGTGGCCAGCGTCGTGGCGCAGGCTCCGACCGGCACCGCGCCGGCGACGGGCGCGGCCACCGATACGACCGTACAGAAGACGCTCGAGGAGATCCTCGAAGAGCCGACCACGACCGACACGTACCGCTACGACCCGCAGGGCCGCCGCGATCCGTTCCGGTCGCTCATCGGTCCTGCGCCGAAGCTCGATCCGGGACAGCGTCCGGCCGGCGTGCCGGGCTTCCTCATCGATGAAATGAAGCTGCAGGGCATTTTCCGGACGCGCGCCGGTCTGACGGCGATGATCAACGGTCCGGACAACAAGGGCTATACCATCAAGGTCGGCGACAAAGTCCTGGACGGCGAGGTCATTCGGATCACGCCGTCGTCCGTGGTGTTCCGTCAGCAGGTCAACGATCCGACTCGCATCGAACGGTTCCGCGAGGTCGTGAAGGATCTGACGCCGTCGACCCCGAAGAGGTAGGGGATCGCGGGCCAGTCCAGTGGGCGAGTGGAGGGCGAGATGGTGAAGGTGGGAAGTATGAGTAGAGCCAAGCGAATCCTGCTGATCGGCGGCGTGCTCCTGGTGAGCGCCAGCGCCGCCGAAGCGCGCATGTGGGGGCGCAAAGCGAAAGAGCCCGCACCTGCGACGGCCGCCGTACCGAGCCCGATCGCGCTCGGCGCGGTCGAAGTGGACGGCTCGCGCGTGATTCTGCGCACGAGCGGCGCGCCGGCGTACACCTCGTACAGCCCGTCGCCCGGCGTCTTCGTCGTCGACCTCACCAGTACCAGCCGCGATGCCGCCGTCTCCATCCCGGCCACTCTTCCTCCCGCCGTCACCTCGCTCTCCGCCGATGAAGTGGTGGAGATGGGGACCCGCCTCACCCGCGTCACGTTCCGCCTGGCCGAGTCGTTCTCGCCCGACGTTGCGGCAGGTGACCGGTCGGTGGTGATCACGATGCCGGCCCGCGCCATTCCCATCGAGACCGCCGAGGCGGGGCCGCAGGTCGAGATCCTTCCCGCCGTCGTTCCCGCCGCCGGCGTTCCGGAGCCTGCCCCCATCGTCGAACAGCCGGAGCCGGTGGTCATCGAAGAGGTGCCGGCCGCGATCGAGCCGACGCCCGTCGTCGAAGAAGCGACCCTCCCGCGCGCCCGCTCCGTGAAGTCGATCGGCGCGAGCATGAACGGCGGGCAGGTGGAAGTGAACATCGCCGCCGACGGCGAGTTGAAGTACAAGGCCTTCCGTCTCGAGAACCCCTCGCGCCTCGTGATCGATCTCGAGGGCGTGAAGAGCAACGTCGCGAAGAACAAGGTCACGGTCGCCGACGACGTCGTCAAAGGCGTGCGCGTGGCGCAGTTCCAGCCGACCGTCGCACGCGTGGTCGTCGACCTCGCGCAGAAGACCGAATACGACATCCGGCGCGCGGGCGACACGCTCCGCTTGACGTTCCCGAGTGGAGGACAGGCAATCCAGCCTGTCCGGGAAGCGCGCCAGGAGACCGGACAGGCAGGATTGCCTGTCCTCCACCAGGAGCCCACTCCCGCTCCCGTGAAGACCGCCGCCGCGAAGCCGATCCCCATCGTGCCGGCGGAAGAGCTCCCGGCCTCCGTCCCGACGATCGCGGAGAACGCGCCGACGTGGAAGATGCCGGAGCCCGAGCCGAAGCCGCAGCCGCAGCGCACCGCGTCCGCCTCGCAGGGCGCGCGAAAAGTCATCAACGCGCCGCTCGATCAGGAGCCGCCGATCACGCAGCGTCCCGAGGACGTCTTCGGCAACGCCGCGCCGGCACCGACGACGCCCCCGGCGCAGAACCTCGGGCCGCGCACGCTCAGCGGCGGCCCGCGCACCTTCAACGGCGAGCCGCTCTCGCTGAACCTCAAAGACGCCGACATCAAGGACGTCATCCGCACCTTCGCCGAGCTGACGGGACTGAACATCGCCGTCGACCCGGGCGTGACCGGCTCGGTGACGGTCGACTTCGTGGACGTGCCTTGGGATCAGGCGCTCGACCTGATCCTGCGCCAGAACAACCTGACGTACGTCGTCGAAGGCAACGTGATGCGCATTGGCACGATCGACCGGCTGGCGGCGGAGACGGCCGCCTCGCGCCGGCTGGCCGAGGAAGAGCGCCTGAACGTGCCGCTGACGACGCTCAGCTTCAAGCTCTCCTACGCCCGCTCGCAGGACGTGGCCGCGCTGCTGCGCGACATCGCCTCGCCGCGCGCGCGCATCATCGTCGACCAGCGCACCAACCAGCTCGTGATCAGCGAGGTGCCGCAGTACCTCACCACGATGCAGAACCTCATCGCCACGGTGGACATCCCGAACCGCCAGGTGATGATCGAGGCGCGCATCGTGGAGAGCTCGCAGTCGTTCCGCCAGGAGTGGGGCTTCGACTGGGACTTCGGCGGCGCGCTCGATCCGGCCGTCGGCACCGGCACCGGCCTCGTGTTCCCGAACCGGGTCGGCTTCCGCGGCGGTGCGTTCACGTTCGGCGGCGCGGCCGCGCCGGTCCTGACGCTGAACTTCCTCGACGTCCTGGGCGTGTTCGACCTCGACGTCGCGCTGCGCGCGGCGGAGTCGGTCGGCTTCATCAAGGTCATCTCCGCGCCGCGCGTGACCACGCAGGACAACACGCCGGCCGAGATCCAGAGCGGTTTCCAGATTCCGTATCAGACACGCATCAACTTCACGACCACCGTCAACTACCTCGACGCGACGCTGCGCCTCTCGGTGACGCCGCAGATCACCGAGGCCGGAACGGTGATCATGGAGATCTCGGTGCAGAAGAACGAACCGGCCGAAGGTCTGGCCATCGAAGGTGCAGCCGGCACGCCGCTCACCACCCGTCAGGCACGTACGCGCCTGATGGTGCGCGACGGCGGTACGGCGGTGATCGCGGGCATCTTCCAGACGCGCGACAATCGCAGGCAGTCGCGCGTTCCGGTGCTGCATGCCATTCCGATCATTGGGGAACTGTTCCGCTCGCACAACACCGCGACGGACCACGACGAGTTGCTCATCTTCATCACGCCGCGAATCGTGAGAGTGTGAGCCGAGGGAGGGGCGTATGAACGTGAACGTCAAAAGAATCAGCAAAGTGGCCGCGCTCGTGCTGGCCGTGGCCGTCCTCGGCTGCAACGGCGAGCTGAACGAAGGCTCCGCTCCCGTCGCGCTGGTGGTGAGCACTACGCAGAACGTGCAGCTCGTCGAGCTGAACCCGGACGTGGCGCGCTTCGACATCGACTGCCAGCAGAGCATCGGTACGGTCACGCTGCGCGTGATCTCGCGGGGCCGCACGGACCTCACCGGCAACGCCAACCAGGTGCGCGTCACCCGTTACCGCGTCTCGTATCAGCGCCGCGATGGCGGCCGCCTCGTGCCGGCCTCGTTCGTCCGTCCGATGGACACGCTGATCACGGTCGGCAACACGTCGGGCCTGAGCGACTTCGTGGTGATCGAGCCGGACGCCGTCAATCAGGCGCCGTTCGCCGCGCTCCTGCCGCAGAACGGCGGGCGCGACCCGGACACTCAGCGTGGAATCATCGAACTGGATGTGATCATGGAGTTCTTCGGCGAGACGCTGGGCGGCGACGAGGTCTACGACGCCACGCGCTTCCCGATCGACTTCTGCTACGGCTGCGGAGGATGCGCCTAGCTGTCGCTCCGCTCACCCGGGTGAGCGCGGCAGGCGCCGGATGGGGGTTGGGATCATGACTGGAATCAGAGAGCGGAAAACGTGGATCGTCTTCATCGCGGTCCTTCTGCTGTTCGCAGCGTGCAAAGGTGAGACTCCGACCGCACCGCCCACCGGCGGCGGTTCGCCTCCCGGCACCAACCCGCCGCCCAGCGGCGTGAGCGTCGTCCTCACCGTGTCGAACCAGAATCCGCTGGTCGACTCGCCGGTGACGATCACCGCCACCGTCACCGAGAACGGGCAACTGGTCGCCAACGGCACCGCCGTGGAGTTCGAGAGCGACGGCGGCGTCATCGACGGACAGGGGCAGGAGGTCATCAAGACCACGACCAACGGCGTGGCCTCGGTGACGCTGACCTCGAGCACCGTCGACAACGTGCGCGTCACCGTGACGGTGAACAACATCAGCCGCCAGGCCACCGTGAACTTCGTCGCAGCGCCGGTCATCCCGGTGCCGCCCAACACCTCCCCGACCATCGTCTCCGTCTCGCCGACTCTCGGCAAGCCGGCCGGCGGCGACATCATCCGCATCACCGGCACGAACTTCCGCGGACCGGTCAAGGTCTTCTTCCGCCTCCCGAACCAGGCCACACCCATCGAGGCCTCGGTCGTCAGCGCCACCGAGACGACCATCGACGTGGTCACGCCCGGCGTGAACCTCGGCGCCGGACAGGAACTGCAGGCCACCATCATCGTCATCACCCAGTCCGGCACGACCTCGGAGAACCGGGTCGAGCGCGCGAATGCCTTCACCTTCCGCAACGAGCGCCTCACGCCGGTCGTCTTCTCGGTCACGCCGAACTCCGGTCCGGTGCTCGGCGGCACGCGCGTCACGCTCATCGGTGAAGGCTTCCAGGACCCCGTGCAGGTGCTCTTCGACACCGCCGAAGCCCGCGTGGTCAAAGTCGAGTTCAACCAGATCATCGTCGACACCCCGCCTGCGCGTGAAACGCCGGCGAACGGCGCCGGTGCCGTCACCGGCGCGGTCAGCGTGACGGTGCGCAACCTCAACTCCCAGACCACCAGCACCCTGGCGGACGGCTTCAACTACAAGAATGCGGTCGAGATCACCGGCGTCACGATCCAGTCATCGCGCATGACCATCGACGGCAACGGATTCGTCCCGCCCGTGATCGCCGTCGTCCGCACGGATGAAGGCGACATCGGCCTCGGTCTGATTCAGGTGACCGGGACCCGCATCGTGGCCACGATCCCGACCATCATCCCGACCGACTGCGACGCGGAGCTCGAAGGACCGATCGTCGTGACCAACGTCGTGAATGGCGATCAGGCCGAAGGCCCGATTTTCCGCTTCCCGATCTTCGTGCCCGCGATCGTCGACATCAACCCGTCCGTCGTCACCGTGGGCGTGAACTCGTCCGTCAACGTCACCGTCGCCAACCCATTGCCCGGCGCGGCGCGGTTCACGATCGGCGGGAAAACGATCTTCGCCGGCGCCCCGACGATCAACGGTAATGGGACGGCCACCTACACCGTACCGCTCCCCACCAATCTCACGTTCCCGACGCAGGCGTGCGGAGTGGGCGGCACGCGCCGCCTGCCGATCGACGTGGACGTCGAGTACACCGTGTCCGGCACCGAAAACTGCGATGATACGGCCGAGGGAGCGCTGACCATCAATCCGGCCAGCAGCGCCTGCGAAGAGCCGCCGCCGCCGAATGCGGCGATCACGCCGACGACCGGAACCTGCGGAAACATGGGCAACGTCGTCGCCGCCGGCACGGTGACCGGCACCTCGACCTTCACCATCACGAACACGGGCGGACAGCCGCTGATCATCAGCTCGGCGGCCGTGGTCAGCTCGTCGAATACCGACACCGTCACCGTCGCGCCGGCTTCGGCGACGATCGCACCGCAGGGCAGTACGACGTTCACGGTCACGGCGAATCCCACGGCCGCTGGTCCTTTCGGCGGTACGATCCGCGTGAACAGCAACGATCCCGACACGCCCGCGTTGGATTACTGCTTCACCGGCAACGGCACCTAGTCGCTCTTTTTCCCAGCGTATCCATCGAACCGCCCCGCATCCGTGGGGCGGTTCGCGTATGGGTGCAGGTAGAATCAGGTCCCCGATGGCGCAAACGGCGACGAATCCCAAGATCGAAGAGCTGCGGTTCCGGTTGAAGACGGACCCGAAGAGCCGTCTGTTCTACCAGCTCGCCGAGGAGCTCCGCCGCGCCGGACAAACGGGTGAGGCCGAGCAGGTCCTGCGCAGCGGGCTCGCGGTCTATCCGACGTATCTCGCCGCCTGGGTGAGCCTCGGCCGCGTGCTGCGCGAGCAGAAGAACGACGGCGGCGCCGTCGAGGTCCTGAACAAGGCGATGCAGCTCGATCCGGGCAACGTCGTCGCCGCCCGCCTCCTCGCCGACGCCTACCGCAACCTCGGCGAGAACGTCGAGGCCATCAAAAAGTACAAGCTCGTCCTCGCGCTGATGCCGGGGGACGAGGAGCTGAAGGCGACGATCGAAACACTCGATCGCGAAATCAGCGGCGCGCCGCCCAGCGAACCGCCGCCCAGCGAACCGCCACCCAGCGAACCGCCGCCCAGCGAACCGCCACCCAGCGGACCGCCGCCCAGCGGACCGCCGGCGTCCACGCCGGCTGCCGCGGAGGCGTCCTCGCCTCCGCCGCCGCCCAGTGGCGGCGAGGCCGCCGCCACGGCAGCCGCCGGGACGGCGGCGCTCCCCTTGATCGAAGAGTCCCCCTTCGACCGCACCTCGCCACCCTTCGAGGAAGCCATCGAGACCGGCGACGTCGAGCCGATGCTCGTCGCGCACGACGACTCACCGTTCGAAGAGCCGGCCACGCTCTCCTCCGCGATCGAGATCGAGCAGCCCATGGGCATGCACATCGACGTCGCGCCGCTGGCGGCGGAAGTCCCCGCGCCGGTTGTCGACGAAGAGGCAGACGTTTTCGAGCCCGCCGCCGCGCCCGAGCCGGCGCCGCACGCGGAAGACCTGACCAACACGCTGACCATGGCCGAGCTCTACGAACGGCAGGGTCTCACCAACGACGCGCGCCACATCTACGAGAACATCCTGACTCGCGATCCCGACAACCTCGACGTGCGCGCGCGGCTCGACGCCCTCACGCCGCGCGTGAATCCGAAGATCGAGCGCCTCGAGCGCTGGCTCTCCAAAGTCTCACGGCGCGAGGTGGAGCATGTTTAGGGACGTTCTGAGCGCGTTGCGCGACCGCATCGAAGGCGCGCTGGCCACGAGTCTCATCGGCCTGGACGGCATCGCCATCGAGAAGATCGGCGACGGCGCCGTCCCGCTCGACGTCCTGGGCGCGGAGTTCGGCTCGTTCATCAAGTCGATCCGTCACGCCAACACCGAGCTGAACACGGGCGAGGTCCTGCAGTTCTCGCTCGTTACCGAGAAGTACATTACCTTCATGTCCGAGGTCACGCCCGAGTACTACATCCTGCTCGTCCTCCAGCCGGACGGCAATTACGGCCGCGCGCGATTCGAGCTGTCCAGGGCGAAGTATTTGCTTCGCGACGAGTTGATCTGAGAGGTAGCGATTGAAACATTCAGAGATCCTTGAGCTCATCGACAAAGTCGCCGAGCACGGCATCCATTCGGTCGAAGTCGAACAGGCCGGTACCCGCGTCAAGATCGAGGGCAAGTCCTCGCAGCCGGCGCAGGTCATCCACGTCGGCGAGATGAAGAGCGAAGGCTCGGCGCCGGTCGTCTCCTCCGTGAGCGCTCCGCCCGAGACGCCGAAGAGCAGCGAAGAGAAGGCGAAGAAGGCGCAGGAAGAGAGCGATGTGGGCCTGCACATCATCACGTCGCCCATCGTCGGCACGTTCTACCGCGCCGCCAGCCCCGAATCGCCTCCCTTCGTCAACGTCGGCGACCGCATCACCAAGGGGAAGGTGCTCTGCATCGTCGAGGCGATGAAGCTCATGAACGAGATCGAATCGGACATCGACGGCGTGATCGCAAAGATCTACCCGCAGAACGGGCAGCCCGTCGAGTACGGCGAGAACCTGTACGCGGTCAAGGTATAGTCCGCCGCAATGTTCTCGAAGATCCTCATCGCCAACCGCGGCGAGATCGCCCTGCGCGTCATCGCCGCGTGCAAGGAAATGGGCCTCAAGACGGTGGCCGTCCACTCCGAGGCCGACCGTGACTCGCTCCACGTCCGCTACGCGGACGACGATGTGTGCATCGGTCCCGCCGCATCGAAGCAGAGCTACCTGAGCATCTCCAGCATCATCGCCGCGGCGGAAATCTCCGGCGCGGACGCCATCCATCCCGGCTACGGCTTCCTCTCCGAGAATCCGCACTTCGCGGAGATCGTCGGCGAGTGCCGGCTGACGTTCATCGGTCCTCCCGCCGAGGCCATCCGCCTGATGGGCGACAAAGCGCGCGCCCGTGAGACCGCCAAGCGCGCCGGCGTGCCGATCATCCCCGGCAGCGAAGGGGCGATCACGAGCGTCGAGGAGGCGGCCGAGGTCGCGAAGACGATCGGCTTCCCGGTCATCCTCAAGGCAGCCGCGGGCGGCGGCGGACGCGGCATGCGCATCTGCTGGGAAGAGGCCGACCTGCAGACGCAGTTCGAGACCGCCCGCAACGAGGCCGAGCGCGCCTTCGGCGACGCGGCGGTGTATCTCGAGAAGTACCTCGAGCGCCCCCGCCACATCGAGATCCAGGTCTTCGGCGACATGCACGGCCGCATCGTGGCCCTCGGCGAGCGCGAATGCTCGATCCAGCGCCGCCACCAGAAGCTGATCGAGGAGTCGCCGTCGCCCGCGCTCACCGAGGAGATGCGCCAGCGCATGCAGGACGCCGCCGTGCGCCTCTGCCAGGCGGTGAACTACGTCAACGCGGGCACGATCGAGTTCCTCTTCCAGGACGGCGAGTTCTATTTCATGGAGATGAACACGCGCATCCAGGTCGAGCACCCCGTGACCGAGGAAGTGACC
This sequence comes from Thermoanaerobaculia bacterium, assembly GCA_036375135.1. GTDB lineage: Bacteria > Acidobacteriota > Thermoanaerobaculia > Gp7-AA8 > Gp7-AA8 > QHVT01. The sequence continues at coordinate 2,036 of DASUSL010000053.1, read as the reverse complement.
GGGATCGACCTGGTCAAGGAACAGATCCGCGTCGCGGCGGGGGAGCATCTCTCCGTGCCGCACGGCGACTTCCGCCTGCGCGGCCACGCCATCGAGTTCCGCGTGAACGCCGAGGATCCGGTCACGTTCGCGCCGAACCCCGGCAAGATCCGCGAGCTGCATCTTCCCGGCGGTCCGGGCGTGCGCGTCGACACGCACATCTACCGCGACTACAACGTCCCCCCGCACTACGACTCGTTGCTCGCGAAGCTGATCGTGCGCGGCAAGGACCGCATGGAGGCGATCAGCCGCGGCCGCCGCGCGCTGGAACAGTTCGTGGTCGAAGGGGTCAAGACCACCATCCCGCTCCACCGCGCCATCCTCAACAACGAGCAGTTCATCCGCGGCGACATCTCGACGCGATTCATGGACAAGTTCAGCCTGTAGTACCCTCGTTCCCACTTCGGCAATGAAGATCTACCTCGTGGGCTTCATGGGCTCAGGCAAGACGACCATCGGCCGCGAGCTCGCGACGCGGATCGAAGCGCCGTTCTTCGACCTCGACGAGCTGATCGAGTCGGCCGAGCAACTGACCATCAGGAAGCTGTTCGCGCAGCGCGGCGAGCCGTACTTTCGCAAAAGAGAGCGCGACCTGCTCCGCTCCACCCGCCACCTCGATGCCGCGGTGATCGCCACCGGCGGCGGCACGTTCACCTTCGACGACAACATCCAGTTCATCCAGTCCGAGGGGCTGTCGGTGTTCCTCTCCGCGCCGTACGCGCTGCTGCGCGCGCGCATCGGACGCAAGGAGGACCGGCCGCTGTTCCGCGACGACCTCTCCACGCACGAGCTGTACGCGAACCGCATCCGCTACTACCGCATGGCCGACATCACCATCGACGTGCGCGAGGAGGAGACGCCGGTCGAGATCGTGGAGCGACTGGTGCTGGAGCTGCCGAAGAACGTGCTCGACGCGGCGCGCCGCTCGAACGTGCGCAGCTCGGGGAGGCGCGCGTGAGGGCGCTGGTCGTCAGCGACCTGCACGCGAACCTCGAGGCGCTGCGCGCGGTGATGACCCGCGTCCGCCGCAAAAAGTACGAGGTGGTGCTCTGCCTCGGCGACTTCGTCGGCTACGGCGCGCAGCCCAACCACGTGCTGGACACGATGCGCACGCTGCGCGGACGCAAGGTGTACATCCGCGGCAACCACGACCGCGTGGCGGCCGGCCTCGACGACGCGGAAGGGTTCAACAACGCCGCGAAGACGGCCGCGCTCTGGACGCGCGACCGCCTCAGCGCGCCGAACCGCAACTTCCTGCGCGACCTGAAAGTCGGTCCGGTCATCCATCAGAACGTGATGCTCTGCCACGGCTCGCCGTACGACGAGGACGAGTACGTGTTCAACGTGCACCACGCGGCGCAGATCCTGGCGCTGTTCGAGGCGCCGTTCATCCTCTTCGGCCACACGCACCTGCCGGCCGTCTTCTCGCTCGATCCGGACATGAACGTGCGCGGCTTCGCCGTGCGCGGCGAGGCGACGGTGAAGCTGGAGCCGGGCCTGCGCTACCTGATCAACCCCGGCTCCGTCGGCCAGCCGCGCGACCGCAACCCCGCCGCGTCGTGCGTCATCCTCGACACCGACAAACGCTCCGTGCAGTTCTTCCGCGTCGAGTACGACATCGCCAAGACGCAGTCGACGATCCTCAAGGCCGGGCTGCCGCAGATCCTCGCCAGCCGCCTGCAGTTCGGGACGTGAGTCCGGCCGCCGGACCCTCGATGGATATGGGGTGATATCAATCGGACCTCGGCAACCACATGAAAATGGTGCGGCGGATGTGCCGATTGATATGGGGGCATATCAATCGTGGCCTCGGAGACCACATGAATGGTGCCGCGGAGGTGCCGATTGATATGGGCGTATATCAATCGTGACCTCGGAGACCACCTGAATGGTGGCCGCGGAGGCCACGATTGATATGGGGGCATATCAATCGTGGCTTCGGAGACCACATGAATGGTGCGGTGGAGGTGGCGATTGATATGGGGGCATATCAATCG